>NZ_CP185370.1:315817-631635 GCF_049177115.1 Microbacterium phosphatis | reverse complement strand
GCCCGCATGGCGGTGGATGCTGGAGCCGGCGATGTGGGCGCTGCGCACCGAGCCCGAGCTGGTGCTCAAGAGCCGGTGGGTGGTCCCCGAGCGCCTCGAGGCCGCGGGATACACATTCGCCTGGCCCGAGCTCGAACCCGCGCTGCGCGATATCGCGGGGCGCGCGGCCTAGCGGCGGGCCTCGAAGAAGGCGCGCAGCCGCGCCTGCGCCTCGGGCTCGCGCACACCGCCGATCACCTCGGCGCGGTACGGCAGGCGGCGGTCGCGGACGACGTCGTACATGGATCCGGTCGCGCCGGCCTTCTCGTCCCACGCCCCGAACACGAGGCGGCCGATCCGGGCCTGGAGCAGGGTGCCCGCGCACATGAGGCAGGGTTCGAGCGTGACGACCAGGGTGCATCCCTCGAGGTTCCAGGATCCGATCGCGCGGGCGGCCTCGCGCATGGCGACCACCTCCGCGTGCGCCGACGGGTCGTGGTCGAGCTCGCGGCGGTTGCGGCCCTCGCCGATCACCTCGCCGCCGGGGCCGAGCACAAGCGCCCCGACGGGCACCTCACCGGCGGCCGCCGCGGCGTCGGCGAGCGCGAGCGCGCGCCGCATGGCGGCGTCGTCGGCGGGATCCGGAATCACCCTCCGAGCCTACGGTTTCCCTTGAGTTCGCGCGGGGAACGGCAGGTACCCTGATGCCATGCGCCTGCACGTCGCCGACCACCCGCTCATCACGCACAAGATCACGGTGCTCCGCGACAAGAACACCCCGTCGCCGGTGTTCCGCCAGCTCACCTCCGAGCTGATGACGCTGCTCGCGTACGAGGCCACGCGCAACGTGCGCGTCGAGCCCTGCGAGATCGAGACCCCCGTGACGAAGACGACGGGTGTGAAGATCAGCGATCCTCGCCCGCTCGTGGTGCCGATCCTGCGCGCCGGTCTGGGCATGCTCGACGGCATGGTCACCCTGATCCCGACGGCCGAGGTCGGCTTCCTCGGCATGGCGCGCGACGAGGTCACCTTCGAGCCCGTCACCTATGCCGAGCGCCTCCCCGAGGACCTCAGCGACCGCCAGTGCTTTGTGCTCGACCCGATGCTCGCGACCGGCGGATCGCTGGGCGCCGCCATCGAGTTCCTCTTCCGTCGCGGCGCGCAGGAGGTCACCGCGGTGTGCCTGCTCGGCTCGCCGGAGGGCGTGGAGGCGATCCGCAAGCAGGTCGACGGCCGCAACGTCACCCTCGTGCTGGGTGCGCTCGACGAGCGCCTCAACGAGAAGGGCTACATCGTGCCCGGCCTCGGCGACGCCGGCGACCGGCTGTACGGCACCGTCTGACCCGCACCGCACGCCGGGCGCCGGGCGCCGGCTAGGCGTGCGCCTCGCGCCAGTGCGGGCTCTGGATCAGCCCGAGGAGGTTGCCGAACGGGTCGGCGACGGAGGCGCTCCAGAACCCGCCGCCGCGCTCGATGATCGGATCGGCGGTGCGCGCCCCGAGTCCGGTGAGCCAGTCCACGGCCGCGCGGATGTCGTCGACGTGGATCGACACCAGCATCCCGCCGGGTGATGGGAGCGCGGGCCGGTACGCCGAGCCCATCACGGCGAACTCGTCGGCATCGTCGCCGAACCGCCACTCGGCGTACTGGGGGTCGCCCGTCTCGGGTCGCACGAAGTACGGCGGCTCGCCGAACACGCGGGTGTACCACTCGACCGCGCCGGCCATGTCGTCGGCGACGACGTTCAGATTCGCGAGTCCTCGCAGCATGATCCTGTCCCGTCTCGGACGTGGCTCTCACGTCGTTCCTCGAGCCTTCTCCTCAAAGTGCTCACCTTCTGATCACTTTCTGTGACATCGTCGGATCATGCGAGCCGACCGACTGCTGAGGGCCCTGTTCGCGCTGCAGTCGCGCGAGACGGTCACCGCTGCGGAGCTCGCGGAAGAGCTCGAGGTGTCGGTGGCGACCGCGCGGCGGGACCTCGAGGCCCTCGCCGCGGCGGGCGTGCCCGTGTATCCGCAGCGCGGGCGCGCGGGCGGCTGGCGCCTGCTCGGCGGGGCGCGCACCAACCTCACGGGGCTCACCGAGCCCGAGGCGACGGCGCTGTTCGCGCTGCTCGGGCAGACGCGCGGGGCCCCCGCCGAGGCGGGCGCGGCGATCCGGAAGCTGCTGCAGGCGCTGCCGGCGACGTTCCGCGAGGGGGCCGAGCGGGCGATCGGATCAACCGTGCGCGATGATGCGCCGTGGGGCGAGGCGCAGGCCGAGACGCCGATCCTGCTTCCGGTGCTCCAGGCCGCCGTCGCCCAGGGCCGCGTCCTGTCGCTGGCCTATGGCTCGGCCGATCCGGTCGACGTCGCGCCGCTGGGGGTGGCCGCCAAGGGGCCGCGCTGGTATCTGCTGGCTCATCGCCGCGGAATGAGCCGCCACGAGGATCCCCGTCTGTACCGGATCGATCGCATCGCCCAGGTGACGCCGCGGCCGGAGACGCTGCCGCGTGACGCGGATTTCGACCTCGAACGCGCCTGGCCACACGCGTCCGAGCGGATCGAGGGCCTGCGCGGCTCGGCCAGCGCCACGGTGCTCGTCGAGCCGGCCGCCGCGGGGGCGCTGGTGGCGCGCTTCGGCGCCCAGGCCACTCGCCGCGGCACCGCCGCCGACGGCCGCACGATCGTCGAGGCGCGTGCGCACACCCCCGGCGCCCTCGCCGAGCAGCTCGCGGGGTGGGTCGCCGTCGCGGAGGTCACCGAACCGGTCGAGGTGCGGGCCGAGCTGGCGCGACTGGGCGAACTGCTGCGGACGCGCTACGCCTGACGCGGACCGCGACACGGACTCACGGCCCCGCCCGGGCTCTGCAGGCGCCGGGCTACACGGCGCCGACGAGGCGGGCGAAGGCGCTCATCCGGGCGACGCCGTCGGCATGACGGGGCAGGTCGTCGAGCAGGGCCGGCGAGTGGATCAGGTACGCGGCCACCATCGCGCGGGAGACCGCGACGTTGAGGCGGTTCTGCAGCAGCAGGAAGTCGGACCCCCGGGGGGCGTCGCGCCCGCTGGACGCGGCGAGCGTGACGATCGAGACCGCGGCCTCCTGCCCCTGGAACCGGTCGACCGTTCCCACGCGCACCTCGCCGAAGCCCGCGGCGGCCAGGTGCTCTTCGACGCACTGCTGCTGGGCGTTGTAGGGCGCCACAACGATCACGTCGGCCTGCGTGAGCGGCCGCGGCGGGCAGGGGATGGCGGATCCGCCGTCGCCGATGGTGATGTCCGTGAACGAGCGCCCCAGCACCTCCCGCACGATGCGCACGACCTCCGCGGCCTCCTCGGGCGATTCGGTCGCGTTGCCGTGATGTCGCACGGGAAGGACGTGCAGGCCGGGCGCGATGCCCTCGACGGTGCGCTGCGCCGCCCCATCGTGCGACGCGAGGCGCCCGGCGTAGGAGAGGTCGGAGACGGCGGCCGAGACCGCGGGGTGCATTCGCCACGAGCTCGCGAGGAAGTAGCCGTGCGTGGCGGGGATGACCTGCTCGCCGTCCATGACCCAGCCCAGCGCCGAGGTGTCGACGGGCTCCGGGTGCGTGCCCTGGCTCACCTGCGGCAGCTGCTGCGGGTCGCCGAGCAGCAGCAGGCGCGGGGCCGCGAGCGAGACCGCGATCGTCGAGGCCAGCGAGAACTGCCCGGCCTCATCGATCACCAGCAGGTCGAGGCTGCCCCGGGACACCCGCTGCTCGTGCGCGAAGTCCCACGCCGTCCCGCCCACGACGTAGCCCTCGGGCCGCTCGGACGTGAAGGCGGCCAGGCCGTTCTTCTGGATCACCGTGTACGACGGGGGCTCGCCCGCGGATCCGGACTTCGGCGCCTTGCCGACGAGCGACGCGGGCACGCCGGCGGCGACGACCCGGTCGAGCATGTTCTCGACGACGGCGTGCGATTGCGCCACCACACCGACCTTGAACCCGTGCTCGTGCACCAGGCGGGCGATGACATGAGACCCGACGTAGGTCTTGCCCGTGCCGGGAGGGCCCTGCACCGCGAGGTAGCTGCGATCGAGGTCGCGCACCGCGGAGACGATCGCCGCCACGTCGTCGCCCGTCGAGGCGGGAAGCGAGCCGCTGCGCGTGCGCGGGGGGCGGCGGCGCAGGATGTCGGTCGCCGGATCCTCCGGGAACCCCTCGCCCGCCGCGAGCAGGGTCTGCGCCCAGGCGTCGATCGATTTCTGCTGGTTGCCGGCCTGGGGCGGCGCGGCGGGGGTGAGGGCGATCGGCAGGTCGTCCCAGGTGGCGCCCCCGATCGACGTCTCGGTGATCACCACGCCGTCGTCCAGCTCGGCGATCACCTCGACGGTGCGGAACCCGTGGATCCAGCGCGAGGACAGCTCGGTCGGGAACGGCACCGGACGGGCGTACAGCGCGAACGGCTGCACCCCCTCCTTCAGGCGCGTCCCGGGGGCGAGGTCGCCGCGCAGCTCGACGACGCGACGCACCGCGCGGGCGCGAGTGCCCTCGGGCACCCCCCAGTCCTCGAGCACGCGGGTGCGGGCGGCATCGACGGCGATGACGTCACGCGTGTCGGCCCACAGCGACAGCGGCTCGCGAAGACGCTGGAAGTGACCCTGCCAGAACGTCTTGGCCTCACGCGGGTAGTAGTCGATGGCGGCGGCACCGAGGCGCAGCGCGACGGTGTCGGGATGCCGCGGCTCGCGCTCGGCGGCCCGCGCCGTCAGCGCGACCGCCAGATCGGACGGCTTGTAGGTGTAGGCCTCGTGCTCGTCGGGGCGGGCGGGGGTCGCACCCGTCTCTCGCGCGCGCTGCACAAGCCAGTCGCGCAGGCGCCGCGTCGACACGCAGTCGTAGCGGTTGTAATCGGCGAGGTCGTCGAGGATCGTCTCGGCGGCGGCCTCGTCGCCCTCGGCCAGCAGCTCCCGCGCCTCGACGTACCGCAGAATCGAGTCGCCGCCCTGCTGCACGTCCTGCGTCCGCACCTCGTCGCCCATGTAGAGCGGCTCGAGCTTCTTGATCGAATACGAGCGCGACCCCACCCGCAGCGCGCGACGCACGATCGGGTACAGGTCGACGAACAGCTCGTCGCGCAGCATCCGATCCACGTCGGCCTCGCGCACGCCGTGGCGCGCGGCCATGGCCGCGAGATGCGTGGGCTCGTAGGGCGCGTAGTGGTAGATGTGCATCGCCGGGTGGGCCGCGCGGCGGGCGGCGACGAAATCGCAGAACTGCTCGAGCGCGAGCTTCTCGGCGGCGAAGCTGTGTGCCCAGAGCGGGGTGTACTGCTCCTGCATGTCGGTCCAGCCGAACAGGTAGTCGATGCCCCAGCGGTCGCCGGCGGCGTCGGGCTCGGTGTACAGCGGGTCGCCCTCGAAGTCGAAGAAGATGTCGCCGAGATCCGGCCGCGGCATGGTGGCCAGGGCCTCGGGCATCACCACCTCGTAGAGCGGCGCGGCATGCGGGCTCTCGCCCGACGGATCCGGCACCCCCGCCGGCGACGCGATCTGCAGGCGGGCCTGCGTGCGCAGCCCGGCGAACACCTCGGGGTTCATGCCCGCGGGGCCCTCCGGCGCGGCCGCGAGCTCGTCGATCGTGGTGATGCCCGCTCCGCGCAGGCGCTCGCGCTGCACGGGGCGCATACCGGCGACCAGCAGCACGTCGCGGGTGGCGACCACCTGCTCCTCGCACGTGGCGCAGCGTCCGCAGGCGACGATGCCCAGGTCGCCGCGCGGGTCGGCCCAGGCGATGGGCTCCCCCTCGGCGCCGAGGTCGAGGCGGCGGTCGGCGATCAGGGCGCGCAGGCGGTTGCGGCGCACGAAGTACAGCGGCAGCAGATCGTGCACCTGGTGCGTCGAGGTCGTGCCGTCGCCGAGCAGCAGGTCGACCTCGTCCGAGCGCGGGATGCCGAGCCGGTCGAGCTGGTCGACGTACGCGGCCAGCTGCATCAGCGCGGTGACCTTGGCGCGGCGGGCGAGCTTCGAATCCTGCACCCGCCAGCGCCCATCGGCGTCGCGGATCAGGAAGTCGGCGAATCCGACGAACTCGGGGGTGGAGAACGCGGCCTGGAAGACGACCGTCGCCGACGGGTCCTGCAGCCCGGCGGCCGTCGCGGCGAGCGCGGCGGCCATGGCGTCCGCATCGGACGACGACGCCCGCTCGACCTCGACCACGGCGGCGCCGTACTGCGCACGGTAGGCCGCGAGCACCGCCTCCTCGTGCTTGTCGCCCAGCCGGGCGGCGCGCTCGAGCATCTCGTCCTCGGGCTCGTCGACCTTCGGCACACGTCCGAGCTTGTGGTCGAGGGCCCGCAGCCACGCGAACTCGCATTCGGCGGCGACCTTCAGGTCACTGGCGCTCCAGACGACGCGGGCTTCGGACTCGATGTATCGCACGTCCCGAGGCTAGACGGGCCCACCGACATCCGGCGCCGGCGCAGACGCCCGGGCGAGCCGGTCCGGCGCCCCGCTCAATCGCCCGGGGTGGGGGCGGCGGGGGCCTCCTCGGACCGGCGCCCACGCTGCACGACCCAGACCACGCCCAGCGCGATCACCAGGGCGCCGATGGTCAGGGGCACCACCGCCCCGAACCATTCGGGGCGCAGCTCGAACAGCAGCGGACGGATCCAGCCCACGGCCTGATCCGGCTCCGGCACCGCGAGCAGGGCGATCCCCGCCCCCGCGGCGAGCGCGAAGAGCGCTCCCCAGACGATCCCGGGCCAGCGGATCCCCGGCCGGCTGATGCTCTGATCGCTCACTTCTGGACCCCCCACGTCTGGATGTGCACGTCGACCTCGGATTGATCGAGGATGATCGTCCGCGTCCGCGAGGTGCGCGGATCGTCGTGCGACCACGTGAAGCGGCCGCCCTGCGCGTCGACGGCCTCCTGGTCGAGGAACTGGCCGTCGTCGCTGTAGTTCTCCACCAGCACGCCGCCCGTCTCGGACGTCGTCTCGAACTCGACGTCGACGCCGGGGTTCACGGTGATCCACACGGTGCCGGTGCCCTTCTCGATCCGCGTCACGCCGCTCTCGTCGTACGGGCCGCCCACGTCCAGCGTCAGCTGGCCCCACGGCTGGGCGAGATCCTGATCGCCGTCCGGCATCGGCACGTAGCGGTCGGGGCCGATCATGTCGTCGACGAGGTAGGTCGCCAGTCCCGAGCCTCCGATGAGGAGCAGGATCATCGTGATCGCGGCGAGGAAGCCGCTGCGGCGCCGGAGGGCCCCCGCGACGATCATCGCCACGGCGGTGACGGCGGCGGCGGCGAGCACCGCCGCCTGCACGGAGCGCTCCTCGGCCTGCGGCTGGAAGACCAGCCACACGCCGGTGGCCGCGACCACGGCGGCGCCGATCGTGATGGTCACGAACGCGATCGAGGTGCGCGGGCGCATCGCCCGCGCCTCGGCACGCACCCGCCGGGCCTCGGCGCGGAAGGCCGCGTACTCGGCCTGCCGGCGCGCACGCTCCTCGGCCGCGGCCGATCCGTCGGTCTGCGCGCGACGCCACGCGTCGTGCTGTTCGCGCCAGGCGGCGTGCTGCGCCCGCCACACGTCGAGCTCCTCGGCGGACGCGAGGGCGTCGGCCAGGGGCTCGACCGGCTCGGGGAGATGTGAGGGCGGGGCGGCGCCATTCCCGACAATCGCTGCCGCCCCGCCGGAGACGGCGGCGGTGCCCGACACCGCGCCGTCGACCCCCGTGTGGGGGAGTTCGAGTCGCGCCGACCGGCGGCGCAGGAAGAGGATCAGGATCGCCGCGACCGCGCCGATGCCGGCGAACCACAGGCTCGCCTCGACGAACGACCACACCCAGCGGCCCGGGTAGGCGACGGTCGCCACCAGCTCGATGAACGAGTTGCCGGCCCAGGTCGTCACCAGGGCGGCCACGATCGTGAGCGCCACCCCGGCGAGCCCGGGGCCGGAGCCGGAGCGCATCTGCAGCGGGATCCGGCCGGCCCGGTCCGGCAGCAGGGCCCACGCGATCGCGTACAGCCAGAGTGCGGGGAACCCGAGCACCGTGACGACGACGACGATGCCGCGGACGATCAGCGGATCGACCCCGGTGCGCTGCGCGATCGCGCCGCACACCCCGCCGAGCCAGCCGTCGTCGCGCACGATGCCGAGCGAGCGCAGCCAGAGGAAGAAGCGCGCCTCGGTGTCCGCGGCGGGAGGCCGCGGCGGCTCGGGCGCGACCTCGACGCGGTCGGCGGGCACGGTGTTGTCGGTCATGACTCGATCGTGCCCGCAACCGGCGCGGCCCGGCTATGAGGGACAACCCTGATCCGCCCCGGAGAACCGGGGCGTGAGCCGGGCGCAGATGATTGCATTGCCTCATGACGGTTCTCCCGAGCGCGACGATCACCCGCGCTCCCCTGGCTCGGCCGCGCGCGGCGGCGCTGTCCGGCGTCGCCGAGGGGCTGGCCCATCACCTGGGCTGGTCGACGACGGCGGTGCGCGCGCTGTTCATCGCGACCAGCGCGATCTGGGGTGCGGGGGCGCTGCTGTACCTCTGGCTGTGGGCCACCGTCCCGGCTGAGGCGGGCACGGCGCGCACCACGCGACGGATCCCCGTGGCCTGGCTGCTGCTGGCCGCGGCACTGGTGTTGCTGATCCTGGGCCTCGGGCCGCACAGCTACGCCCCGGTGTCGTGGCTGCCGCCGGCCTCGCTGGCCCCGGTGTACGTGTCGGTCGCGGCCTCGCTGGCGGCGGGCATCTGGTCGGCCGTCCTGGATCGGCCGGATCCGGCGCGCGGGGCGGGGCACGATGTCGCCGTGCGCCTCGTCGCCACCGCGCTCGCCCTCGGCGCCGTGCCGGTGTTCGTCAACGCCGCGCAGTCGGGTGCCTTCAGCTACCCGCTGCCCGGTCTCATCAGCGCGCTGGGCGCGATGCTGTGCGCCGCGCTGATCTGGACACCGAACCTCGTCACCCGGTACCACGAGCTGCAGACGGCCCGCGTGAGCGCCATCCGCGACGAGCACAGGGCCGAGATGGCCGCGCACCTGCACGACTCGGTGCTGCAGACGCTCGCCCTGATCCAGAACCGCGCGGGTGCCTCGAGCGAGGCCGGTCGTCTGGCACGCGCGCAGGAGCGCGAGCTGCGTGCCTGGCTGTACGACGGCGACACCCCGGCCGACAGCGACCTCGCCACCGACCTCCGCGACTACGGGTCGGCGCTCGAGCTCGACTACGAGGTCGTGATGACCGTGGTCTCGGCGGGCACGTCCACCGAGCGCGCCAGCGGCGAGGTCGCGGCGGCCGCGCGCGAGGCAATGCTGAACGCGGCCCGCCACGCGGGGGGCGAGGTCTCGGTGTACATCGAGGGCGCGCCCGGATCGGTCGACGTGTACGTGCGCGACCGCGGCCCTGGTTTCGAGCCCGCCGATGTGCCCCCGGACCGCCTCGGGGTGCGCGAGTCGATCATCGGGCGTCTGCGGCGCATCGGCGGATCGGCGACGGTGGCCCCGGGCGCCGGCGGCGGCACCGAGGTGCACATCCGCTTCCCCGCGGGAGGCTCGCGTGGCTGATCCGACCCTGCGTGTGGTCATCGTCGACGACCACTCGATCTTCCGATCCGGCCTGCGACACGACCTCGACCACCGGATCGACGTGGTCGGCGAGGCCGCCGACGTGCCGTCGGCCGTGGCGGTGATCGCCGAGACGCGGCCCGATGTCGTCCTGCTCGACGTGCACCTTCCGGGCGCCGAGTCCGATCCCATCGGCGGGGCCGAGGTGCTGCGGATCGCCGCTCCCCTCTCGCCCGCCACCCGGTTCCTGGCGCTGAGCGTCTCGGATGCGGCCGAGGACGTCGTGCGGGTGATCCGAGCCGGCGCCCGCGGGTACATCACCAAGGGCGCGTCCGGTTCCGAGGTGTCGCGCGCCGTCCGGACCGTCGCCGACGGCGACGCCGTGTTCTCGCCGCGGCTGGCCGGGTTCGTCATCGACGCCTTCGGGGCGGCCGCGGGCGAGACGGCCGCGACCGACGACGAGCTCGACCGGCTCTCCGCCCGCGAGCAGGAGGTCATGCGCCTCATCGCCCGGGGCTATGCGTACAAGGAGGTCGCCACCGACCTGTTCATCTCGATCAAGACGGTCGAGTCGCACGTGTCGGCGGTGCTGCGGAAGCTACAGCTGTCGTCCCGCCACGAGCTGACGGCGTGGGCGTCAGCCCGCCGCCTGCTCTGACACCCGGCCACGGGCAGCCGCCCGCCGGGCCCAGCGGCGCCAGGGGGCTTCCGCCCAGCCGTGCTGGTGCCAGGTCGTCACCACCCACCACGCGTGGCGCACGTACGAGACCGGCGAGGTGAGCGCGCGGTCCGAGATGCCGACGATCAGCTCGCGGTCGCGGCGCACCGTCATCCAGGGGCGCACGTGGAAGGCCACGTCGAGGTCGTCATGGATGTCGCGCCGATCGCGGTGCACGTCCCCGCCGACCTCGCGCCACGCGGCGGCGCGCATGGCGAAGTTGGATCCGAACAGCGGCGCGTGGCCGAGCAGCGGCGTGAGCCAGGCGTAGAGCACACCGACGTAGCAGTGCCGGCCCAGCCAGTCGAGCCAGCGGGGGCTGTCGGGGAAGCGGGCGTCCCCCGTGAGGAAGTCGAGCGAGGGGTCCGAGGCGAAGCGCTCCTCGATCCGCTCCAGCCAGTCGGCCGGGCACACCGTATCGGCGTCGATCCGCGCGATGATCTCGCCCGTGGCGGCGTCGTAGCCCGTGGAGGCCGCGCGGGGGATGCCGCGCACGGGCTCGCCGACCACACGCGCACCGGCGGCGCGCGCCACCTGCGCCGTGTCGTCGCTGCTGCCGTTGTCGACGACGACGATCTCGTCCGCCGACCTCGTCTGGGCCGCCAGCGCCGCCAGGCAGCGCTCGAGCGGCCGCGCATCATCGCGGACCGGCACGACCACGGAGATGCGCATGCGGTGGGGCTCCCTTCGACGCCTGAGACGATTCTCACCCGGCGCGCAAGCCCCCGGGAACCGGATTGACGTGCGTGCCAGACTGGCCCCGTGAGCGACTACGACTTCTCCAGCGCCTACCGCCATGGCTTCGCCCGCATCGCCGCGTGCACGATCCCGCTGGCGATCGCCGATCCGGCCACCAACGCGCAGCACGTGCTCGACAGCGCGCGGGAGCGTCACAACGAGTCGGTCGCCGTCGCCGTCTTCCCCGAGCTGTGCCTGTCGGGCTACTCCATCGACGACCTGGTGATGCAGGACGCGCTGCTCGACGGTGTCGAGGAGGCCATCGCGCGCATCGCGAGGGAGTCGGCCGACCTGCTGCCGATGCTGGTCGTGGGCGCCCCGCTCGCGCACGGCAACCGCATCTACAACTGCGCGGTGATCATCCACCGCGGCGCGGTGCTCGGCGTCGCGCCGAAGTCGTACCTGCCCACCTACCGCGAGTTCTACGAGCGGCGCTGGTACGCCCCCGGCGATGACCAGCGCGGCACGATCACCGTGGCCGGCGCCGAGGTGCCGTTCGGGCCCGACCTGCTGTTCGAGGCCACCGACGTGCCGGGCCTCGTGGTGCACGCCGAGGTGTGCGAGGACGTCTGGGTGCCGATCCCGCCGTCGGCCACCGCCGCGCTGGCCGGTGCGACCGTGCTGCTGAACCTCAGCGGCAGCCCGATCACGATCGCACGTGCGGAGGACCGCAAGGATCTCGTGAAGTCGCAGTCGCTGCGCGGCCTCGCCGCGTACGCGTATGCCGCCGCCGGCATGGGCGAGTCGACCAACGACGTGTCGTGGGACGGCCAGACGATGATCTACGAGACGGGCAACCTGCTCGACGAGACCGAGCGCTTCCCGGACGGCCCTCGCCGCTCGATCGCCGACGTCGACCTCGACAAGCTGCGTCAGGATCGGATCCGCCAGGGCACCTTCGACGACAACCGGCGCACGTTCGACGCGCACACGCAGTTCCGCACGATCCGGTTCGAACTGGCCCCGCCGACCGGCGACGTCGGGCTCCGCCGTCAGATCGACCGCTTCCCGTTCGTGCCGGACGACCCGGCCCGCCTGGCGCAGGACTGCTACGAGGCGTTCAACATCCAGGTGTCCGGCCTCATCCAGCGCATGCAGGCGATCGGCGACCCGAAGCCCGTGATCGGCGTCTCGGGCGGCCTCGACTCGACCCACGCGCTGCTCGTGGTCGCGCGGGCCATGGACCGGATGGGCCGCCCGCGCAAGGACATCCTGGCGTACACGATGCCCGGCTTCGCGACCAGCGACCACACCAAGTCGAACGCCATCCGACTGGCCGAATCGGTGGGCGCCTCGATCGAGACGATCGACATCCGCCCGGCGGCGACCGAGATGCTCACGCAGCTCGGGCACCCGTTCGGCCGGGGCGAGCCGGTGTACGACGTGACGTTCGAGAACGTGCAGGCGGGCATGCGCACCGATTACCTCTTCCGCCTCGCCAACCACCACAACGGCATGGTGATCGGCACGTCCGACCTGTCCGAGCTGTCGCTCGGCTGGGCGACGTACGGCGTCGGCGATCACATGAGTCACTACGCCGTGAACGCGGGGGTGCCGAAGACCCTGATCCAGCACCTGATCCGCTGGGTCGTGGCGCACGGATCCGAGCAGGGCGTCTCTCCCGAGGAGGCCGAGGTGCTGCAGTCGGTGCTCGACACCGAGATCAGCCCCGAGCTCGTCCCCGCGGGGCAGGACGGCCAGGTGCAGTCGACCGAGTCGACCATCGGCCCCTACGCCCTGCACGACTTCTCGCTGCACCACATCCTGCGCTTCGGGTTCCGCCCGTCGAAGATCGCCTTCCTCGCCCAGCACGCCTGGTCGGACGCGCACGCCGGCGCCTGGCCTCCCGGGTTCCCGGATCAGGATCGTTACGCGTACGACCTCGAGACGATCGTGCGGTGGGAGAAGGTCTTCCTGAAGCGCTTCTTCGGCTTCGCGCAGTTCAAGCGCTCGGCCATCCCCAACGGCCCGAAGGTCGCCCCCTCGGGCTCGCTCTCGCCGCGCGGCGACTGGCGTGCGCCGTCCGACGGCAATGCGCGGGTGTGGCTCTCCGAGCTCGACGAGGCCCTCCCCCAGTTCGCCGACTGACCCGCGGCGCCCGCCGCGGGTCGCGCGCGCCCCCGACCCGCTCGCCTCCTTCGCTCGTTGAGCGAGCGAAGCGAGTCGAAACGCCCCACACCTTCCCGGGGCGCTCCGGCTCCCCGCGCCCGCGCGCGTCAAGCCCCGAGCGCCCGACCGTGCGCGGCCGTAGCCTGCCCCCATGGACGGGTTCGCCGCTGTCGACTTCCAGCTCGCCCGCGAGGTGCTGCAGCGAGGCATCGCGGCGCTGTACCTGATCGCCTTCACGTCGACGCTCAACCAGTTCCCGGCGCTGCTCGGCGAGCGCGGCCTGCTTCCCGCGCCCGAGCTGCTCGACTGGGCGGGCAGGTCGAAGCGCCTGAACCCGACGCTGTTCCGCTGGATCCGCTACACCGACGGGCGCCTCCGCGCGCTCTGCGTGGCCGGCATGCTCGTCGCGCTCGCGCTGATCCTGGGCGTCCCCCAGCTCGGCCCGTCGTGGGTGCCGATGCTGTGCTTCCTGGCGCTGTGGCTCGGGTACATGTCGGTGATGTCGATCGGGCAGACGTTCTACGGCTTCGGATGGGAGATGCTGCTGCTCGAGGCCGGGTTCCTGGCGGCGTTCCTCGGTTCGGCGCACGAGCCGCCGCCCGTGCACATCGTGGTGCTGTTCTGGTGGCTCGTATTCCGTCTCGAGTTCGGCGCGGGGATGATCAAGATGCGCGGCGGCCGCGAATGGCGCGACCTGACCGCGCTGACCTATCACCACGAGACGCAGCCGATGCCCAATCCGCTCAGCCGTCAGGCGCACCTGCTGCCGCGCTGGGTGCACAAGGGCGAGGTGATCGGCAACCACGTCGCGCAGCTCCTGATCCCGTGGCTGCTGCTCGCGCCGATCCTGGGTCTGTGGGTCCCGGATCGCGTGCCGCAGCTGATCGGGGCGGGCGCGGCCGCGATTCTGATCCTCTCCCAGCTGTGGCTCGTGGTGACCGGCAACTTCGCATGGCTGAACTGGTCGACGATCGTGCTCGCGGTCTCGGCGATCGCGGTGCCCGGTGTCGGGGGCGCGACCGATGGCATCCCGCTGTACTGGCTCATTGTGACCCTCGCGGTGACGGCCCTGTACCTCGTGCTGAGCTGGGCGCCGGCCCGCAACCTCGCCTCGCGGGATCAGCGGATGAACGCCGCGTTCAACCGCTGGAACCTCGCCAATGCGTACGGGGCGTTCGGCACCGTGACGAAGCGGCGCGTCGAGTGGATCATCGAGGGCACGGCGAGCGAGGACCCCACGCGGGCCGACTGGCGAGAGTACGGCTTCAAGGGCAAGCCGGGTGATCAGCGGCGGGTGCCGCCGCAGTTCGCGCCGTACCACCTGCGGCTCGACTGGCTGATGTGGTTCCTCCCGCTCGGGCGTCACCTCGAGGGCTGGTTCCAGTCACTGGTGGTGAAGCTGCTGGAGGCGGATCGCCCGACCCTGCGCCTGCTGCGCGACGACCCGTTCGGCGGCGAGCGGCCCCGCTGGATCCGTGTCGTCTCGTACCGCTACCGCTTCGCCACCCGTGCCGAGCGCCGCGAGCACGGCGTGATCTGGATCCGCGATCACCGCCGCGTGATCCTCGACCCGGTCACGCTCGACCGCGTCCGCCGCTGACCTCACCCACCGGGCCGCCTCGCTCCCCCTCGCCCCCTCGCTCGTTGAGCGAGCGAAGCGAGTCGAAACGCCCCCGGCGGCGCGGGTCAGTCCGCGGCGCGGGCGTTGTAGACCGTGACGCCGCCCGACTCGACCGCCGCGCGATACGCGCGGAACACGTCGACGGCCTCGTCGCGTCGCAGATCCTGGATCACGCGGATCCCGCGTGCCTCGAACGCCCCGGCCCAGTCGTCGATCATGGGGCCCTCGTCGAAGGTCGTGAGGTCTTCGCACTCCGGGCCGGATCCGGCGATCACCAGGGTGCGGATGCCGGACCACATCGTCGCCCCGTAGCACTGCACGCAGGGGCGCCAGTTGACGAGCAGCTCGTGCTCGGGTTGCCCGTCGCCTCCGAGGTCCCAGGTGCCCAGGCGCGTCTGGGCCATGCCGATGGCGGTGACCTCGGCGTGGCCGAGCGAGATGTTGGTGGCGAGGACGACGTTGACGCCGACGGAGACGATCCGCCCGGTGGCGGTTTCGGCGATCATGGCCGCGAACGGACCGCCGTTGCCCTCGCGCCAGTTGCGGTCGGCGAGCCGGTTGACGACGGCGATGCGCTCGTCGCGGCTCGGGATCACCTCGGGCACGTCCGCCAGTTCGTCCCGGACCCAGCCGGGCAGCGAGATCGTGAACTGGGCGGCCAGGGGCGGAAAGTCCACGTCAGCTCTTCGAGCGCTTGAACAGCGCGTGCAGGGCGAAGTAGACGATCACCGCGACGAAGATGACGGCGGCGATCTTGGCGAACAGCCACATGACGGAGAGCACCACTTCGACCAGGAACCACGCGATCGCCACGGCGATCACGACCCCGACGATGGTCCAGATCGACTCGGTCTTCATACCTCGAGCCTACTTGGGCTTGCGATGGCGGAGCATCCGCCAGATCGTCAGGCCGGCGCCGACCATAACGGCCGCGTCGTCGGCGAGCCCGATGGGCCCGAGCAGCTCGGGGATGATGTCGATAGGCGAGGCCCCGTACACGAGGGCCGCGGCGCCGACGAGCACCGATCCGATGACTCTCCGTGTGTTCATGGCGTCAACCCTGCCTCACCACGCTCCACCCGTGCGAGGTCTGCTCGACGCGCAGCTGGGCGGGGATCTGCTCCTTCATGGCCTCGACATGGCTGATGATGCCGACAGTGCGGCCGCCGGAGCGCAGCTCGTCGAGCACCTGCATCGCGGTGTCGAGGGTCTCGGCGTCGAGCGATCCGAAGCCCTCGTCGATGAAGAGGGTGTCGAGCTTGATGCCGCCGGCGCGGTTGGTGACGACCTCCGCGAGTCCCAGCGCGAGGGCGAGCGAGGCGAGGAATGTCTCGCCGCCCGACAGCGAGGGGGCTGGCCGGGCGCGGCCGGTGAAGCTGTCCATGACCTCGAGCCCGAGGCCCGACTGGGCGCCGCGGGCGGCGAGGGCGTCGGTGTGCTGCAGGCGGTAGCGGCCGCCCGACATGTCGCCGAGGCGGATGTTCGCCTGCTGCACGATCTCCTCCAGCTCGGCGGCGAGGACGAAGGTCTCGAGCTTCATGCGCTTGGTGTTGTGAGCGCGTCCGGCGATGGTGTCGGCGAGGCGCTTGATGCGGTCGGCTTCGGCTCGCAGGTCGGCGATCTGCGCGTAGTCCTTCTCGATCCTCGCGACAGCGGATTCGAGCGCCTGTGCGCGCTGGGCGGCACTGGTGCCCGCCGCGACGGCCGCCTCCCACGCGGTCTTCGCCTCGGCGAAGGCGGCCGCGCTGGCGGCGGTGTCGACGGGCTCATCCGGCAGCATCTCGAGCTCTAGTTCGAGCAGGCCGCGTTTGGTGGCGGCGAGATCGGTGTCGTGGCTCTGGATGCGCTCGTCGAGCGCGGCGCGGCTACCCGCGTCTCGCAGGGCGGCAAGGGCCTGGTCGGGTGCGTCGAAGCCGGCCTCGCGCACCGCGGCCTCGAGCGCGGCTCCCGCATCGACGGCGCTGCGCTCGGCGCGGCCGGCCTCGGAGTGCGCCGCGATGAGGGCCGTGGCGAGGCGGACGAGAGCCTGCTCGACGTCGATGCGCTCGGCGACCGACGCGGACGCGCCGCGCGCGTCGGCCACGGAGGCGCGGTTCTGCGAGAGGGCGGCGGTGGCGGCTTCGATGCGTGCCCGGAGGTCGCTGCGGCGGGCCGTGAGCTCGTCGCGCTCGGCGGTGTGCCGCGCGGCCTCGGCCTCGAGGGCGGTGCGCTTCCCGGCGAGCTTCTGCGTGCGGTCGGCGGCGGCGCGCGCGGCGGCGAGGGCGGCGCGCGCGGCCTCGAGGTCGGCGGTGAGGGCGTCGACCGACCGGCCCCCGGCGTCCTTGACGGCGTCCTCGTGCGCGCGAGTGGCGTCGTTGAGCGCGGCGTTTGCAGCCTCGTAGGCGTCGCTCGCGACCGCGCGCTCGGCGTCGGCCTGCTCGACGTCGTCGGCGGTGACGGCGTCGTCGGCACGCGCGGCGGGGACGGGGTGCGACGTCGAGCCGCACACGGTGCAGGCCTCGCCGTCGACGAGCGCGGCGGCCAGCTCCCCGGCCATGCCGGCGAGACGGCGGCGGCGCAGGTCGTCGAGGCGGGCTTCGATCTCGTCGCGGCGCGCCTTGGCGTCCTGCGCGTCGTCGAGCGCAACGCGCTGCGCGCCGGCGAGCGTCGCCACCGACTGCGCCGCGACGAGCTGTGCTTCGAGCGCGGCGACATCGTGCGCGCGGATGTCGACGGTCGCGGCCAGGGCGGTCGCGGCGTCGATCTCGCCACGCACCCGCTCGACCTCCGCGGGCAGGGCTGCCGAGCGCTCCTCGAGCGCCGTCGCCTGCTCCACCGCCGCGGCGAGCGAGACCTCGAGCTCCTCCAGCGCACGGGCGTCGGCATCCAGCCGGGCCTCGATCTGCTTCAGCGGACCCCACGCGCCGATACGCTGCTGCGCCGCCGATACGAACTCCTCGAGCTCGGCCACCTCGGCCCCACCGCCGGGCGCCTCGTCGGGGTGCCTGTCGCTCCACGCATCGCGCGCCGCGTCGAGCGCGTCGTTCGCCGCGTCGAGGGCGGTCAGCGCCCGGGCGACGGTGTCGCGGGCGCCGCGCACGGGCTCCGCCCGCAGCGCGGCGTCCCGCTCGGAGCGCAGCTCGTCGATCTCGCCCGCACGCGCGTCGAGCGCGGTGAACGCCGTCCGCAGCCCGGCGAGCTTCTCCTGCTTCTCGCGCTGGCTCTCCCGCTCGCGATGCTCGGTCTCCGCCGCGGCCAGGGCCTTCTGCGCCTGCTGGCGCGCCGCATCCGTCTCCTCCGCGGCGTGGCGGGCGACGAGCGCCGTGCGGACGGTCCATTCGATCCGCTCGGCCAGCGGAGTGCCGTCGGCGAGCGGTTCGACGAGGGATCCGGCGATCTCGGCGGCGTGGTCGACCTGCACGTCGAGGCCACGGCTCTGGTTGTCGGCGCGGGCCTCGGCGGCCTTGCG
Source organism: Microbacterium phosphatis (assembly GCF_049177115.1). Classification (GTDB taxonomy): domain Bacteria; phylum Actinomycetota; class Actinomycetes; order Actinomycetales; family Microbacteriaceae; genus Microbacterium; species Microbacterium phosphatis. The sequence continues at coordinate 613,511 of NZ_CP185370.1, read as the reverse complement.
CTGGTCGTCCAGCGACTTCTCGTAGTCTTCGAAGCGCTTGGTGCCGAACAGGGTGCGCAGCAGCGCCTGGCGCTCGTCGTTCTTGGCGAGCAGGAAGCGGGCGAAGCGGCCCTGCGCGAGCAGGATCACCTGCAGGAACTGCTGCTTGCTGAGGCCGATGATGTCGGCGATGAGCGGGTCGGCTTCGACCGCGCGGGCAGCGCGCCCGATCCAGGAGTCGTCGACGAGTTCTTCGATGCGGATGGTCGGCGCGGCGGTCGTCGTGCCGTCGCCGCGCTTCTTGGGGCGCTCGTATTCCGGCGTGCGGGTGACGCGCCACGTGCGGCCCGCGGCGGTGAACTGGAGGACGACCTCGGTGATGTCCTCGGGTTCGGCGTGATCGCTGCGCAGGCGCTTGTCGCCGGTCTCGTAGCGGGGCACCGAGCCGTAGAGCGCGAAGCAGATGGCGTCGAGGATCGACGACTTGCCGGCGCCCGTGCGGCCGGCGATGAGGAAGATGCCGTCGGCGGCGTACGCGTCGAGGTCGACGATCTGCCGTTCCCGGAATGGCCCGAAGCCGGCGATCTCGACGCGATGGATCCTCACGCCGGCACCTTCTCGTTCTGCCCGATGTCGTTGACCAGCACGCGGCGGGCGGTGACGACGTCGTTGATGAGCTCGCGCTCTGCATCGTCGGCGCGCTCACCGTCTCGCACGTGGTCCAGGAACGTGTCGATGAGGTCGACGTCGCTGACGGCCTCCTTCACACGAGAGCGGTAGCTCCGGCCGTCATCGGCGGCCCGGCCCTGCGGATCCATCTGGATCGTGGCGCAGAAAGCGAAGCGCTGCTGCAGGCGCCGCATGGGCTCGGCCTGCGGGGTGGGATCGGTGAGGATCGCGCACACCCACGAATCCACGTGGGCGTCGTGCGCGGCCTCGGTGAGAAGCTCCTCGAGGGTGCCGCGCAGGCTGACCAGCGGCCGCGGCACGGGCAGATCGAGCCATTCGGCCGAGGCGAAACCGGTGGCGTCGAGGTCGACGAGCCACGATCCACGGGGCTTGCTGCCCTCGCCGAAGCTGTAGTGCAGGGGCGCGCCGCTGTAACGGATGTGCGGAGCGAGCTGGTTGCGGCCGTGGATGTGGCCGAGGGCGACGTAATCCGGGCCGTCGAAGGCGCTGACCGGCACCACATCGAGCGAGCCCTGGCGAATCTCGCGCTCCACTCCCCCCGTCGCCTCGACACCGGCGGTGAAGCAGTGCGACACCACGACCGAGCGACCGCCGCGCTCGGCGCGGTCGGCGCTGATGAGGGTCATCGCGTGGTCGATGGCGTGCTGCTGCGAGCGCAGCTCGACCCCCGGCCACACGCCGCGAACGATGATCGGCTCGAGGTACGGGATGCCGTAGAAGTGGACCGGACCGTGGTTGTCCTCGAGGGTGATCGGGGTGCCCACGCGCGCGGGGTCGGTGACCACGTGGATGCCGTCGCGCAGCAGCGGCGAGAGGAATCCGAGGCGGGCCGCGTTGTCGTGGTTGCCGCTCGTCACTACGATCTGCGCCCCCGTGGCGCTGAGCTCGCCCAGAACCTCCGTGAGCAGCGTGTAGCAGGCGGCCGCCGGCGTCGCCGAGTCGAACACGTCGCCCGCGATGACCACCACGTCGACGGCGTGCTCGCGCACCTGCGCCGTCAGCGCATCGAGCACACCACGAAGGGCATCGAGGGTGCTGTGGCCGTGGAACGACCGCCCGATGTGCCAGTCCGAGGTGTGCAGGATCCGCATACCCACCACGGTAAGGACGGGGTCCGACATTGCCGCGGAGGACCGCCGGGGAAGGGGTGATCGCCAGGTTCGCTTGCGCACCCGCACCGCGTCAATGTGGGGGAATCGTCCGGGGTGTCGGCGAAGGCCTTCCCGGCTGCTCACGTGCTGAAACTGCCTGCGCGTCGGTTGAATCGTCGCTCAAGTCGGGACTGCACGTCTTCACCACCCGCCCACGTGTGCCAGCAAGCAACCGTACGCAGACGATGTCCAATCTGGCATTTTGCAGCAATCGACATATTCTCGAGCCTGAAGTAGGTTTCCCGCAGGAACGAAAGGGACCGTCGATGGTGAAAATCACAGCTTGGGTGAAGAGCTACCAAAACGTGTCGGAGCACTAGGACGGAACTACCTGCTATTACCAGGTCGTTCATAATCCCGATGGCGCGCCGCTCATTCATCTGAGCACGTGGGGATCCGACAAACGCCCTGTGAAGAAGCCAAGCCAGGTGATTCAGCTTGACGAGGCCAACGCTCGGAGGCTGATCAGCGAGCTCGTAAACGTCTTCGGCCCGAACATCATCAGTTCATCCGACTCCTGACGATCGCTGCGATGGACGCCGCAACGTCGTCCGGGGCTTCATGCTCCCAGTACCGCAGCACCGTCCAGCCGCGATCTTCGAGCGCGAGGTCCGTTGCACGATCCCTGCGAACGTTTCCCGCGATTTTTGGCAACCAGTAGTCGGCGTTGGCCTTCGGCTCCACGTAGTGCGACGGGCATCCGTGCCAGAAGCACCCGTCGATGAATACTGCAACCCAGCGCTTAGGGAACACCAGATCTGGGCGCGCACGCAATGGGCGGGGCCAGGCGATAGTCGACGCGATAGCGAAGCCCCATCGCATGAAGCCGTTGTCGAACGGCCAGCTCCGCCTTCGTATCGCGTCGGCGGTTCGCTCGCATTGTCAGACGCGCGACCTCGTTAGATGCCCACGACTCAACCATGCGGCGAGGGTATGCACGTGACGGTCATCACGCCAGTACCCGGCCCCCGACGCCGACGTCGTCTTCATCGCTCACACCGGCCTGGATCGCCTGGTCTCTCTGCGCGACATCTGGCGCGAACTGCCGATGGACAAGGAGATCGTGCTGCACGCGCACCGCGTGCCGCGCGCGTCGGTGCCCTCCGACCGAGAGGATCAGGCGCGCTGGCTCTTCGACGAGTTCGCCCGCATCGACGCCTGGATCGACGCCCGCAACGCGGCCTGGGACATCGCACACCCCGAGGAGTAGGCGCCAGGTCCCGTTCGTTGAGCGAGCGCGCCAGCGCGAGTCGAAACGCCCAAGCCGCGTGTGGGAGAGGCCCATCGACTTGGCGGTGCGGTGAGAGCCAAGCGCCGCGACTGCACCCTAGGCGTCTGTGGACAACTCCCGCAGCTCCGGCCGGTGTATCCGTACCGTGGTGTCATGGTTCCCCGCCGCTTCGTACTCCCCTACTTCGTCGCACTTCTCGCCGTTGGGGTCACGGCCTGTGCACCCACGCCAACACCCGCCCCGACCCCTACGGCGTCCGGGTTTGCGTCGGAAGATGAAGCTTTCGCTGCGGCAGAGGAGACCTACCGCGCCTATGTCGCAGAAACGAACGCATACCATGCAGGCGTAGCCGGCGCCGATCCCCTCCGTTTCCTAACAGGCGAGCTCAAGCGCACCAACTCCGAGCTTCTCGATGAAATGCGCGAACTGGGCGTGCGCATTGAAGGAGAAACGAGCGTGGTATCAGTGACGCCCCTCAGCGCAGAGATCGTCGCTCAGTCTGCCGTGGTCACGATTGAGGTCTGCCTCGACGAGACAGACCGTCGCGTACTGGACGCTGATGGAGACGACGTGACGCCGGCGGCGGCGCCCGATCGATATCCCGCAGAGGTCGAACTCACGACCGTCGACCGTGACCGGCTGGTGATCCTTCGCCACGCCGCGGATCCGGACGGCGCATGCTGAAACTCCTAGCCGTCGCCGCTGCGATCATCGCGCAAATCAACGGGGTCACTGCCGTGCCCATGTCCAATGAAGGCTGTTCGTCTGATCAGATCCTCCTCGGTCAATGTCCGCCGGCGGTTGAGATCGCTAATCCTGGGGATCGTATTGACCTAGCGGCCAGTCTGAGCGTCGAAGGCAAGGGCAACGGCACCTGGCGCCCCAAGGATCGGGCAACGGGCTCTCCTCATTACTCCGGTCCACCGGCATACGTCGCACCACCCGACGAGACTGACGGACGCAACGTGTGCCTCAACGATCAGCTCGAGGTCATCGGCACCGCGTGTGCCGAGGCCGTTGAGGAGCCGGCGCCCGAAGAACCGGAGGAGCGCGCAGGGCCTCCCGCTGTCGTCACCCTCGCGGATATCGCCTCGTTCTTCCCCACCCCGCCGTCGGTCGCGACCGAACCGGATGGGATCGGCGCAAAGAACATGCCGCTCAACAGCGTCGCCACCTCGAGCACGCAGACGCTCGCCGGCGAGCTGTTCGGGTTCCCGGTCAGCGTGACCTTCACCCCCGCGGGGTTTCGACAGGACTGGGGCGACGGCACGGTCACGGACTCGCGCCACGGCGGCGCATCGTGGGCGGCGCTGGGACAGGCCGAATTCAGTCCCACGGCAACCAGCCATGCGTACACGGCGAAGGGCACATACGACCTGACCGTCACCGCGCTCTACACGGCGGTTGTCGACTTCGGCGAGTGGGGCACACGAGCGGTCGACGGGCTCATCTCCGTTCCCGGAGCGGCGAGGGCTCTGCGAATCGTCGAAGTGCACACGGCGCTCGTCGCGCACGACTGTGTGGCGGATCCGGCGGGAGCGGGCTGCCCCGGGAGTTGAGCGGGTGGGCAGCTTGGGCGTTTCGACTCGGTCGTTCCTCCCTCGCTCAACGAACGAAGAGGCTCGACGGAGGAAGAGGCCCGACGGGCGAAGAGGCGCAACGAACGACGAGGCTCAACGAACGAACCAGAGAAGACTCCCCCCAGAGCGGCGACGCTAAGCGGGGCCCTGCTGAAGTGCCCGGCACCCGCGTAGCGTTGATCCCGTGATCGATCCGGAAGACGTCGATGCGCGGTTCGCAGCCCTCGTGGCGGACGCGACCCTCGATCACCCGGTCACCCCGCCGATCCGGTCTGCGGCGCCGCGAGGTGCTCGGATCCTGGTGGTGCGAGCGGCGCACGACGAGGTCTGGCGCGAGATCGAGATGCGTTCGGATCTGACGCTGGACATCGTCCACGAGATCCTGCAGGTCGCGTTCGCATGGCCCGACCTGCATCCGCACCTGTTCGAGAGCGGCGAGCAGCTGTACATCGTCGACGACGAGGTCGAACACCTCGGTGGGCTCTCCGAGCGGCGGATGCACCTCGGGGCCGTGCTCACGGCCGCCGGCGACCAACTGCAGTACCGCTACGAGGACGACGTCATCCTCACGCTGGTTGGCGCCCACCCGGCCACGGACGAGGATCCCGCGGTGCTCGTCACCAGCGCGTCGGACGCCGATCTCGGCGCCATCAACGAGGCGTTCCGCAGCGAGCTGTTCTCGCTGCTACTGGCAGGCGTCGACTCGCGCCTGATCAACATGGTCGACCGACTGCACGAGACCGAGCTCGGGCACCGCCTCGCGTGGCGCCTGGCCGACCTGCTCGTCGATCGCCCCGAGCTGACCGCCGACGAACGCGCGCAGGCGCTAACTCCCTACCGGTGGTTCCTCGAGCGCGCCGGCACCGAGGGCATCGAGCTCACGGCGGCCGGGTACCTCAAACCCTCGTTCGTCCAGGAGGCGGCGGCGATCCTGCCGTCCATGCGCACCTGGAGCTTCGGCATCCACCGCGAGGCTGACGTCCACCCGGTCCTGTTCTTCCGGCAGGAGATGCAGCGCATCGGACTGCTGCGAAAGCACCGCGGCCGGCTGCTGCGCACCCGAAAGGGCGCTGCGGCCTTGCGGGATCCGGATCGGCTGTGGACGGCCGTCACGGACAGCGCCTCGGCCTATCGCCTCGACGGGTACCCGGCCGACGAGGTGCTGCTGACCCTGCTGCACGCCGCGACAACCCACGGCACGCCGATCGATCGCTCCGCCATCGCCGGGACCCTCACCGAGCTCGGCTGGCGTCTCGCCGACGGGCGCCCGCCGCAGTCGCACCTCGTCGGCCTGCCGAGCCACCTGCCGATGTTCGTGCTGCGCGAACTCGGCGAGGTCACCTCGACCGCGTCGTCGAAGCTCGTGATGAGCCCGGCCGCGCGGGCGCTGGCCCGAGATGCTCTGATCGCGCCACAGTAGGCACCAGAAGCGTCACGGGACCGGGACTCTTCGACTCGGTTCGCTCGCGGAACGAGCGGACCTAGGCGCCGTACTTCTCGATGAGGCGATCGAAGGCGGCGTCGAGTTCGGCGTCGACCTTCTGACGCGACTCGTCCGCGAGGAACCAGGCGATGATCTCGCGGGCGCCCTCGGCGAAGGGCGTGGTGGCGACCCAGCCGGGGACGAGCTGCTTGATCTTCGTGTTGTCGAACTGCACGGAGTGCGCCTTGTCACCCACCAGCCCGGGACCCATCGAGGGGATCTCGCGCGCGATCGCGTCGGAGGCGACATGGACGATCTGCGGCTCGCGCCCGAGGGCGGCGCCCAGCAGGCGCGCGATGTCGTCCCACGTCAGGCTCTCGTCGCTGGTGATGTGCACGGCCTGTCCGAGCGCATGCGGGTTGCCGAACAGGCCGACGAAGGCCCGGGCGAAGTCGCGCGAATGCGTGAGCGTCCACCAGCTCGTGCCGTCGCCGTGCACAACGATCGGGCGGCCGTCGAGGATGCGCTGCAGGGAGGTCCATCCGCCGTCGAGCGGGATCAGCGATTCGCCGTAGGTGTGGCTCGGGCGGACGATCGTCACCGGGAAGCCGGACTCGCGGTAGGCGGCGACGAGGAGGTCCTCGCTCGCGATCTTGTCGCGCGAGTACTGCCAGAACGGGTTGCGCAGGGGTGTGGACTCGGTGATCAGGGTCTGCGAGATCGGCTTCTGGTAGGCCGAGGCGCTCGAGATGTAGAGGTACTGCGCGGTGCGACCCGAGAAGATCCGGATGTCGTCGGTCACCTGCTGCGGCGAGAAGCTGCGGAAGTTCGCCACCACGTCGTACGTCTCGTCGCCGATGGCGGCTTCGATCGACGCGGGATCGCCCGCGTCCCCGATGATGCCGCGCGTGCCCTCGGGCAGGGGGCGGTTGCCGCGGTTCAGCAGCACGACGTCGTGCCCCTGGCTCACCGCCAGTTCGGTCACGTGAGAGCTGATGTTGCCGGTGCCGCCGATGATCAGGATCCGCATGGTCGCCACGCTACCGCGGGCCGCGGACACCGGGATCGGCGCTGTGCAATCGGCTCAGCGCGCGGCGGCGCCCTCGAGAACGGCCGCACGATCCGGATTCGCGGCGAACCAGTCGGCGACGTACCAGCAGACGGGCAGCACGGTGCGGTCACCCGCGGCCTCGATCTCGCCGACGGCGCGCTCGGTGATCACGGCGGCGTAGCCGTGGCCGCGGTGCTGCGGGCTTGTGAACGCTCGGGTCAGCGCGATGGTGCGGCCGTTGTCGCGGTAGTCGAGAACGCTCACCAGCTCTTCGCCGCGGCGCAGCTCGAAGCGCGACGCGGAACGGTCGTTTGTGAAGGTCAACTCGGGCACGAGCCGACTTTACGTTCGTCCACACCCTCAGATGGGCGTTGGCGCTGGCGATTCGCTGTGCACAACCTCTCCCGCCGCTGTGCGCCAGAGGATCGTCGGGGCATGCGAATCCGACGCCTGCTCCCCCTTCTTCCCGTCGCGGCCCTCCTCGTCGGCTGCTCGCCGCAGGCCGCCGCGGCGACCACCGAAGACAACGCCCGCGGGGTCTATGAGCGGTGGCTGGGCCTGCAGGACGAGCTTCTGGGCGAGAAACCTGCTTCCCCCGCCGCCCTCATCGCCGAGCTCCAGGTGCTCGGCGGCGAGGAGGCCTTCGATGAGGTCTACGGGCTCTACGACGAAACCGGCTTCGTGACGCGGCGCGGCCGTCATTCGATCACGTCGTTCGAGCTCGTCGAGGCGTCGAAGGGCGAGGTGACGGCACGGGCGTGCGTCGACGCCTCCCAGGTGACCGCGGTGCTCGGCTTCGGCGACAACGGCATGGACATGAAGGGCTCCGCCCTTCTCGTTCCCACGACCATCGAGTTCGAGGCCGGTCCGGACGGCGGTCTGACGATCGCCCGCACCGTCGTCGCCGAAGAGAGCTTCTGCGAGTGAGCCCGTCACTCCCGCCCGCGGGCGAGCTTGGACGGCCACCAGATGGCGCGGCCGATGTCGGTGGCCAGAGCCGGCACCAGGAGCGACCGCACGATGAACGTGTCGAGCAGCACGCCGAAGGCGACGATGAACGCGATCTGGACGAGGAAGAGCACCGGGATCACCGACAGGGCGGTGAACGTCGCCGCCAGCACCAGGCCGGCCGAGGTGATGATGCCGCCTGTGAGGCGCAGGCCGCGCAGCACTCCCTCGCGCGTCCCGTGCGCGAGAGACTCCTCGCGCACCCGCGACATCAGGAAGATGTTGTAGTCGATGCCGAGGGCCACGAGGAAGACGAACCCGAACAGCGGCACCGCCGGATCCGCCCCCGGGAAGTCGAACACGTGGTTGAACACCAGCGCCGCGACACCCATCGCGGTGCCGAACGACAGCACCGTGGTCAGCACGAGCAGCACGGGCGCCAGCACGGAGCGCAGCAGGAGCATCAGGATCACCAGGATCACCGCGAGCACGAGCGGCACGATGAGCGTGCGGTCGCGGATCGACGCGTCGTTCGTGTCGACGTCGGTCGCCGTCTCGCCGCCCACAAGAGCGCCGGGCACCGCGTCAGCCAGTTCGGTGCGCAGCTCGCGTACCGTGTCCTCGGCCGCGATCGAGTCGGCGGCGTCCGAGAACGTCGCCTGCAGCAGCACATCGCCGTCGGCCACAACCGGCTCGGGCGCGGGAGTTCCGGGAGGGCCGAAGGCGCCGATGCCGTCTTCGGTGACCGGAGCGGTCTGACCGCTGCCGTCGACGACGATCGCCACCTCGGCGACGCCCTCGTTGGCGAGCAGCACGTCGGCGACATCCTGCAGCCGGTCCTCCGGGGCGATCACCGATGCCGGGCTTCCCGAGCCGCCGGGGAAGTGCTCGCCCAGCACGGCCTGACCGTCACGCGCTTCGGACTGCCCCAGAACGAGCTCCGACTGGGGCACACCGGACGCCTGCAGCTGCACCAGCCCGACGCAGCCGAGCGCCAGGACCGCGGCGGTGCCGATCCAGATGGCGCGCGGGCGGCGCGAGATGAGGCCCGCGACCTTGGCCCACAGCCCGCTGCGCTCGTCCTCGAGGGCGGCATCGGGGTCGAACTTCGGGCGCCGGGGCCAGAACGCGGCCCGCCCGAGGGCGAACAGCAGCGCAGGCAGCAGCGTCAGCGCCGAGAGGATCGAGAAGACGATGCCGATCGCGGCGACGGGGCCGAGCGAGCTGTTCGAGCGAAGGTCGCTCAGAAGGAGGCAGAGCAGGCCCGCGATCACCGTTCCGCCCGACGCCACGATCGGTTCGACCGAACGACGGAGAGCACGCCATGTCGCGTCCCACGGCCGGGGCGTGCGGACGAGCTCGTCGCGGTAGCGCGCCACGTAGAGCAGCGCGTAGTCGGTGGCCGCGCCGATCACGAGGATGAACAGGATGCCCTGGGTCTGGCCGCTGAGGGCCAGGACATCGGCCTTCGCGAGCCACCACACCGTCAGCAGCGCCACGCACAGAGCGAACAGGCTCGTGGCGAGCACCGCGATCGGCAGCAGCAGCGAGCGGTACACGAGCACGAGGATCACCAGCACCGCTCCGAGCGCGACACCCAACAGCAGGCCGTCGATGCCGGCGAACGCGCCGACGAGGTCGCTCGTGAAGCCGGCGGGGCCGGTCACCGCGACGGTGACGCCCTCGGGGGCGCCATCGCGCAGGTCGGACCGCAGCTCGGCGACGGCGTCCCCGAGGTCGGCGTCGCCGTCGAGGGGGACGAACGCCTGCACGGCGCGCCCGTCCTCCGAGGGGATGGCGGGCGACAGATCGCCGGCCACGACGTCGAGGTCGGCGATGCCCGCGAGCGAATCATCGATCGCGGCCAGGTCGTCCTCCGAGAGGTCCGCATCCGCGGCCCACACGATCACGGCCGGGATCGCGTCGCCCTCCGTGAAGTCCGAGAGGCGCTCCTGCACCTCGGTGGCCTCCGCCGTCGCGGGCAGGTAGCTGGTGCGATCGTTGGAGGAGACCTCGTCCACGCGCCCGAAGTACGGCCCGCCGATCGCGGCCCCCGCGAGCCACACGCCGATCAGCACCACGGGCAGCAGCACGCGCAGCCACGTGGGCACGCGCACTCCGGGCTCGGTGTTCTCGCGCAGGGTGCGGCGCGACGGGCGCGATGGATTCGTCATGAGGCTCCTCGGGAGGTGACGTGAGATTTATCTAGCTTAGCTAATTACTTCTCTAGCTAGTCAAGTCGGAGCGCAATAGACTCCGCGGGTGACCCCTGCGCATCTCGAGAGCTCGCGCGACGATCCGTCGATGATGGATCCGCGCGTCCTCGACCCTGCCCAGCGGATCGTCTCGCGCAACGGGCTGACGGAGAAGGACATCGACGAGACGGTCGCCCTGCTCGAGGCGCTGCGCCGGTGGCGCGAGACCGAGGAGGCCGCCAGCGAGGCCGCCCGCCGCTACATGAACCTCGGCGACAACGACATGCGCGCGCTGCGGTTCGTCATCACGGCGCAGGAGCACGGATCGATCGTCACGCCCAGCCTCATCGCCGATCACCTCGGCATCTCGACCGCGTCGACCACCAAACTGCTCGACCGACTCGGGAAGGCCGGTCATGTCCGGCGACTCCCCCATCCTTCGGATCGGCGCAGCGTCGCGATCGAGGTGGTCGAGGAGACGCGGGACGCCGCTCGCGAGTCGGTCGGCAGGCTCTACGGACGCCGCTTCGACACCGCGGCGCGACTGAGTTCCGCAGAGCGCGCCGTCGTGACCCGATTCCTCCGGGAACTCGCCGCCACAGCCCCCGGGCCGACCGGCGGTTCACAGAACGCGCCCGCCAATAGGGCGGTCACGGCGACCTCGACGCCAGATTGACCGTCGACGGCGCTCCGCATCGAGCACAATGACGGGATTACCCCAATCCCTACTACCTAAGTAGGTAATAGTTTGACATCGGGGGACACGCCCGGGCACAATCAAGCTATGTCTGCAAACGCCACGCTTCTGTCCGCCCTGGAGGCGAACGGGACCACCGGGATGATGATGCCCGGTCGCGTTGGCATGTGCTGTCGAATGTGCCGCTGAGTCAGACCCGAACCAGCGCGCATCAGGCTCCTCCGCTACCCGCGGTCGCAGCACGAGCATCCGGATCCGGACGCTCACCCGCCGATCATCGCCATCTGAGTGCACTCGATCGGTCCGACGCACACTCCGCACCCTCTCGGTGCACGCCCGCAAGGACACATCATCATGACGAACCCCGCCGTTCTGCTCGCCCCCGCCCCCGTGAACACCGCCGCCAAGCCGGCCGCCGCCCCGCGCGGCTTCGCCCTCTACGTCGGGCTCGACGAGCTGAAGGCCGCCGCCGACGGCGTGAGCCTTCCCCAGCTCGTCGACGCGCTGCGCCGCACCATCGCCGAGTTCTCGCCCAGCGCCGAGACGTACGCCGCCGTGGCGCTGGCCCCGGCCCAGGCCGGTGGCCGCGACGTCGACGTGGTGCGCCTCGCCCTCCACGAGCCCGGCGCGGTCGCGCGCACCAAGGCCCAGTCCGACGAGCAGGCCGAGGCCGCCAAGGGCGTCATCGTCGACATCTCGCGCAAGCGCGTGCTCATCGACGGAGAGTCGGCCAACCTCACCTTCAAGGAGTTCGAGCTGCTGCAGTACCTCGTCCTCCGCGAGGGCCGCACGATCGAGCGCAACGAGCTCGTGGGATCGCTGTGGGACGCGGGCGACGAGGACGCCCCCGGCGAGCGCACCATCGACGTGCACGTCCGCCGGCTGCGCTCGAAGCTCGGCGCGTTCCAGGACATCGTCCGCACGGTGCGCGGCGTCGGGTACCGCTTCGACCGGCACGCCGACGTCTCGGTGCGCTACGGCGCCGGCACGCCGTCGCCCGACCGCTTCTGACCACCGACGGACCACTCGCGCGTGACCAGCGCGGCGTCCCCTCCCGGGCACGTCGAGGATTGTCAGTGCCGAAGCGTAGCGTGAGCGTGTGATCCCGCCCACCGCGCTCGAGTCGCGCTTCGGCGCGCGCGAGCGGATGCGCCAGCGCGATCCCCGCCCGGATCCCGGGCCGCGCCTCGAGAGCGTCTACCACCCCACGCGGCCACTCGACCTCTACGCGACGGTCGCCGTCTTCCAGCGCGGCCCCGGCGATCCGGCGCAGGCGTGGAGTGCCGGCGTCATCTGGCGCGCGGTCCGCACGCCCGAGGGCATCGCGAGCCTCGCCCTGCGGCAGGTGGCCGACGGCTCGGTGCGCGCCGCGGCCTGGGGGCCGGGGCGGCAGTGGGCGGTCGCGCAGGTGCCCGCGCTGTGCGGCGCGGACGACGATGACTCGGACTTCGATCCGTCGCTGCATCCCCTGATCGCGGACTCCCACCACCGTCATCCCGGGCTGCGGCTCGGCCGCGGCGACCTGATCTTCGACGCCCTCGTGCAGTCGATCACCGAGCAGAAGGTCACCGTCCTCCAGGCGTTCTCGGCATGGCGTCGGCTCGTGACATGGTTCGGCGAGCGCGTGCCGGGGCCGACCCCGCAGCCGATGTTCGCTCCCCCGTCCATCGACGGCTGGCGGGCCATCCCGTCGTGGGCCTGGCACCGTGCGGGCCTCGAGCCTCCCCAGAGCCGCACGATCGTCGGCGCGGCCCGCCGCGGTGACTCGCTCGTGCGCGCCGTCGAGGCGTGCGCACCCGACCGGCGCGACGCGATCCTGACCTCCCTGCCCGGCATCGGGCCGTGGACGGCCGCCGAGACCCGGATCCGTGCCCTCGGCGACCCCGACGCGGTCAGCGTGGGCGACTTCCACCTCGCCCACCACGTCGGGTACGCGCTGACCGGCACCCGCGTCGAGGACGACGGCATGCTCGAGCTGCTCGCGCCGTGGTCGGGTCAGCGGCAGCGCGTGATCCGGTACATCTTCGCGTCGGGCGTGAAGGAGCCCCGCCGGGCACCGCGCCTGCACCCCGAGGACCACCGCGCGCGCTGACCCGCGCGGCCGCCCCGTCGCGCGTAGCCTGGGCGCATGTGGCTCGCCCTTCGCACCATCGCCGTGCTGGTGGCCGGCGGCATCCTCGGCGCCGTCCACCTGAGCAGCGTATGGCTCGGCGTGCTGATCGGCCTCCTGGTCTCGCTCGGGCTGTTCCTCGCGTTCGAGGCGCGCAAGGGCAGCAACCCCGGACGCGATGAGTACGACGACGGGGCCCGGCTCTGACGGCACGCCCGCGCCCGCCCTCGCGCGGCCGTGACCCCCGTGACACGGGCGCGCGTCAGGTGTTGGATGGCACCATGACCAGCAAGAACACCATCGCCCAGAGCGTCGCCGCCAAGAGCGCCGCCGCGCAGAAGAACGTCTCGCCCGTCGCCAAGCTCGCCCTCTCGCTCCTCGGCCTCGTGCAGCTCGGCCTCGCCCTCGCCGCGTTCTCCGACCTGTGGGCGCGCCCGGCCAAGCAGGTCCGGATGACGAAGCCGGCATGGATCCCGATCATCCTCATCAACTGGATCGGCCCCCTCGCGTACTTCGTCGGCGGCGTCAAGCGCTGACAGGACACCGGCGGCCCGTGTCAGGCTTAGACCATGCGAATCGCACTGACGGGGTCATCCGGAAAGCTGGGCTCGGTCGTCGCGCGCGAGCTGCGCGCCGCGGGACATCGAGTGGTCGGGATCGACCAGGTCGGTGAGCGCGGGCGCGACTTCGTGCGCGTCGACCTCACCGACTACGGGCAGGTGGTCGACGCGCTCACGGCGGTCGGCGACACCCACGACGGCTTCGACGCCGTGGTGCACCTCGCGGCGATCCCCGCGCCGGGGCTTGCGCCGGACGTGACGACGTTCCACAACAACATCTCGGCGACCTTCAACGTCTTCTGGGCCGCCACGCGGATCGGCATCGACAGGATCGTCTACGCCTCGAGCGAGACCGTGCTGGGCCTGCCCTTCGACGTGCCGCCGCCTTACGTGCCCGTGGACGAGGACTACCCGGCACGGCCCGAGTCGACCTACTCGCTGGTGAAGCACCTCGAGGAGCAGCTGGCGATCGAGCTCGTCCGCTGGAACCCGACGCTGTCGATCACCGCGCTGCGCTTCTCGAACGTGATGTGGCCGGAGGACTACGACGCGTTCCCCTACGACGGCGACGCCCGCGAGCGGAAGTGGAACCTCTGGGGCTACATCGACGCCCGCGACGGCTCGCACGCCATCGAGCGCGCGCTCGAGGTGGCCCCGGCCGGCTTCGACCGCTTCATCATCGCGGCGGCCGACACCGTGTCCACACGCCCGAACGCCGAGCTCCTCGCCGAGGTCTTCCCGGATGTCCCGGTCAAGCGCGAGTACGACGAGCACGAGACCCTGCTGTCGATCGACAAGGCCCGCCGCCTGCTGGGCTACGACCCGCAGCACAGCTGGCGCGACCACAAGTGATCCCCGCACGCGACCCCGAGGAGGATCGATGAGCCTGTTCCGCACCAAGTCGATCGAGCAGAGCATCGCCGACACCCAGGAACCCGAGCACCAGCTCAAGAAGAACCTCGGCGTCCTGGATCTGATCCTGTTCGGCGTCGGCGTCTGCATCGGCGCGGGAATCTTCGTGCTCACCGGGCACGCGGCGGCCACGAACGCCGGCCCGGCCATCGCGCTGTCGTTCCTCATCGCGGGCGTCGCCTGCGCGCTGGCGGCCCTCTGCTACGCCGAGTTCGCCTCGACCGTGCCGGTCGCCGGAAGCGCGTACACGTTCACCTACGCGACCCTGGGCGAGCTGCTCGCCTGGATCATCGGCTGGGACCTGATCCTCGAGTTCACGGTGGGCGCCGCGGCGCTCGCGACCTCGTTCAGCCAGTACCTGGCGGTGGTGCTCGAGGGCACCTGGTTCGAGATCCCCGCGGCCATCGCCACGGCCGAGGACGGCGTCGTCAACCTGCCCGCGGGCCTGCTCGTGCTCGGGCTGACGGCCGTGGTGATCGGCGGCATCACGCTGTCGAGCCGGATCAACCAGCTCGTCACGGGGCTGAAGCTCCTGGTGGTGCTCGCGGTCGTCGTCGTCGGAGCGTTCTTCGTGAAGATCGCGAACTGGGTGCCGTTCATCCCCCCGGCCGAGGCCCCCGCCACGAGCCAGGGCGCCGAGGCGCTCCACCTGCCCATCGTGCAGGGCATCTTCGGCCTCGAACCCAGCGTCTTCGGTGTCGGCGGCGTGCTCGCCGCGGCGGCCATGGTGTTCTTCGCGTTCATCGGCTTCGACGTCGTCGCCACCACCGCCGAGGAGACACGCAACCCGCAGCGCGACCTGCCGCGCGGCATCCTCGGCGCCCTCGCCATCGTGACGGTGCTGTACATGGCCGTCTCGCTCGTGATCACGGGCATGCAGAACTTCCGGGACATCGACCCCGAGGACGGGGCGCCGCTGGCGACCGCCTTCAATGCCGCGGGGCTGCCGTTCATGGGCGACCTCATCGCGATCGGCGCGTGCATCGGCCTGATCGTCGTCTCGATGATCCTTCTCATGGGGCAGACGCGCGTGGCGTTCGCGATGGCACGCGACGGCCTGCTGCCGCAGGGCCTCGCCCGCACCCACCCGCGCTTCCGCACCCCGTACCGGATCACTCTCATCACCGGGGTCATCGTCGCGATCCTCGCCGCCTTCGTTCCGCTGTCGACCCTCGCCGAGCTGGTCAACATCGGCACGCTGGCCGCGTTCGTGCTGGTGTCGATCGGCGTGATCGTGCTGCGCCGGACCCGCCCCGACCTCCCCCGCGCCTTCAAGGTGCCGTGGGTGCCGGTGCTGCCGATCCTCTCGGCCGTCATCTGCTTCTACCTGATGCTGAACCTCACGCTCGAGACGTGGATCCGCTTCATCGTGTGGCTCGTGATCGGCGTGGTCGTGTACTTCGCGTACTCGCGCCGGCACAGCCGCCTCGGCATCGCCGAGCGTGAGAACCGCCGCTAGCCGGCCGTTCTCACAGCGCCGCGCGCGGGCCTCTTGCCGCGGAGCGGGCGGGTGGCGAGACTGAACCCCGACCCCCCGACGCGACACCCCTGTCAGGAGCAGACATGCCCGTGCTCAACCCGTACCTCACCTTCCGCGACACCGCGCGCGAGGCGATGCAGTTCTACCAGTCGGTCTTCGGCGGTGAGCTGGAGTTCGAGACCTTCGGCGAGAGCGCCCTCACGCACGAGCCGGGAGATGCCGAGCTGATCCTGCACGCGGTGCTCGAGACGCCCGACGGCATGGTGCTGATGGCCAGCGACACCCCGTCGGGTGTGCCCTACGAGGGCCCCGGCGGGCACGCCATCTCGATCAGCGGCGACGAGGAGGAGGACCTCAGCGAGTGGTGGGAGGCCCTGTCGGCGGGTGGCACCACCCTGCTGCCCCTCTCGGAGCCCGACTGGGGCGGCCTGTTCGGGATGTGCCTGGACCGCTTCGGCGTGAAGTGGATGATCTCGATCCTGGACGAAGAGGATCTGGACGACGACGACGTGGACGAAGAGGACCTCGAGGACGACCTCGACGAGGAGTGAGCGGGCGGCGGGCGCCGCTCAGAACTCCTCGTGCGTCAGAACTCCTCGTGTGTGAGAGGGTCGCCGTCCCACAGGCGCCCGCGCTCGAGCGCCGAGATCGCCTCGACGTGCTCGGCGTCGAGCGCGAAGCCGAACACATCGGCGTTCTCGACCTGGCGATCCGGATCGGCCGACTTCGGGATGGGCGTCGAGCCCACCTGGACGTGCCAGCGCAGGACCACCTGCGTCGGCGTCACCTGGTACGCCTCGGCGAGGTCGCGGATCAGCGGCTCCGTGAGCAGCTCGGATCGACGCGCGAGCGGGCTCCAGCTCTCGGTGCGGATGCCGTGCGCGTCGTGGAACGCGCGAAGCGCCCCCTGCGGGAAGTACGGGTGCAGCTCGACCTGGTTGACCGCCGGGGTCACCCCGGTCTCGTCGATCAGGCGGGTGAGCATGGCCTCGGTGAAGTTCGAGACGCCCACGGAGCGCACGATCCCCTCGCTCTGCAGCGCCAGCATGCCGCGGAACGTGTCGACGTACTTGTCCACGCGGGGGTTGGGCCAGTGGATCAGCAGCAGGTCGATGCGCTCGACGCCGAGCGTCGCGTTCGACTCGCGGCCGCTGGCGATCGCCTCGTCGTAGCCGTGGTGGCGACCGGGGATCTTGGTGGTGACGATGAGGTCGTCGCGGGTGACGACGCCCGCGGCGATCGCGCGGCGGGCCGCCTCGCCGACCTCGCGCTCATTGCCGTAGTTCACCGCGGTGTCGAGCACGCGGTATCCGGTGCCGATGGCGGCCTCGATCGCGGCGACGCCCTCGTCGCCCGTGAGCTTGTAGGTGCCGAGCCCGAGCTCGGCGAAGGTCGTGCCGTCGTTCAGCCGGATCTGGGGGATGTCGATGGTGGCCATGCTGCGAGCCTATGGGCGCGGCGGCGCGAACGGGCCGGATCGGCCTAGGCGCGCAGCCCGACCACCGCGTCGAGCACCGCGTCGGCGACCTCCCGCTTGGTGCCGCTGGCCGTGGCGACCACCGTGTCGTCGGGGCCGATCACGGAGACGGTGTTGTCGGCGCGCTCGAAGCCCGACTCCCATCCCACCTCGTTGACCGCGAGCAGGTCGGCGCCCTTGCGGCGGCGCTTGCGGATGCCGCGCTCGATGACGGTCTCGGCCTCGGTGGGCATCTCGGCGGCGAAGCCGACGATGGTCTGGCCCGCACGGCGCCCGGTCACGAGGCCGGCGAGGATGTCGGCGTTCTCGACCAGCTCGAGGACGGGGGCCCCGTCCTCCTTGGCGAGCTTGTGATCCGCCACGTTCGCCACCCGGTAGTCGGCCACGGCGGCGGACATGATCAGCACGTCGGCGTCGGCCGCGAGCGCCGTCATCCGCTCCCCCAGCTCGGCGGCGGTACCGGCGTGCACAACGGTGATGCGATCCGGGATCGTGTCGAGGATCCCGCCCTCGACGTGCGCCGCCACGAACGTCACGTGGGCCCCGCGGTCGGCCGCGGCGAGCGCGAGCGCCGCACCCTGGCGCCCGCTCGATCGGTTGCCGATGAAGCGCACGGGATCGATCGGCTCGCGGGTGCCGCCCGCCGAGATCACCACGCGCAGCCCCGCCAGGTCGCCGTCCGGGCGGGGCGAGTCGAGCAGGCGCCGCACCTCGGCGTGGATCGCCTCGGGCTCGGACATCCGCCCCGGGCCCGAGTCGGCGCCGGTGAGCTGGCCGTCGTCGGGGCCGATCAGCCGCACCCCGCGCGCCCGGAGCGTGGCGATGTTCGCCTGGGTCGCCGGGTGCCGCCACATCTCCGTGTGCATCGCGGGGGCGATCAGCACCGGCGCCTGGGTGGCGAGGAGGGTGGTGCCCAGGAGATCGCCCGCAAGGCCGGCGGCCATCTTCGCGATCGAGTTCGCCGTGGCCGGGGCGATCACCACGAGGTCCGCCCCCTGGCCGAGGGCCACGTGCCGCACCTGGGCGACGTCATCGTGCACGGAGGTCGTGACGGGGTTGCGGCTGATGGCCTCCCATGTGGGCGCTCCGACGAAGCGGAGCGCGTCGTCGGTGGGAACGACGTGCACCTCGTGACCGTCCTTCACCAGCAGCCGCACGAGCTGCACGGTCTTGTACGCGGCGATCCCCCCGGTCACCCCGACCACGATGCGGTGCACGGAGCCGGCGGAGCGAGTCGAGGTGTTCACGCCGCCAGTCTTCCACTGCCGCCGCCGCGCGGGCTCGGCCGTTTCGACGCCGCCCCTCGCGGAACCGGCGAGAATGAGACCGATGTGCACTGTGGTGGTTCGTGTCCCCGACTCCTCGGATGAGCCCGTGCGGCTGATGGCCGTGCGCGACGAGGACCCGCATCGCCCCTGGAACCCGCTCGGCGAGTGGTGGCCGGATCGGCCCGGCGTCGAGGGGGTGCGAGACCAGCTGGCCGGCGGCGCCTGGCTGGCGGCGCGCGGGCCGCGGCTCGCGGTGCTGCTGAACCGCGGGGGCCACCCCGAGGGCACGCCGGCGCCGCAGCTCGAATCGCGCGGCGGCATCGTCCTGGCCGCGGTCGACGGGCGACCGCCCGAGGGGACGCCCCGCACGCTGGGCTTCAATCTCGTGGAGGTCGACGGCAGCGAGGTCACCGTGACCTCGTGGGACGGCGAGCTCCTGAAACGCGAGCGCCTGGCCCCCGGCACGCACATGCTGGCGCACGACGACGTCGACGACGACACGCCCCGGATCGCCGCGTGGCGCGACGCCTTCGCCCGGACGCCGACCGACGGCGAACGCTGGTTCGACCCGTGGGTGCGCGTCCTCGCCGAGAGCGCGACGCTGGACCCGTCGGACGACCGGGCGATCATCCGCGACAACCACGCGCACGGATACCCGACCGTCTCGCTCCTCGCCTGCGTGGCGGAGGTGTCGCGCGAGGGATCCGAGGTCCGCTATGCCGAGCTCGCTGAGCCCGGCGCCTGGAACCCCCTGGAGTTCTGAGGCGGCGCCGTCGTAGCCTGGAGCCAGCCCAGCCAGGGAGGTGCGATGTCGGATCCGCGTCAGGAGGCCGCGCGCTACCGCATCGCGCGCGACATGGGCGACGATGCCGAAGAGGCACCGCAGGTGCCGACGTGGAACACCCCCGAAGAGCGCTGGGCGGTGGTCGAGCAGTCGATCCAGCACGCGATCCGCCGGGGCGAGTTCGATGACCTCCCCGGGGCCGGGAAGCCGCTGACGGGTCTCGCCCAGAGCAGCGATCCCGACTGGTGGATCCGACGCAAGATCGAGACCGAGGATCTGCGGGGGCTCGGTCCGCCGGCCCTCGCGCTGCGCGTCGAGGCCGCCGAGCTCGACGAGCGCCTCGACCGGCTCGGCCGCGAGCAGGACGTGCGCCACGCCCTCGAGGACTTCAACGCGCGCGTGAAGTATGCCCGGATGCAGCTGACCGGCGGGCCGCCCGTCGTGACCGCCACGCGCGACGTCGACGCCGGCGTCACGGCCTGGCGAGAGCGACGCGAGCAGCGCCGGCGCGACGCCCGGCTTCAGGCCGAGA
Organism: Microbacterium phosphatis; assembly: GCF_049177115.1. GTDB lineage: Bacteria > Actinomycetota > Actinomycetes > Actinomycetales > Microbacteriaceae > Microbacterium > Microbacterium phosphatis. Next base: position 593,443 of record NZ_CP185370.1, on the reverse strand, counting down.
ATGACCCGCCGCCGCGGCGACGCCGCGCGTGGTGGCGCCGAGGATAAAAAAATTTTCTTTCTTCCCTCGGGTCGCGGCCCCACGCACGATGGAAGCGGTGCTCTGCACCACGGCGTTCTTCAGCCGGCAGTCGGGGAGGGGTCCGGCCGGTTGAAGGCACCCGTTCGGGGGGAACGCGGCCCCGGGGGACGGAACCCGACCGTCACTCCCCGGGGCCGCAAACTTTTTGCAGGCTGACCAGGCATGACCTCGCCGGGAGAAACAACTTATCTTTCTTCCGCCCGCTCCCCCGGCCGCCCAGGATGGTGCCGACAGCCCGACCCACGGGCTCGGGACGAAGGACACCATCGTGAACAAGAACGTGAAGAGCATCCTCCGGCGCATCGCCGCCGTCGCGGCTGCGCTCTTCGTCGGCTCCTCGCTGCTGTTCGGCGCGAGCCCCGCCACGGCGGCGCCCTCGGCCGGCGCCGCCTCGGCTTCCGTCGCCGCCGGGGTCGTGCGCATGGACGCCGGGCCCGGACACGTGACGATCCCGTCGCGCTACGTCTACAACCCCAACACGACGAAGCAGAAGACGCTGCACGACTACTGCACCAAGTCGCCCGACTCCTTCCGCGCCGCCGACTTCCGCGGGCCCTGCGCGCGCCACGACCTCTGCATCATGGATCGCGTCAAGGCGCGCTCCACCTGCGACTCGGTGTTCCTGTCGAACCTGCGCCAGGAGTGCAACCACACGTACGACCGCAAGTACGTCGAGGCCGCCATCCGCGCCACCTGCAACGCCACCGCGTACAGCTACTACGGCGTCGTCCGGACGAAGACCTTCTTCAGCTGATGCTCGCCTGATCGGCATCCGCGCGGGTCATGAACTCGCGCACGAGGCCCCGCACCGCCAGCCCGAACAGGCTCCAGCGGCCCGCGGGGCCTTCGTCGTCGGCACCCACCTCGATCCGGGGGTGCTCGATCCCCTGCAGGGCGTGGATCGCGAACCCCTCGCCCAGCGCGGCCATGGCCTCGGTGAAATCGCGGATCGTGTACGGCGTCTTCATCCGGTAGCCGTAGGCGTCCATGAGCCGCGTGTAAAGGCGGTTGAAGCCCTCGATCGACTCCTCGTGGCGATCGCGGCTCGCCTCGCGCAGCACCGGCGATGTGCCGGCCGCGGCCCGCAGCGCGAGGGCGAGCAGGAACGCGCGACTGTCGCGTCCGCCCTGGCCGTCCTTCTTCCGCTCGGCATCGAGCGCGTGGGTCTCGGCCGCGACACGGATGACCTCGTCGATGGGCGCCCCCTCGGAGATCAGCGGGGCCACCGCGGCGGAGGCGTTCGCGATGGGATCGGCGAAGCGCAGGTCGATCATCGCCACCGCGAGGTCGGCCTGGTACTCGGTCTGGTCGGCCCAGAGCCGATAGGCGGCGCCCGTGGTCAGCCCGGCCCTGCGCAGCACCTCCTGCAGGCGGATGTGCTGCACGCCGGCGGCGGCACCGCGCTCGAACAGCATGTCGAGCCCGACCTGCAGCAGCAGGGCGCGCGTCTCCTCACCGGTGCGTCGGGGCATGCGACCATCATGCCGGGATGCGTTGACCCGATTCCACCGCGGATCAGGAGATCGCCTTCCGGATACACCAGGTCGGGCACTTATAGTGAAGGTCCCTTCCCGCCCGCCGCCCCTGCGGCCTGCCCTCGCGCGTCCGCAGATCCCACTCCCCCTCGGGACCGCCCATGCAGAGCACGACGCGCTGCGCACCACCGCATCCGGTGCGAGCACGCGGGTCTTCGCCGCCCTCGCCGAGGAGGACTGGGACCGCGCGGCCGAGATCGCGGTCACGACGTGGGGCCCGCTCGTCAGCTTCCACCCCGACGTGCTCTCGGTGGTCTGCGAGTCGGCGCCCGCCGATCGGCTGGCCACGCACCCCGAGTGGATCGTGCTGCGCTCGTACCTGCGTCAGCTGCTCACCAGACCCGACCTGCGGCCCGTCCTCTACACCGACGACGCCCCCGCCCCCGCGTCCGCACACGGGCCGATGACGCGCGCGATGCTGGTGCTCAGCCGCGTGCTGGCGGCCCGCACGGAGGGCGACTACGAGCGGGCGGCCACGCTCGCCACCGAGGCGGAGCGGCTCGCGCGGGGGGCCGATCCTGACCATCCGGCCACGGTGGCGCTGATGGTGCCCCTGCTGCTGCAGTGCGCGTTCGCGCACGAGTTCGCCCCTCATCCCGAGCCTGCCGCGCGGCTTCTGGGCGAGGTGTTCCGGCGGGCCGAGGCGGCGGGAGACCTCCGGGGTGCGATCGCGGCGGCGGGCGAGCTCGGCTGGCTCCTCGCGCTCACGGGCGACGGCGCGACGGCCGACGACTGGCTGGACACCCACGAGACGCTGCGTGACAGCGCCCGCACGGTCCACGCGCGCGTGGTGTCGGGGCGGATGGGCCGCGCCCTGCGCCACGGGGACGGGCTGGATCTGACCGCCGCCCAGGCGGTGCTCGACGAGACCGACCCGGACGAGGCCGGAGAGCACCGGCTGCTCCTGACGGGGCTCGGGGTGCTCGTCGGCGCCCGCGGCGCGGACGATCTCGGCGGGGCCCTCCTCAGCCGCTTCGACAGCCAGGTGATGGGCATCCCCCTCGGGGGCCGCTCGCAGGGGCTCAACGCCCGATTCAGCACCGTGATCCGCTCGGAGGTGCTCGCCCTGCGCGGAGACGCCGCCGCGGCCCTGCGCGCGTACGACGGCATCGAGCTGCGGCGCGACCCGGTGGTCGCGGCGCGCCTGGCCGGCATCCACCTCCTGCTCGAGGACGAGGACGCCGCGGACGCACTGGCCCGCGAGACGATCGAGTCGGCGGGTTTCTGGCCGCGCGCGCACACCGAGTCCGTGCTGATCCGGGCCGCCGTGGCGCTCCGGCGTGGCGACCGCGAGCGGGCCGCCGACCTGTTCCGGGAGGGGCTGGCCGCCACGGCGGCCAACCGCTCGTCCATGCCGCTCGCGTATCTCCCGATGGACGATCTCGGGCGGCTCGCCGAGCTGCTTCCTCCTGCCGAGCGCCCGGCGGGGCTCGATGTTCTGCTGGCGGGCCGGATCGCGCTGCTTCCGAGCGGGCAGCGCAGCGTGCGCCCCACCCCCGGCGAGCTGCGGCTGCTGCGCGCGCTCGCGGTGGACACCGACGAGCAGCGTCTCGCGGCGACGCTCGGGGTCTCGCGCAACACCGTCCGCACGCAGCTGCACACGCTCTACCGGAAGTTCGGGGTGAACAGCCGCGCCGCCCTGCGGGCCGCCGCTCGTCGCGAGGGGCTGCTGTGAGCCCCGCCCGCCTCATCTTCGCCGCGCTGGCCCGCTCGGATCTCGCCGAGGCGGCCGAGCTGGCGCGCACGCACCGTGCCGAGCTCGAGGCGCACGCCCCGCAGGTGCTGCGCGCGCTGCTGCCCCGCCTCGGGCTCGACATCGCGGTCGAGGCTCCGCCCGAGGCTCCCACGCCCCCTCCCCTGCCGCTGCCGTCGCTGGCGCCGCACGAGGCGACGATCGCCGACCGCGAGCGGCTGCTGCGCTTCGCTCAGCTGGTGGACGCCACCCGTGCCGCGCGCAGCGCGGGCGACTACGAGCGCGCGTACGAGCTGGCCAGGGAGGGATCCGAGCTGGCCCTGCGTCTCGAGCCCCACGAGCGGGCCCGCATCGCGCGGGTGCTGCCGGCGCTCCTCATCGAGTGGTCGCGCGACATCCGCGGCTCGTTCGACTTCACCGACCGCCATGCGCTGCTCGACCGGGCGTACGCGTGGGCGATGTCGGCCGGAGACCCGCGCGCGGCCGCGACCGCTGCGGCGGAGCTGGCGGCCGATCGCGCGTTCACGGGGCGCAGCGGCGAGGCCGAGCTGTGGCTACGGCGTGCGCGCACCCTCGCGGCGGCCGCGCGCATCCCCCTTCCCCTGCGCGCCGGGCTGGCAGAGGCGCTGCTGTGCGACCTGCGGCTCGAGCTGCCCGAGGCCGTGCGGATCCTGGAGCGTCTGGTCCCGCCCGGGACGCCGCCCGTGGTCGGCACAGCGCGCATCACCGCCCTCCGGCTCATGTGGTCGGCCCAGTTGCCCTACGCCGACCTCCGCGGCCGCGCCGCGGAGCTGGCAGCCCTCACGGCCGCCGTGCAGCTGCCGCCGTTCACGCAGATCTACGTGCGCCTCTCGCAGGCGCGCCTGCATCTGATCGCGGGGCGACCCGAGCGCGCCCTGATGCTGCTCGACACCCGCGATGCCGGCGACCTGCGCCCGCTGCTCGATGTGTACCGGGCGGCGGCTCACCTGATGCGCGGCGACTTCCACGCGGCCGAGGTCGACGCCACCGAGACGCCGGACGCCGTCGACCGCTGGCCGCGGATCCGGGCCGAGAAGGGTGTGCTCGCGGCGCTCGCGCGCCTCAACCTCGGCGACCGAGAGGGCGCGGCCCGGCGGTTCCGCGATGCTGTGGCGCTTGCCGAGGTGCACAGCGCGCCCGTCGCGTTCACGGTGATCTCGCCCGCCGAGCTCGAGCGCCTGACCACGGCGACCTACGGGGACGAGCCCCCGGAGGTCGTGTCGAAGGTCACCCGCTCGCGCGTCATCGCGACGTCGCCCGGACCGCTGACCGGCCGGCTCACCCAGAGGGAGGCGCGGCTGCTGCGGACCCTCATCGCGCATCCGACGCTCAGGGTGGCCGAGCTGGCCGAGCTGCTGGAGGTCTCGCCGAACACGATCAAGACCCAGCTGTCGGCGCTGTACCGGAAGGCCGGTGTGTCCGGACGCGGCCAGCTGATCCGCGCGGCACGGGCGCGTCTCGGGCACTGAAGCGCCGCTCACCGGCGTGAACAGCGGGTGAACGCGCGGGTGATGCGGCGGATGATCCGGCGTCTCGTCTGCGTCGCAGCCGCCTAAGGTCGGTCCACAGGGTCGAGAAGCCTCCCCAGGCCTCGACGCTCCGGTTCGGGCCCGTGGGGAGGTGCCCGACGGGGACAGCCCTGCCGGATGTCCCGTCGCCCGTCGGCCAGGCCGGCACCACCGGCACGACCGCGCCCGGCGTGGCACAGGAGGAAGACAGCATGACCGTGCAACTGGCACCCGTGACCGTGCAGGCCACCCGCCTCGCGGAGATCGTCTTCGAGCGCGTCGCCGGGGCGATCCTGGACGGAACCCTCGCGCCCGGATCCATCGTCCGCGACAACGCCATCGCCGCGCAGCTCGGCGTCTCGCGCATGCCCGTCCGGGAGGCGCTCCAGCGCCTGCAGCGCATCGGCCTGATCGACATGGCCGCCAGCCGGTACACCCGCGTCGCCGAGGTCACCCCGGAGATCGTGCAGCAGACCCTCGAGTTCGCCGCCTGCCAGGCCTCGTCGATCGTGGTGCTCGTCGTCCCGCGCCTCGACGCGGAAGGCTCCGCCGCCGCGCGCGCCGTCGTCGCGGATGTCCTCGCGGAGATCGACGGGGGCGCCCACGCCGTCGCGACGGCGCAGCGCGTCTACCGCCACCTCGGCGAGCTGTCCGGCAACCGGTACCTGAACGATCTGCTGTCCGATGTGCACATCGCGGTCGAGCACAACCTCCGCCAGATCGACGACGGCGATGCCGTGCGCGCCCACGTGCGCGCGCGGCTGGTCGCGCTGGAGGAGGCGATCTCACGCGGAGACGCCGAGGCCGCCGCTCGCATCGCCGCGGCGCAGCACGATCTCGGCGAGCTCCTCGCCCTGTCCGCCGACTGACGACGATTCGCGGGGCCCAGGCTCCTGGGCTCCTGGACCCGGCGGCTCAGGCCGAGATGCCGCTGACGCTGTAGCCGGCCTCGGCGACGGCGGCCCGCAGCGCCTCGGGGTCGGGCGACACGGGCCCGCTGATCGTGACGGTCGAGGTCGCTCCCGCGGCGAGCGCGACCGACACAGCCTCCACTCCCGGCACGGCGGAGAGCTCCTCGGTGACGCTCGCCACGCAGTGCGCGCACGTCATGCCGTCGACCTGCAGCGTGGTCGTCACGGCGGCCGAGGCGGGCATCTGCTCGTCGACGGAGGTCTCGGGTGCCGCGCAGCACGCGCAGCCGGCGGCGTCCGCGCTCGTGCCGGTGAGGCCGAGCTCGACTCGTTGGATCGTCATGGTGGCGTCCCTTCGCTGAGATGGAGAGCGCGTGTGCGCACCCCCATGCTACATACCCCTAGGGGGTATCGCGCGCTCGGGGCGGCAACTCGCCGCTCGGTCTCTGCCCTCACGCACCGGCGGCCCCCGAGTCCGAGCCCTGTCGCCTCCGAGCGCGGCCCTCGGACCGGTGATCACGGCCCGGAATATCGAGTCACGAAAAAATAACGGAAACCGCTTGCGCGTCGTTATCGCGTCGTTATAGAGTCCTTTTCACCGGCCAGCTGTTTTGCTGTGGCAGCCCCGGTCATGTGATTGCAGGACACTCTTGGTGCAAGGGACAGGAGCCCTGTCGGATGCCTCTCCGACAGGGCTCTCTTGCTGCCCGGGCCCGCTCGCAGCACCACGGCCATGACCCCCGCGGCGACCGCCCACACCAGCGGTTCGCGCCCCGCGACCAGGATCAGCAGCACCGCCGCGGCCGCGGCGAGAAGGCCCGCCGCGCGCGCCACGGCGATCACGCCGACGGCCACCGCCGCGAGCCACAGCGGCCGGCTCCCCCACCAGGCGGCGGCGAGCGGATCGGGCAGGGTCGTGCCGCTCACGAGCAGGATCCCCGCGAGCAGGATCAGCACCAGCATGTGCCAGGAGTAGATCGTCATCGCGCGGCGGTTGATCGCCGCGATGGCCCGTGCGGCGGCGCGACCTCCGGCCACCCGGCGCAGCAGCGGCCGCACCAGCGCGAAGGCGCACAGCTGCGCCAACCCGAGCACCGCGAGCACGACCGACGGCGGGTTGAGCGCGGCGAACAGGTCGAACGGCGCGAGGCCGCAGGCGCACAGCACGAGCGCGGCGGCGAGGGCCCCCGCTCCGATGCGCCGGATCGCCTCGGGGCGGAGCCGATCCATCGTGCCGTCGGCGAGGAGGAAGCCGAGCTGCTGCGCGAGCAGCCAGACGAACAGAAGGTTCGCGAACCCGATGACCTCGACCCCGGTCGCGAGCCGGGCGACGTCGACGGCCATCGCGGCGGCGGCGAGGGCCCCCAGCACGAGGAGGGGGCTGCGGCGATGCGCGGCCGCCATCACCGGCACGAGGCCCGTGCAGAGCAGGTACACGCCGAGGAACCACAGCGGCTGCCCGAGCCGGAAGCCCGCCTCGCCCACCACCGCCTCGGGCACCCCGGACGCGCGCAGGGCGACCAGCAGGATCGCTGTCGCCGCGATCGCCCCCAGCGCGGGAGGCAGCAGGCGACGCACGCGCGACGCCACATACGCCGCGGGCGTCCCACCGCGCCGGCGCAGCCGCGTCCACTGCGTGAAGGCCGAGAACCCGCCCAGCACGAAGAACAGCGGCATCACCTGCACCACCCACGTGATCGGGGCGAAGCCGGGCCAGCGCTCCATGGCGTTCTCGAGCACCGGTGCCGCGGCCGTGCCGCCGACGCCCGCCATCATCGCGTGGAGCGCGACCACGATCACCAGGCACGCGGCGCGCGCGGCGTCGACCGCGGTGTCCCGCGAGGGCGGCGTGCGTCGATCCGCGGGCGCGCTGATCCTGTCGACCGGGGTGTCCTGCAGCGTCATGTCCTGCCCTTCCGGGGGCCGGGCGGCCCGCCGCGGACGAGCGTGGCGGGCCGCCCTGCCGCGGCGCATCCCGCCCGGGGTCCGGCGGATATCCCTCTCGAGTAGGGGGCCGGATGGCTCTGCAGGACGATGCCCCGGTGCGGTCACCGTCCGTAGCGTTCGGGAGACCGAGAGGATCCCCCACCCCATGGATGCCATCACCGCCTTCCTGACCGACGCGATCTCGTCGCCGCTGATGCCGCTGATCGTGTTCGCGGCCTGCGTGATCGACGGCTTCTTCCCGCCCGTGCCGAGCGAGACCTCCGTTGTGGCGGCCGGAGCCCTGGCGCTCTCGACCGGCGGTGAGCCGCTGACGCTGGGGGTGGTCATCCTCGCCGCAGCCGCCGGGGCGTTCGTCGGCGACAGCACCGCCTACCTGATCGGCCGGCGCGTGGGCACCGACCGCTTCGCCTGGATGCGCCGCCCCGGGCCGCGCCGCGCGATGGGCTGGGCCGCGCGCCAGCTCGAGAGGCGCCCGGCTACGCTCATCCTCACGGCTCGGTACGTGCCGATCGGACGGGTGGCGGTGAACACGATGGCGGGAGCGACGCGTATGCCCTATCGCCGGTTCGCCGCCTTCAGCGCCATCGCGGCCGTCAGCTGGGCCGTCATGTGCCTGCTGATCTCGGCGGTCGCCTCCGCCTGGTTCCCGCACACCCCGCTGGTCTCGGCGGTGGCCGCGGTCATCATCTCGATGACCCTCGGCGTCGCGGTCGATGCCGTGCTGCGCCTGGTGCGGCGCGCCCGCCGGAAGACCCCCGAGACCGCCCCCGCCCCCGAAGAGGCCCGCACCGAGGAGGTGTCGGTGTGAACCCGACCTGGAGCCGTGCGATCTGGAGCCCGCCGGCGCGCGCCCTCGGCCGCGCCGACTGGATCGCCTGGGGCATCGTCGCCACCGCCGTGGCCGCGGTCGGCATCCCGGTGCACAGCGCGGTCCACGGCCTCTGGGTGCCGTTCGCCCTCATCCTCGGCATCGCCCAGGGCGGCAGCATCCTGCTCGCCGCACTGTCCCCGTGGCTCGGGGCGCTCGTCCACGTTGTCGCCCTCTTCGGCATCGCGCTCGGATCGGCGCCGTCGCTCGCGCCATGGCCCCTGAGCGTCATCAGCATGATCGCCCTCAGCGCCCTCCTCGTCCTGCTGGGGCTGCACGCGCACTGGCGACTGCAGGTGGTCACGTGGGTGGCGGCGATGGGAGGCGCGGCGCTGCTCGCGGGCGTCATCACGCTGCAGCGCGACGACACGGATGCGGGCAACGACCTCATCGTCGGCGCGAGCATCACGGCGCTCGCGGCGCTGACGGGCGCCATCGTGGGGCTGCTGCTGCGCCAGGTGCGCACGGCGCAGCACGAGACCGAGCTCGAGCGCGCCCGCGTCGCATGGGCCGCCGAGCGCGGGCGCATCGCCCGCGAGATGCACGACGTCGTCGCCCACGGCATGTCGGTCGTGCACATGCGGGCGACGTCGGCCCGCTACCGCATCGAGGGCCTCGACGAGCGCGCCGCCGCCGAGTTCGACGGCATCGCCGAGCAGGCCCGCGACGCCCTCCGCGAGATGCGCGGCCTCCTCGGCGTGCTGCGCGACGAGGACGGCGTGCTCACCGCGCCGCAGCCCGATCTCGACGCGCTGCCCTCGCTGATCGAGGCGACGCGCGCCGCCGGCACAACGATCGACGCCACCCTCGATCCGGTCGAGCCTGCCCCGCCCGCCCCCGTCCAGCTCGCGCTGTACCGGGTCGCGCAGGAGTCGCTGAGCAACGCGGTGCGTCACGCGCGCGGCGCCGACGTCACGGTGACGCTGAGGCGCACCGGCGACGAGATCCTGCTGCGCGTCGCGAACGGCCCCGGGACCGCGGCCCTGCCGCCCTCCGAGTCCGGCGGCCACGGCCTGCGCGGCATGCGCGAACGGCTGACGTCGGTGTCCGGATCGCTCGCGCACGGGCCGGACGAGAACGGCGGCTACGTCGTCGAGGCGCGGGTGCCCCACGCCGCCCCGTACCGGGAGGAGCAGGCATGACGATCCGGGTGCTCGTCGTCGACGACCAGCAGATGTTCCGCGTGGGCCTCGGCGCGATCCTCAGCGCGCAGCCCGACATCGAGGTGGCGGGCGAGGCGGAGGACGGCGCGAGCGCGGTCTCGCGGACCCGCAGCCTGCGACCGGACGTTGTGCTCATGGACGTGCGTATGCCCGGCATGAACGGCATCGACGCGACGGCGGCGATCATGAACGACCAGCTCTCGGCGCACCGGCCGCGGATCCTTATGCTCACCACGTTCGACATCGACGACTACGTCTTCTCCGCGCTGCGGGCCGGTGCCAGCGGGTTCCTGCTGAAGGACGCGACGCCGGACGAGCTGATCGGCGCCGTGCGGACGGTGGCCGCCGGCGACGCCCTGCTCGCCCCGAGCGTGACGCGCACCCTGATCGAGGAGTTCATCGGGGCACCCGAGCGCCGCGCCGCGCCGTCGCACCTGCTGTCGGCGCTCACCGACCGAGAGCGCGAGGTGTTCGCCCTCATCGCCGGTGGCCTCTCCAATGCCGAGATCGCCGCGCGCCTGTATGTGTCGGAGCAGACGACGAAGAGCCACGTGAGCCGGATCCTGTCCAAGCTCGGCCTCCGCGATCGTGTGCACGCGGTGGTCTTCGCCTACGACTCGGGCCTGGTGCGCCCGGGCGATGGGCGGCCCTGAGCCGGCTCAGACGCCGCCGCCCCCGCCCCCGCCGCCCCCGCCGCCGGAGAAGCCGCCGCCCGACGACCCGCCCGACGAGCTCGAGACGCTCGACGAGACGGCGGTGCTGGAGAGCGAGCTGATCCCCGCCGAGAAGGCGACCGCGTTGAGCGGGCCGGACCCGGCGTACCAGTCGGGCACGCCGTTCGGGTAGAACGCGGTGAGCCGCTCGGCCCACTGCCGCTCCTGCCCGAACACCACGGCGAACGGCAGCAGGCGCTCGTACAGCACGAGCATCTGCCGCGGATCGGCGGTGTCGACCGGCCGACGCTCCGCACCGCCGGGCGACTGCAGCATGCGGATCCTGTCCTCCTCGGCCCACGCGATGAACTCGCGGAGGCCCTGCAGGTGGTCGCGGATCTCGGCGCCGTCGCGCGTGAGCGGCGAGCGTCCGAGGATGAGCAGCACCGCGAACAGCCCGAGGAAGACGAACACCAGCAGCAGGATCGGCACCAGCGGCGTCACGAATCCCATCAGGGCCGCGATGCCGCCGGGCACCGCGATCGAGAAGGCCACGGCGAACAAGATCATCGGCCCCTGGCCGATCCTGCTGAGGCCGCTGGGACGGCGCAGCTGCTTGTCGCGCGCGGCGGCCCAGGTGTGCAGGCTCTGGGCGGCCTTGCCGAAGCGGGTGCTGGTCGAGCCGAACTCGAACGTCGCCCCGGGGCGCAGGTCGTCGCCGAACAGGCCCTGCAGGATGATGCGGCCGTTCTCGTCGGCGCGGGAGGGGTCGACCAGCTGCGCGGTGAACTTCGCGCGCCCGAACGCCCCCGTGCTCTCGATGATCATCAGAGAGCCACCGACGGCCTGCTCGAGGATCTCGGCCGGCACGATCTTCGACGTCTTGCGCAGGATCGCGGCGGCCGTCGCCGCATCGACGCCGGCGGGCGGCTCGTACTCGGCGATCACCACGGGGCGGCCGGGCTCGTCCTGGAGCTTCCGGCGACGCACGGATCCTGCCCACACCAGCGCCACCGCGCCGAGGGCGGCGCCGCCCATCTGGGCGATGGCCCAGGGCGAGCCGAGCAGCGACGAGTCGAACGGCGTGAAGGTGCCGGGCTCGAAGCCGATGGCGACGGTCACGCCCTCGTGCGGCGCCAGGTCGGCGACCTCGAGGGTGACGACGCCGTCCTCGCTCTGCGCGAGGTCGCACTCGTCGTCCGCGCCCAGCTCGCCGCGATAGCAGCGCATGTCGCCGGTGAGGGCGGGCGCGAGGTCGCGATCGATCCGGATCTCGCCGGTGAACGTCCCGATCGGCTGCGCCCAGTCGTGGCCGAGGATGTCCCAGTAGAACTCGTCGACGCCGTTGTCCATCGCCCTCGCGACGTTCTCGACCTCGTAGGTGATCACGTAGGTCTGCTCGCCGTGCACGAACTCGCCCTCGGGGACGGCGGAGGTCACCACCAGGTGGTCGTCGTCCGTCTCGGTCTCGAACGGCCGGGGCTCGCCGCTCTCGTCGGTCACCGAGAGGACCTCCGGGTGCAGGGGCACCCAGTCGTACTGGGTCGGGATGCGGCGCTGCAGTCCGCGGTTCTGATCCTCGTCCGGGAAGACCGCGATGTAGGTCTCGGTGATGGTCGCGACCCCGACGCCCTCGGCGTCGCGGGACAGCTCGATCACGCTGTCCACGCGGTCGAAGGTGAAGTCCTGCAGGTCGTCTTCATCGTCGGCGACCGCCGGCGTCGTCACCCCCACGGCGAGGGCGAGCGCCAGCAGCGCGGTCGCGCACGCCTGCGTCAGGATCCGGATCGGTCGCGAAAGCTTCGCCCACATGCGGCCCACGCTATCGGCCGCGCCGGACGCGCATGGATACGCTGGTGTCATGGCAGATCGAAGGCTGGCCGTCGAGGCATGGGAGAGCCTCTTCCGTGCCCAGTACGAGGTGTTCGCCGAGATGGCCACCGACTTCGACGGCACCGACCTGAGCCAGCCCGAGTACGACGTGCTGCTCACGGTGGTGCGCGCCGAGGGGATGTCCGCGCGGCTGCGCGACGTCACCGCGAACATGCTGATCAGCCAGCCGAGCGTCTCGCGCCTGGTCGACAAGATGGTCGCCCGCGGGCTGGTGACCAAGTGCTCGGACCCGACGGATGGACGCGGAGCCATCATCACCGCGACCGAGCACGGTGCGCAGGCCTTCCGGCAGCTCGCGGTGCGCCACGGCCGCGCGATCGCCGAGCGGATGTCGGTGCTCGACGACGACGAGCTGCGCCGACTCCGCGATCTGACGCAGAAGCTGCGCCGCTCGACGAACCACTACGGCGAGGACCGTTCGCTCTGAGCGAACACCCTCCCGGCTAGTGGAGGGCCGCCCGCAGGCGGTCGATCCGGGCGTTCCACGGCGCGAGGCTGAGGCGGTGGCCGATGGCGGCCTTGGCCTCGTCGAGCAGCACGATGGCCCGGCCGACCCGGGGGTCACGCCGCGGCATCCATCGCTGCAGCCCGTCCGGGCGCCCGAGCAGCGAGCTCGCCGCCGTCACCTCGGACTCGGCGATGACGAAGCGCAGGATTGCCGGAACGCCGGCATCCGCGCGCTCGTCGCGCCCCGCCGTCAGCGCGAGGGCGCGCTCGGCGTGCAGGCGGGCGTCGGCGGGGCGCTCGGCGAGCCGGGCCGCGCGGGCCACGCACGCCAGCGTGCCGACGGAGATGGAATGGTGCTCGCCGAGCACCCGCGCCGCCGTCCCGTAGAGGGAGGCCGCCATGTCGGAGCCGAGCGCGACCGCGTCGGCGGCTCCCGCCCGCAGCGGCCCCTCGTCGCGCCGGGCCTCGAGCGGCTCCAGCACGTTGCGGACCGCGGCGAGGCGCGCCGCGATCGTCAGCGGATGCTCGGCGCCGTGCACCCGCGAGCGCCACTGGATCGCGGTGTCGGTCAGGCGGCGTGCCTCCTCGATGTCGCGCGATGTGCCGCGCAGCCGCAGGAGGCTCGCCAGGCGCAGCGCGCGCGAGAGCGCCAGGTGGTCGGGGGCGCGGTGCGGATCCCATAGATCGACGATCAGCCGCAGCTCGGCGATCGCCCCGTCGCGCTGGGCCGGGTCGTACCCGCGCAGCACAACCTCCTCGGTGCGGCGGCGCTCGATCGCCGGGTCGCCCTCGGGCACCACGGCCTGGATGCTCGACATCTTGTAGCGCAGCTCGTTGAGGCGCGCCATGGTGGGGCGCCCGCGCCCGCGCCGCTCCTCCAGGTACTCGGTGAGGTCGGCGATCAGCACCCGGCGCGCGGCGCTCGACTCGACGCCCTCGTCCGCCACGGCGTCGTCGAGCAGATCCTCGAGGTGCTGCAGGATCCCTCGGGCCTGCTCGGAGTGCGGCAGCACCGTGACCGCGGCGGCGAAGTAGCCGCGCGCCTCGGCGGCGTCCCACTCCTCTCGCAGCTGGCTCGCGGCGCAGCGCGGGGCGTGCTCGGTGGGCTCCGCGATGGCGGGCGGCGCGGTCGTCGTCAGGGTCGGACGATCGGCGATGTCAGTCAACGGGCACCCCCGGGGTGGCGGAGAGGGCGTGGCGGACCTCGGCGAGGAGGCGATCGACCCGGTCGGCGTCGACGCGGGCGGACACGGGGATGTCGGCACCGCGCGCGAGCATCAGCTCCCGCAGCTCGGTCACGGCCTCCGCGATCGCGAGACGGCTGTGGATCTGCGAGACCCGGCGGCGAGCGGGCGGCCCGCCCGCGATCCGGTCGAGTTCGCCGGACACGTGCCCGGCGGCCCCCTCGATCGAGAGGGTCGGATCCTCGACGAGGAAGGCGATCGCGTGCGAGAGCTGCCAGAGGACGCGCTCGGTGCGCTCCTCCCCCTCGGCCGGCGACACGAGGGCGCCGGTCTCCTGGTCGAGGAGTCGCATCAGATCGTCGACGTCGGCGGCGACGATGGCGGGCAGGGCGATGGCGCCGGCGCGCTGATCCTCGGAGGTGGTCTTGCCCGGCAGCGGCTCGTCGCGGTGCCGGCGCTCCATCTCGGTCGCGCGGGTGAGGCCCCGCCAGCGGGAGGCCCACTCGAGCACGATGCGCACGTAGGCGTGAATCGCGAGTTCGGCGGAAATGGGATTACCCGAGAGGAAGCGCACGAAGCCGTCGCGATAACTGAGGAATGTCGCCATTCTCGCCTGCAGATAGAGGTCGCTCATCGCCTGATGCGATCGCGCCCGCGGCGTCGGATCCTGACCGAGCGCCACGCGCAGCTTCTGCCCCGAGGCCTTCAGCGCGCCGTCGTAGACGGCACCGGCCGAGGTCTCGAGGTAGGCGGCCAGGGCCTTCACCGTGGGGGCGCCGCGTCGGCGCACGTCCGGACGCGGATCGGAGAGCACCTCGAGGGCGATGAACCAGTCGGCGCCCGCGGGTCGTCCCGCGATGCGCTCGCGCGCCGCGCGTTCCCACGCGCGCAGGGCGCTGACCTCTCGGAGCCTGACACCATTCGTTGCCGCGAAATCGACGAAGACCATGCGCGGCTCCTCCCCACCTCGCTGCCACGGGAATCCGAATTCATCCCTCAGAGGCGAGATCGCAGGATTCCGAATTCTCAGTGTGCCCCGGATCGCGGAAAGACGATGTCGGGTTACCAGAGAATGACGCTTTTCGGTGCCAAGTTCACCCTGAGGGTGAATCGAACGAGAGGGCTCGCGACGACAGTGCCAGTGAGTGGGAGATGTGGAGCGCTTCGTTGCGCGCCGCAGACAGCGAGAAGGCCCCCGCTTTCGCGGAGGCCTTCTCAATACTGTCTCAACACAGTGTGCGCCCGAAGGGACTCGAACCCCTAACCTTCTGATCCGTAGTCAGATGCTCTATCCATTGAGCTACGGGCGCTTATTCTGTTTCCGTCGCCGTGGCAACCAGTACAGCTTACAACGGGCGCGGCCCCGAACGCCAATCGGGCCACCCCCGCCGACCGCCCGGGCGCGTCGCGCCGCGGTGCCGGCGTCAGGCGACGGGCTCGGCCGCCTCGCTGGGCTCCTCCGCCTCGGCAGCCCTGCGCTTGCGCCGCGCCTGCGCCGAGAGCTTCTGCAGGTCGACGAGACGGAGCGCCTGCATACGCGCCTCGCGCATCGACGCGTAGTCGGGATCCTGCTCGGGGCGCATGGCCTCGACCCGCAGACGACCTTGCAGGTTGATCTCGACGTCGTGCCACGCGGCCTCGCGCGCCTGCTCGACGAGCTCGCGCAGCAGCGCCTGGTCGGCCGCCTTCGCGCGCAGCGCCTTCGCGACACCGGAGTACTGCTTGGCCCGCCGACGCAGGTTGCGCACGTCGCGGTCGCGGTAGTCGTGTGTGCCGTGCGGCTGCGTGTGGCGACCCCAGGCCACCTTGCGGGCCTTCGAGACGGCCTCGGCGGCGGACTCCTGCTCCTCGGCGAGGGCGATGAGCGCGGCGTGCGCCGACCCGACGAAATGCAGCGGATCGAACGACTCGTCGAGCGAGATCGTGCTCACGAGGATGGTGTTCTTGACCGAGAGGCGGGCGGCGGCGAGCGCGATGGCGACACCCTCTTCGATGGCTTCTGCGTTGCGGCCCACGGCACCTCCCAGCACTCCCCTCCAGGGTAGTCGCCGCATGCCCTCCGACACGCGCCGGTTCCCGGTCATGGCCCGGTCTCTGGCAGGATGACGCGGTGCTGCGCATCCTGTCCGTCCTCCGCCGCTTCCGCTCCCGACGGCTCAGCGCCACGATGCTCACGCTGTCGACGACGGCGCTGCTCGCGTGGATCCCGGCGCACCTGGCGCTGGTCGCCGTCAACGACGACGGCACGATCCTGCGCACCTCTCTGGCCACGGCCGACGACCGGGCGGTGCGCGATCAGGTGGGCGGGATCGTCGCCGCGGGTGGCGCGCTGATCGGATCGCCGGCGGCCCTCAGGCAGGTGGCGGACGTGCTCCGCTCGAGCGCCCCGCTGTCGGGCGCCATGTCAGAGGCGATCGTCGAGACCTGGCTGCTCACGCGCGACCGGGTGATGGTGCAGTTCGAGCGCCCCGAGGGGACACCCGCGGCACCCGTGACGGTGCCCGTCGGGCCGCTGCTGAGCGCGGCGGGGCTCGGCTTCACGCGCGACGACCTGCGTGCGCTGCCTCCGCTCGACCAGGCCGCGGCCGGCCTCGAGGGCACCGACCTCGACATGCTGTTCGCCGAGGCGGGTGGGGAGTTCGGGGCCGTGTCGATCGGTGAGCACGGGCTCGAGCTGCCGCTGGTCACGGCGACGCAGGTCGGCCAGCTGGACACCGCGCACACCTGGGCGGTGCAGATCGACCGCTGGGGGCTCGTTGTGGCGGTGCTCGCCGGCGCCGTCGGGGTGATCGCGACACGGCGCGCATGGCGCGCGCTGGCGATCCTGTCCGGCCTGGTGGCGGTGTCCGCCGCCCTCGCGCCGCTGCTGCTCTCGCTGTTCGGCGAATCCCTCGCCGGCGGATCGCGGGGCGCCGGGGCGGCGCTCGTCGCGCCCGCCCTCACCGCCGCGCCCGCGGTGGTCGGCGGATGGTCGGGCCCCGTGGCGGTCGCGGCGGCGGTGCTGGCCGTCGTGTTCCTCGGCCTGCATCGCGCCCGCGGCCGGCGCCGCTGAGGGCGACCGGACGCGCCCTGCACGCGTGAGGATCCGCCGTATCGCCCGTGAGGAATCCGTCAGGAACCCCAGGGGTCCCCCGGGCACGGCGGTACAGTCACCCGGGAAGGAGAAGGCGACGATGGAACAGGGCACGCTGCGTCTTCCGCGGGTGAGCACCGGGGCGCTGGGATGGAGGCGCCAGGTCGCCGCATTCGCGGTCGCCCTCACCATCGGGCCGCTGCTGTCGTGGTTCCTCTACGCCGTCGCGCACGAGGACCTGCTCGTCGTCGACGTCCTCGCGTATCAGCTGCTCGTTGTGGTGGTCGCGCTGATCGGCGGGATCTGGCCGGCGCTGTTCGCGGCCGTGCTGTCGGGGCTGACCCTCAACTTCCTCTTCCTCCACCCGATCTTCACGGTCACGATCGCCTCGCCCGCGCACGCGCTGTCCGTCGTCTTCTACGTCGCCAGTGCGGTCCTCGTCAGCGGGATCGTGGATCAGGCGGCCCGTCGCGCGCGCGTCGCCGAGCGAGCGGCAGCCGAGTCCGAGCTGCTGGCGACGATCTCGGGGAGCGTGCTTCGCGGCGAGAGCGCGGCTCAGGCGCTGGTGACGCGCGCGCGCGAGGCCTTCCATGCGACCGGTGTGCGGCTGGTCGCCCTCGACGGCACGACCATCGCCGCCGACGGCGAACCCACCCGCGACGGACGATCCACCTCGGTTCCCGTGGGCGCCCCGAACACCCCGCGCGCGACGCTCGAACTGCACGGCACGCGCCTCGATGAGCCCGAGACCCGCCTGCTCACCGTGGTCGCGACCCAGCTGGGCGCGGCGCTGGAGCACGCGCACCTGAGTGAGGCCGCGCGTGAGGCGGAGACGCTCGCCGCCGCGGACAGCGTGCGCACCGCGCTTCTCTCGGCGGTCAGTCACGACCTGCGGCGGCCGCTCGCCGCGGCGGTGGCGTCGGTCGGAGGCCTGCGAGCTGCCGGCCGGGCGCTGAGCGATTCCGATCGCGAAGAGCTGGTGATGACCGCGGACGAGAGCCTGCGCACCCTCAGCGCCCTGGTGGCGGATCTGCTCGATGTGAGCCGGATCGAGGCCGGCGTGCTCGCCGTATCGCTCGCCGACGTCGACGCCGCCGAGATCGCGCAGGCGTCGGCGAGCGAGCTGGGCCTCGGGGCGGATCGCGTCGACATCGCGCTGGAGCCCGCACTGCCCGAGCTGCGCGCCGACCCCGTGCTGCTGCGACGTGTGCTGGTCAATCTGCTCTCCAATGCCGACCGCCACACTCCCGACGGCGCGCGCGTGCGCATCGAGTCACGCGCGGCCGACGGGACGGCGCAGATCCGGATCGTCGATCATGGTCCCGGCGTCGCCCCGGAGCGGCGGCAGGAGATGTTCGCTCCCTTCCAGCGCATGGGTGACACCGACAACACCACGGGGCTCGGCCTGGGCCTCGCCCTCTCACGCGGATTCACCGAGGGCATGGGAGGGACGCTCACCCCCGAGGACACCCCGGGCGGCGGCCTCACGATGGTCGTCCAGCTGCCTGTCGCCGACGGCCCGGAGCGCTCGCAGACCAGACTGGGCGCATGAAGATCCTGATCGCCGACGACGACCCGCAGCTGATCCGGGCGATGCGGATCACGCTGGCCGCCCACGGCTACGACGTCGTCTCGGCGGCAGACGGCGCGGAGGCGATCGCGGTCGCGGCGCAGGCGCGGCCCGACGTGGTGCTGCTCGACCTCGGCATGCCGCGGCTCGACGGCGTCGAGGTGATCCACGCCCTGCGCGGATGGACGGACGCCCCGATCGTTGTGGTCTCCGGGCGCACCGGATCGGCCGACAAGGTCGACGCGCTCGACGCGGGGGCCGACGACTACGTCACCAAGCCCTTCCAGATCGACGAGCTGCTGGCGCGCCTGCGGGCCCTGGCCCGGCGCATCGGATCCGGATCGGCCGACCCGGTCGTCGTCTTCGGCGACGTGAAGGTCGACCTCGCCGTGAAGTCGGTCACGCGCGGCGGCGAGCCCGTGCACCTCACGCCGACCGAGTGGCGCATGCTCGAGTTCCTCGCGCGCCACCCCGGGGCGCTCGTGACGCGCCAGACGCTGCTGAAGGACATGTGGGGATCGGATCAGATCGCCGACACCGGCTACCTGCGTCTGTACATCTCGCAGCTGCGCAAGAAGCTCGAGGCCGATCCCGCGAACCCGGTGCACCTGCTCACCGAGCAGGGCATGGGCTACCGCCTGGTGCTCTGACCCGCCTCAGTGCTGCGGAAGGGTCATCCGCGCGACCCAGAGCCGACCCTCGGGACCGCCCGTGAACCGGCCTCCCAGCAGCTCGGCCCGCTCGCCGAGACGCGCGAGGCCGTAGCCCGGAGCACCGGGATCGCGTGAGGCGACGGCGTCGTTCGCCACCTCCAGCGTGATCGTGTCCCGGTGGCTCGTCAGTGAGATCCGGATCCGCGGTGAGCCGGGGGCGTGCTTGAGGATGTTGGTGGTCGCCTCCCGCGCGGCGTGCACCAGAGCGGTCTCGATGCTGCGGGCCGGCGGCGTGGCGTGATCCACCGTCACCTCGACCTCGTGCCCGAGGTCGCGCAGCTGCTGGGCGAGGGCCTCGAGCGTGCCCCGCAGGTCGGCGGGTTCGGCGACGACCTTCTCGGGCGTGCGGTGGATCAGGTGCAGCACGCGGCGCGTGTCGGCGAGGGCCTGACCCGCGGCCTCCGCGATCGCCTGCTGCGAGCGCGCCCGGATGTCCGGATCCTGCGTCCGCTCGAGCACGCGGGCGTGCATGGCCACGACCGAGATGTCGTGGGCGATGATGTCGTGCAGCTCGTCGGCGATGCGGCTGCGCTCGGCGCGCAGCTCGGCCTGCAACCGCTCGTCGCCGGCGGCCAGCTCGCGGTGCAGCTCACGATTGCGCTGCACCACTCGCCGGATCGACCAGCCGAGGGTCACCGACATCAGGAACGCCAGCAGGTGCCCGATCGTGCCCCATTCGCCGAGGCCCGGCGGCCAGGCCGTGACGATCGCGACCCATGCCAGCGCGGCGCCGCAGTACGCGACGGCCATCTTGATCCCGCACGCGAAGACCACCAGGCCCGCGACGACCACCACGGCGGTGAGGTAGCGGCCGCCCTGCCCGATGGCGAGGCCGGCGAACCCGGACACCGCGAGACCGATCGCGCCGGACGGCGGGTGCCAGAGCAGCACAACGATCAGCACGAAGGTCAGCACGGGCATGGCGAACCCCGTGAATCCGTTCGGCAGGTCGCCCTTGAGACGCCAGTACGTCTCGATGCCGAGGAAGATGATCGTGATGGCCAGGATCAGCGTGCGGGCCCCGGACGAGAACGGCGAGAACTGCCAGAACCCCACGAGCTGCGCCGGGACCGGACGGCGGCGGGGCGGGCCCATCTCGTCCTGGCGAACCGCTCGAGCCGTCGTCTCGGTCATGGGTCGATTCTGCACGCCCATAGGATCCTGCTATGTCCATCCGTGTCCTCATCGCCGATGACGACACGCTCGTTCGCCGCGCGCTGTCCTTCTTCGTCGAGGAGGCCGAGGGCCTGACCGTGGTCGGAGAGGCGGCCGACGGCGCCGAGGCGGTGGCCCGCTGCCACGTGCTGCGGCCGGACGTGGTGCTGATGGACATCCGCATGCCGGGCACCGACGGGCACACCGCGATCGCCGAGCTGACGCGCGAGCTGCCCGAGATCCGCTCGATCGCGGTGACCACCTATGCCTCCGACGACACGGTGATCGCGGCGCTGCTGGCCGGGGCGGTCGGATTCCTCGTCAAGGACACCGCGCCGGATCAGATCGTGGCGGCGATCCGCAGCGCGCACGAGGGCGGCTACGTGCTCTCCCCCGATGTCGCGCGCGAGCTGATCCAGCGGATGACCGCCTCGGCGCCCGCGCCCACCGGCCCGCTCGGCATGGACGAGGCGGTGTCCGAGCGCGAGCTCGACGTGATCGCGCTCGTCGCGCGGGGGATGACCAACGCCGAGATCGCGCGCGAGCTCTACCTCGCCGAGGCGACCGTGAAGTCGCACCTGCGCCGCATCATGCTGCGCTGGGGCGTGCGCGACCGCACACAGGTGCTGATCCGCGCCGTCCGCGCGGGGCTCGTCACCCTCGACTGACCGAGCCCCGGCCCCTCTCATTCCTTCACGGCGCCGGCGGTGAGGCCGTCGACGATCCAGCGGCTCGCGAGCGCGAACAGCACCATGGTCGGCAGGATCGTCAGCACCGCGGCCGCGGCCATCGGCCCCCACGCCACGTTGAACGTCGAGATGAAGCCGTTCAGCGCGGCGGGAACCGTCTTGTTCGCGTCCGAGTTGATGAGGATCACCGACAGGAACAGCTCGTTCCAGCAGTTCACGACGTTGAAGATGAACGCCGCGACGATGCCCGGCGCCATCACCGGCACGATCACCCGGAACAGCGCCCCCAGCCGCGAGCAGCCGTCGATCATGGCGGCCTCCTCGAGCGCATCCGGCACGTTCTCGAAGAATCCGCGCAGCATCACCGTCGAGAACGGGATGCACACCGCGATGTAGACCAGGATCAGGCCGGGCTTCGAGTCGACGAGGCGCAGGTCGGCGAGCATCGTGTAGAGCGGGCCGAGGGCGATGAACGCGGGGATCATCTGCGTCAGCAGGAACGCCGCCAGAATCGCGCCCTTGCTGCGGAACTCGAACCGCGCCAGCACGTACGCGCTGAGCAGGGCGATGAGGGTCGACGTGGCCCCCGCGGCGAGCGCGACGATCGCCGAGTTGGCCAGGAACGTCCCGAAGCTCGAGGTCTCGAACAGCCCCGTGTAGTTCGCGATCGAGGGCTCGGTGGGCCAGTACTCCAGCGGGAACCGGTTGATGGAGCCGGGCGACTTGAACGACGTCACCACGATCCAGTACAGCGGGAAGAGCGTGATCACGAGCCACAGCGCGAGGCAGAGGACGCGGATGGCCCCGCCGACGGTGAGGCGGTGCGCGGGCCGGCGCACAGCCGGCTGGGCCGATCCGGTGGTCAGCACCTGGGTCGCGGTCATGTGCGGCTCACCCGTCTCATCGCCATCAGGTAGAACGCGCAGAAGACGAACAGGATCGCCATGACGGCGAGGCCGATGGCGCTCGCCAGGCCGTAGTTGCCCTGCTGCGTGTACTCGATCATCCAGGTCGTGATGATGTGCGTCTGGCCCGCGGGGCCGCCGCGCGTCATCGCCCAGATGATGTCGGGGAAGTTGAAGATCCAGATCACCCGCAGCAGCACGGTCAGCAGCAGCGTCGTGGCGATGTACGGGATGATGATCGAGAACAGCTGCCGCGCCTTGCCCGCGCCGTCGATGCTCGCCGCCTCGAGGACCTCGTCCGGCACCGACTGGAGCGCCGCGAGGATCATGATCGCGAAGAACGTGACGCCGTACCAGACGTTGGCCACGATGACGGCGATCATCGCCAGCTTCGGATCGGCCAGCCACGGCAGCGGTGCGTCGATGAGCCCGGCCTTCATCAGCAGGTCGTTGACCACCCCGAACTCGGCGTTGAACATCCAGCGGAACAGCATGCCGATGAGGAAGCCCGACACCGCCCACGGGAAGAACACCAGCGCCTGGTAGACGCCGCGGAAGCGAAACCGGCGGCGCAGCGCCAGCGCGATCAGGAACCCGATCAGCAGCTGCGGCACCAGCGAGCCGACCACCCACAGGATCGTGTTGCCGGCGACGACGGGGAACACCGGATCGCCCAGCACGGTCGCGAAGTTCCGGAACCCGACCCAGGGGGTCGAGGTGAGATCCCACAGGTTCCAGTCGTGGAACGCCATGCGGGCGCCCTGCAGCATCGGCCAGTACGTGAACCAGCACACGAAGACGATCGCGGGCGCGAGGAACGCCAGGATCGTCAGCGCGTGGCGGCGGGCGAACGAGCGGCGGCGGGGAGCCGCCGCTCGTGCGCCGTGGCTGAGACCGCTCATTCGGCCGAGGCGTACTTCTCGGTCCAGAAGGTGTCCCAGGACTCGAGCAGCTCGGTCTGGGTCATGCTGCCGAGCAGCACCTGCTGGATCTCCGAGTCGGCCTTCTGCATCCACTCGGTCCACCAGCTGACGCCGCGGGGCTGCGTGACGTTGATGTACGTGTCGGGGTTCTCGGTCATCGTGACGTAGCTCGACCAGGGACCCTCCTTGTAGAAGTCGTCGTCGGCGGCCGAGGCGATGATCGGCACCAGGCTGTTGCCCTGGGCGAACTCGGTGGCCGGGCCCTCGCCGGAGAGGAACTCGACGAGCTTCACGGCCTCCTCCTTGTGCTCGCTCGACTGCGCGATGCCCCAGCCGGCCGTGGCGAGGGGCTGTGCCGCCTTGCCGGACGGGCCGGTGAGCAGCGGGGCCGTCGACCACTGGTCCTCGGTGATGGTCGTCGACTGCTGGACCGTCGCGATCACCTCGGGGTCCTGCAGGAGGAACGCGGTCGAGCCGTTGGTGAAGCCCTCGACCATCTCGGGGTAGCCCCACGACACGGCCGACGGCGGCGCGGCCTTCTCGAACAGCTGGAAGTAGACGTCGAGGGCGTCTTCGGCCTCGGGGGCCGAGAAGATCGTCGAGCCGTCCTCGAGCTTGAACGCGTCGGTGACGTCGAGGTCATCGGCGACGTACGCCTCGATCGCGGCGACGACGTTGCCGTTGGCGTTGGCGCCGCCGCGGAAGGCGTAGCCGTAGGTGTTGTTGGACGGATCCTGGATCGCGGACGCCTGCTCGAGCAGCTCCTCCCACGACGTCGGGGGCGCATCGAATCCGGCCTTCTCGACGAGGTCGGTGCGGTAGAACAGCGAGAGCCCGTAGAAGCCGTAGGGCACGAAGTACCCGCCCTCGGCGACGGCCTTGGCGTTGTCGGTCAGCGCGTCCCAGCCCTTCCAGTCGGCGAGGTCGTCCGACATGTCGTACAGCCAGTCGTTGTTGCTGAACGGCCCGACGGTGAGGTCGCGCACCTCCAGCACGTCGATGCCCGTGCCCGACTGCAGCATCTGCTGGATCTTCTGGTCGGCCTGATCCGTGGGCGGCGACACCAGCTCGACGGTGATGCCGGGGTTCTCCTTCTCGAACGCGTCGAGCTGGGATCGGATCAGTTCGGTGCGGGCGGGGTTCGTCAGGCTCTCGACGACCTGCAGGGTGACGTCCCCGGCCGCGTCGCCGGAGTCGCCTCCGTCGCCGGAGCAGGCGGTCAGGGCGAGCAGCGTGGCCGTGGCCGCGCTCGCCGTGAGGATCACACGGTTGCGCTTCATCTCACTTCTCCTTCATCTGGACTGCGGGTGCATTTCGACTGCGGGTGCATTTCGGTGGTGCGGGTCGAGCGTGGTGCGGGTCGAGCGCGGGGACGCTCAGGCGCCGCGGCGCTCGCGCGCCAGCGCCAGGATCTGGGGGACGGCGCGCTCGGCGAAGGCCTCGAAGTCGCCGGGCTCCGTGTAGAGGTGCACCGAGAGGCGGAGGTATCCGATCCCCGCGAAGCTGGTGAAGGCGGCCTCGATGCCGGTGAGGTCGAGGAGGCGCATCCGCAGCTCGTCGGCGTCCTCCCGCGCCCGGCCCAGCCCGTCGGGCAGCCGGACGAGGCGCATCGACGGCACGGGCTGAGCGACGTCGGTGGCGACATCGGCGTCGACGTGGGGCTGCAGCGCGGCGCCGATCGTCTCGGCGCCGAGGTCGGCGAGGTGCGACATGGTCTCGCGCGTGCGCGCCCACCCGTACTCGCGCTCGACGAAGTCGACGGCCGCCGGCGAGGCGAGGTAGGCCGTGGCGTCGAGGGTGCCCTGCGAGTCGAACCGCCCCGGGTAGCGCTCGTCCGCTCCCCACGAGTCGATCAGCGGCCACAGGTCGTCACGATCGGGTGCCTGGGTGACGAGCAGGGCGGATCCCCGCGGGGCCGACGGCCACTTGTGCAGGTTCCCGAACCACCAGTCGGCCACCCCGCCGGCCGCGGCGTCCTCGACGAGGCCGGGCGCATGGGCGCCGTCGACGAGGACGCGGGCGCCGTGCTCGTGCGCGAGAGACGCGATCCGGTCGATCGGCAGCATCCGCGCCGTGGGCGAGGTGATCTGGTCGACCACGACCAGCCGGACGCGATCCGAGAGCTCGGCGCGGAAGATCTCCTCGATCGCCTCGGGGGCGGCCGCGAGCGGGATGGCGACGGTGCGCACGCGCGCACCGAAGCGCGCGGCGAGGCGGCGAGCCCCCATCGTGATCGCCCCGTACCCGTGGTCGGTGACCAGGATCTCGTCGCCCGGCTCGAGCCGCAGGCTGTTGTAGACCACGGTGGCCGCGGCCGATGCGTTGGGCACGAAGGCCGTGTCCTCGGGGCGGGCGCCGACGAACGAGGCGATCCGCTCGCGCGCCTCGGCGACGTGCTCGGCCAGGCGAGGGAACCAGCCCACCGGGCTCCGGTCGGCCTGCACTCGCAGTTCGTTCTGGAACCGCCCGACCTCGGTCGGGACCGCACCGAAGGACCCGTGGTTCAAGTGCACGATCGTGGGGTCGAGCGGCCAGGCGTCCCGTGCCCGCTCGAAGGAGGCGAGCGAGAAGGAGGGGGCGGTGCGGATCGGGTCCATTCCGACCTTTCTGGGAGGTTGTCGGACAACCATGGCACGCACCCCCCGTTTCTCGCCACACTTTTTTGATTGAGCACCGATCTGTCCTACAGGTCGGCGCCCTGCCAAGATTGAGACATGAGCGACACCACCGCCGTCGAGACCGCGCTGCACGGTCTGCGGGCGCTGATCGCCGAGGGCGAGCTGCACCCCGGCGATCGCCTCCCCAGCGAGGGCGAGCTGAGCGAGCGTCTCGGTGTCTCGCGCGGATCGATCCGCGAGGCGATCCGCACCCTCGCCGCCCTCGGGGTGCTCGACACCCGGCGCGGATCGGGGAGCTTCGTCGCGCAGCTGCGCGCGGCCGACGTGATCCAGTCGCTCTCGCTCACGGTGGGGCTGCTGCCGCTCGAATCGATCCTCGAGCTCTACGAGCTGCGGCGCGTGCTCGAAGCGCATGCCGCCTCGCTCGCCGCCGCGCGCATCGACGAGGCGACGCTCGCCGAGCTCGACTCACTGCTCGAAGAGCTGGAGGCGACGACCGACGCCGAGCTGCAGTCCGAGCTCGACCACCGCTTCCACATGCGCATCCTGAGCCTCGGCGGAAACGGGGCGCTCGGCGCCATGGTGTCGGTGCTGCGTTCGCGCTCGCGCGCCTACCGCCTGTTCCCGAGCGCCGACGGCGCCGCGGTCAAGACGCTCTCGGATGCCGGGCACCGGGCGATCCTGCGCGGGCTCGAGGCGCGAGACCCGGTCGCCGCCTCCGCGGCCGCCGCGGCCCACGTCAGCCAGACCGAGGCCTGGCTGCGCAAGCTCCGCCCCGACCCGGCGGGTTAGAGCCGCACGACCTCGGTCACCCGCACGACCGCCGTGCCGGCTTCGTCCGAGGCGGCGAGGTCGACCTCGGCGCGGATGCGCCAGTCGTGGTCGCCCTCCGGGTCGTCGATGATCTGCTCGACCGTCCACAGCCCGCGCTCGCCGTCGGGACCCTGCTCGCTGATCCGGCACAGCGCGGGCCCGCGCGAGGCGCCCGAGATGCCCATGGTCTCGTGCTCGTCGTAGTACCTGTCGAGCGCCTCGGGCCATCCCGCGTCGGGGTCGAGGGCGACCAGCTCGTCGTCGGCCTCTCGCGCGGCCAGCTGCACACGACGGAACAGCTCGTTGCGCACCAGCACCGTGAAGGCGCGGCGGTTCTGCGAGAGCGACGGCGGTGCGGGCGGCACCACAACCTCGCCGGAGCCGTGCGCGTCGGTGCCCGAGACGAGGGCCTCCCACTCGTCGACGAGGCTCGAGTCGACCTGGCGCACCAGCTCGCCGAGCCAGGCGATGATGTCGAGCAGCTCCTCGGTGCGGGCCTCGGCGGGGACGGTCTGCCGGATCGCGCGGTACGCGTCGCTGAGGTAGCGCAGCACAAGGCCCTCGCTGCGGCCCAGCTGGTACCAGTTGGTGAACTCGGCGAAGCTCATCGCGCGCTCGAACATGTCGCGCACGACCGACTTCGGCTTCAGCTCGAAGTCGCGCACCCACGGCTGGCTCGAGGCGAACACCTCGAACGCCTGGGCGAGCAGATCCTGCAGGGGCTTGTCGTAGGTGATGTCCTCGAGGAGCTCCATGCGCTCCTCGTACTCGATGCCGTCGCGCTTCATGGCGGCGACGGCCTCGCCGCGCGCCTTGAACTCCTGCTGCGACAGGATCGCGCGCGGGTCGTCGAGCGTGGCCTCGATGACCGAGACGACGTCGAGGGCGTAGTGACCCGTCCCCACTGACCCCTCCGCCTGATCCGGATCGAGCAGCTCGATCGCGGCGAGCGCGAACGGCGAGAGGGGCTGGTTGAGGGCGAAGTTCGGCTGCAGCTCGACCACAAGACGGATGTCGCCGGCCGGCGTGACCTCGACGATCCCCGCGTCGCGCAGCGTGCGGAAGATGGCCAGCGCCCGGCGCGCCAGCTCGAACCGGCGCGCGCGGGGCTCGTGGTTGTCGAAGACGAGCGAGCGGACGTTCTCGAACACGTCGCCGCCGCGGCCGATGACGTTGATGATCATGGCCGAGGTGATCTGCATGCGCGGGGTGAGGGGCTCGGGATCGGCCTGGACCAGCTTGTCGAACGTCGCCTCGCTCCACGAGATGAAGCCGGCCGGGGCGGCCTTGCGCTGCACGCGCTTGAGCTTCTTCGGGTCGTCGCCCGCCTTCTTGATCGCCTGCTCGTTCTCGATCTCGTGATCCGGGCCCATCACGACGACGTTGCCGTAGGGGTCGTACCCGGCCCGGCCGGCGCGGCCCGCGATCTGGTGGAACTCGCGCGCGCTCAGGCGGCGCATGCGTGTGCCGTCGTACTTGGACAGGGCCGAGATCAGCACGGTGCGGATCGGCACGTTGATGCCGACGCCGAGGGTGTCGGTGCCGCAGATCACGCGCAGCAGCCCGCGCTGCGCCAGTGTCTCGACCAGGCGCCGGTAACGGGGCAGCATCCCCGCGTGGTGCACGCCGATGCCGGCCCGCACCAGGCGCGACAGCGTCTTGCCGAAGGCGGTGGTGAAGCGGAAGCCGCCGATCGCCTCGGCGATGGCGTCGCGCTGCTCGCGGGTGGAGACCTTCACGTTGGCCAGCGCCTGCGCCCGCTCCATGGCCGCTGCCTGCGAGAAGTGCACGATGTAGATCGGCACCTCGTTCTCCTCGAGCAGGCTCTCGACCAGCTCGTGCACGGGGCGCTTCTCGTACGTGTGGTGCAGCGGCACCGGGCGCGTGGCCCCCGCGACCAGCGTGGTGACGCGTCCGGTGCGCTCGCTCAGATCCTTCTGGATCGCGGTGGTGTCGCCGAGCGTGGCGCTCATCAGCAGGAACTGCGCGCGGGGAAGCAGCAGCAGCGGCACCTGCCACGCCCATCCGCGATCCCACTCGCCGTAGTAGTGGAACTCGTCCATCACGACCTGGTCGACGTCGGCGTCGGCGCCCTGTCGCAGCGCCAGGTTCGCCAGGATCTCGGCGGTGCAGCAGACGATCGGGGCGTCGGGGTTGACCGAGGAGTCGCCCGTCACCATGCCCACGTTCTCGGCGCCGAAGATGTCGACCAGCGCGAAGAACTTCTCGCTCACGAGGGCCTTGATCGGCGCCGTGTAATAGGTGCGGCCCCCGTTCGCCAGCGCCACGGCGTGGGCGGCGATCGCGACGAGCGACTTGCCGGTGCCGGTGGGGGTGGCGAGGATCACGTTCGCCCCGGACACCAGCTCCATCACGGCCTCGTCCTGCGCGGGGTACAGGCTCAGCCCCCGCTCCTCGGCCCAGTCGACGAACGCGTCGTAGATCCCGTCGGCGTCCCCCTCGGTCGCGCGGACGGCGTCAAGCAGGGTGGAGGTCATCCCCTCGAGTCTGCCTCATCGACCTCCACGGTCGTTGAGCGCGGGTCGGACGGGCCTAGGCCTGCGCCGAGCCGCCCTGGCACGCGGGGCACCACTGCGCGGCGCCCTTCGATCCCGGCACATCCTCCACGAGACCGCCGCACTCCGGGCAGGCCTGGCCCGTGCGGCCGTGCACCCGCATCGCGGCGACCTTCGCGGCCTTCTGCTCGGCGATCGGAACATCGCGGCGGGCCTCGAAGGCCTCGCCGAGGGTGCGGGTGATCGCCTCGAACAGCCGCCCGCGCTCGGTGGCGGTGAGGGCCGAGGCGTGCACCCCGGGGGCGAGGCGCGCCACGTGCAGGATCTCGTCCGAGTAGGCGTTGCCGATGCCGGCGAGCGACTCCTGCTCCTGCAGCAGGGCCTTCAGCTGCTTGCGCCTGCCCGCGACGATGCCGTCGAGCGTCTCGCGCGTGAACGCGTCCGTCATGGGATCCGGGCCGAGCTTCGCCACGTGCGGATCGCTCTCCGCGTCGGCGGTGACCGAGACGCCCAGCGACAGCCAGTCGCCCGCGTCGGTGAGGGCGAGCTGCGCGCCGTCTTCGAAGTGCACCCGCACGATGGTGGGCGCCTCGGGGAGGTCGTCGGCGCGGCCGTCCGGATACCAGCGGGCCCACCCGGCGCGACCGAACGAGATGAGAAGGCTCACCTCGTCGCCCCCGCCCGACGTGTCGAGCGCGATGTGCTTGCCGAAGCGGCGCACGCCGGTGACCGCGCGCCCGCTCAGCTCGGTGAGGGGGCGATCGCGGGTCTTCAGGGCACGGAACTCCTCGAGCGCGACCTCGCGGATGATCCGCCCCGGCAGCTGCGCGCGCAGGAATCCGGCGAGCGCATCGACCTCTGGCGACTCCGGCATGCGGTCAGTCTGTCGCAGGACGGTCGCGGGGTCGAGCCCGGGCCGACCGATGGCGGGGGTCGATCCGCAGCACGGTGGCGGGCCACACTGGCGTCATGACCTTCGCCCGCGCCGCCGCTGCCGCCATCGGCCTGCCGCCCGAGCTTCTCGACCGCGTCCGGGCCACCCGCCCGGCGTGGTCGTCGACGCTGCCCGTGGCCGACCTGGCGATCGACGCCGTGGCCGTCGCCTCGGTCGCCATCGATCACGTCGCCGCGGCACGAGGATCCGCGCCCGGAGGGGACGTCCGGATCGACGGGGCGGCCGTGGCCGCGTCGTTCGGCAGCGACAAGGTGCTGCGGATCGACGGCGCGACGCCCGACGTCTGGTCACCGCTGTCCGGGTTCTGGCGGGCGGCCGACGGATGGGTGCGCACGCACGCCAACTATCCGCACCACGCGGCCCGGCTGCGCGCCCTGCTCGGCACCGACGACGTCGCGCGCGGCGTCGCGCGGTGGCCGGCCCTCGAGCTCGAGCAGGCGGCGATCGAGAGCGGGGCCATCGTCGCCGCCGTGCGGGACGAGGCGCGATGGCGCGCGCACCCGCACGCGCAGGCGCTCGCCGAGCTGCCGCTGATCACCGCGACCTCGGCCGGCGACGCGGCCGCGCGATCCTGGCCCGCGCAGGGCCCCCTGCCGCTGAGCGGCGTGCGGGTGCTCGACCTCACCCGGGTGATCGCCGGGCCGGTGGCCACCCGCGACCTGGCCCACGCCGGGGCGGAGGTGCTGCGGATCGACGCGCCGGGCCTGCCCGAGTTCGCCTGGCAGCACCTCGACACGGGACACGGCAAGCGCTCCGCGCTGCTCGACCTCGCCGCCGACCGCGAGGCCTTCGAGCGCCTGCTGGCGGGTGCCGACGTGCTGGTCACGGGCTACCGCCCCGACGCGCTCGCCCGCTTCGGTCTCGATCCGGCCGACCTGGCCGAGCGCCGCCCGGGGCTGGTGACCGCCCGCATCTCGGCGTGGGGGTCGGAGGGCCCCTGGGCGCACCGGCGCGGCTTCGACAGCATCGTGCAGGCCACCACCGGCATCGCGATGCGCGAGAGCCGCGACGGCGAGACCCCGGGCGCCCTCCCCGTGCAGGCCCTCGACCACGCCTCGGGCCACCTGCTCGCCGCCGCCGTCGCCGCCGCCCTGGCACGGCAGCGCGCCGCCGGCGGGTCGCCGCACGTCGAGATCGCGCTGGCCCGGGTGGCCCAGGAGCTGCTCGCCGCGCCGCCGGCCGACCGGCGCGAGCCGGCCGAGACCGGCCTCCCCTCGCACGTCACGCGGGTGCCCGGCGGCCCGCTGCTCACGCACGCCCCGCCGATCCTGGCCTTCGCGGGCGCACCGGATCGCTTCGCTCCCCCGCGGCCCTGGGGAGCGGACCCGGCCGAATGGCGCACCGCTCCGTAGGACGGATGCGCTCCGCAGGATCCGGATCCGGGCCCTGCTCCGACGGAGCGCATATCTCCGACGGACGGCACCGCCGCCGCGGATCGCCGCGCTCGGCGTCGGCCGCGCGCTACG
This sequence comes from Microbacterium phosphatis, assembly GCF_049177115.1. Lineage (GTDB taxonomy): Bacteria > Actinomycetota > Actinomycetes > Actinomycetales > Microbacteriaceae > Microbacterium > Microbacterium phosphatis. The sequence continues at coordinate 562,143 of NZ_CP185370.1, read as the reverse complement.
CGCCCGGACGGGCGAGGCGTCGCGCCGCCTCCACCACGGCGGCGCGGCGCGCGGCGATCCCCGCCTCGTCGGTGCCGTGGCCGGTGGCCAGGGTCGCGATGCGCGGCACGGCGAACCACCACGCGTTGAGGGCCATGATCGAGAACACCAGCTCACCGGGCGCGAGCGCGTCGCTCACCGCGCCGGTCTCCTGGCCGCGGGCGAACCGCGCCGACTTGGCGTCGTAGGTCTCCTGCGTGAAGCCCTCGGGCGATCCGCCGGTCGCCGAGAGGCTGTCCCACAGCATCAGGCGCACCATCTGGGGCCGCGAGAGGTGGTAGTCGAAGATGCGCCCGGCGTAGTCGCCCATGGGATCGGCGGCGTCCGGATCGAACAGGACGTTGTCGCTGATCCGCCGGCTCTCCGAGCGCACGACGTGGCCGAACAGCGCCTCGCGGTTGCCGAAGTAGTGGTAGATCCGCTCCTTATTGACCCCGGCGAGCGCGGCGATGCGCTCGATCGTTGTGCCGGTCGGGCCGTGCTCGGTGAACTCGGCGAGCGCGGCGTCGAGGATCTTCCGCTTGGTGCCCTCGGTGTCCCACGCCATGGGGACAGGGTACCCGGGAAGAAAACTTCCAACACTGGCGTTGGGACTGCTATCGTCAAGCCCAACGCGTCCGTTGGAGATGGAGATCATGACTCACCTCGCCCCCTCCCCCACCTCACGCCGCTCGGTCGGCCACCCCGCGGCGATCGTCTCGCTGCTCGCCGTCGCCGTGCTCGCAGCCGTCTCGCTCATCTACATCACGATCCCGCTCACCCCGGTGCTGAGCGCCGAGTGGGGCGCCTCGATCGCCGCCGCGGCCTGGATCGGCGCCGGCTTCGGTCTCGCCTTCGCCGCCGCGAGCTTCGTCTACCCCGCGCTCTCGGACGCCGTCGATCCGCGCCGCGTGATCGCCTTCGGGCTCGTCGGCGCCGCGCTCGCGACCGCGCTGGCAGGGACGACCGAGGACCTCGGCTGGATGGTCGCCGCCCGGGTGGCGCAGGGCGCGTTCGCCGCGGCCGTGCCGTCGGTGACCCTGGCGTACGTGGCGCGCGTGCTGCCCGAGCGCAACCGCGTCACCGGCATCGCGGTGATCTCGGCCGTCTTCCCGCTCGCGAGCATCGCGGGCCAGGCCTTCTCCATCGGGGTGGAGCCGGGCCTCGGATGGCGGTGGGTGTTCTGGATCCTCGCCGCCCTGCTGGTGGTGATGGCGGCCGCGATCCCCACCCTGCCCGCCCTCCCGCGCACGGCGCACACCCCGCGCATCGCCGCCTCCCTCGCCGCGGCCGCCGGGATGTTCCGCCGCCGCACGATGTGGGCCCCCTACCTCGCCGCCGTCTCGTTCCTGCTGCTGCTGGTCGGGATGTACGCGGCGCTGCAGCAGCACGGCGCGGAGTTCGGCATCGACAGCACCGCGACGGCGCTCGCCGCGCGCCTGCCCGGCCTCCCCGGCATCGTGCTCGGCGGCTTCGCCGGCGTCTTCATCGGCCGCTTCGGCCCGTATCGCGTCGCCGCCGCCGCGTTCCTGGTCGGGGCGCTCGGCCTCGCCATCGAGGCCATCGGATCGCCCACCTGGGTCGTGATGGTCGGCAGCGGTGTGTTCGTGGCCGGGATCGCGGTGGCCATCCCCGCCATCGTGCAGATGGTCGGCCTCGCCAGCGGCCCGGCGCGCGGCGCGGGCATGGCGGGCTACGCGCTGCTGATCGGCACCGGCGCGAGCCTCGCGCCTCTCGCCATCGCCGCCCTCGCGCCGCTCGGGTTCGGGGTGACCGCGGGTGTGCTCGCCGCCCTGATGGTGCTGGTGGCCGCGGTGGTCGTCTGGGCCCCGCGCCCGGTCGCCACGGCCTGACGTGCCCCACTCACCGGCAGAACGCAACCCCCTCGCGGCGTCGGTCGCGGCGTCGTAACGTCGGGGGCATGGCACTCGACACCATGCTCGCCGCAGACATCGAACAGCAGCTCAAGACCCTCGACGCCGCCGGGCGCGCGCAGTTCCTGCTCGACCTCGTCGAGGTCGTGCACAACTACGCCACATCCGACGCGGTGGGCGAGGTGCAGGCCGGGCGCGACACGGGCACGCTCGACGCCGTGCGCGACGCCGCCCGCGCCCACGCGGAGGCGTCGTCCTGAGCGAGGACAGCGTCGTACGACCCCCGGTCGGGCGACAGGTCATCGTCGCCGTCGCGCTGCTCGTCGCGGTCGCGGCGGTCGCCCTCGGCGGCTCGCTGACCACGGTCGGCAACGTCGAGGGCTGGTACGCCGACGCGCAGAAGGCGCCGTGGTCGCCCCCGAACGGGGTGTTCGGACCCGTGTGGACCCTGCTCTACGCCGGGATCGCCCTCGCCTGCTTCCTCGTCTGGCGCCGCGGCTACCTCGGCTCGGGCCAGCGCAACCGCGCGCGCCCCTGGATCACGGGCTGGATCGTGCAGCTCGTGCTGAACGCGGCGTGGACGCCCCTGTTCTTCGCCGGCTTCCCCGTGATCGGCGAGGCCTCCTGGTGGATCGCCGCGGTGATCATCGTCCTGCTGCTCGCGGTGGTGCTGTGGCTGATCCTGGGCGCCCGTCGCTGGTCGCGGATCGCCATGGTCGTGATGATCGCGTACGCGCTGTGGCTCGCCTTCGCGACCACGCTCAACATCGCGGTCATCGCGCTCAACTGACCGCTCGTCAGGCCACGGCCTCGCGACGGGCCTCCTCGACCCCGCGGCCCTGCGAGGCCATGTGTCGTGCGGCGATCAGGCCGAACACGCTCGCCGGGCCGAGGGTCGAGCCCGGGCCGGGATAGGTGTGCCCCATCACCGCGGCCGAGTTGTTGCCCGCCGAGTACAGGCCCTCGATGACCGATCCGTCCTCGCGCAGGGCCCGGGCGTGCGCGTCGGTGACGACGCCGCCCTTCGTGCCGAGATCGCCGATCACCGTCAGGTACGCGTGGAACGGCCCCTTCTCGATCGGGGCGAGGTTGTTGTTCGGGCGCACGTGAGGGTCGCCGTAGTAGCGGTCGTACGCGCTGTCGCCGCGGTGGAAGTCCTGGTCGCGGCCGGATCGCGCCATCTCGTTGAAGCGCGCCACCTCCGCCCGGAACACCGCCGGATCCGCCCCCATCTTCGTCGCGAGCTCGTCGAGCGTGGGCGCGGTGACGTGGATGCCCTGCTGATCCATCTGCCTGTTGCCCCGCGGATCGACCGCGAAGGTGAGGAAGTAGCGCTTGCGGTACCGGGCGTCGAGGACGAACCAGTACGGGCCCTTCGCGCCGTCATGTTCGAGCATGTGGTGGCCGAGGTCGACATACGACTCCGACTCGTTGGCGAAGCGCCGCCCCTGGCTGTCGACGATGATCGAGTACGGCATCGAGCGCTCGCCCACGATGAACGAGGTGAGGCCGCCGGGCACCGGCTTCACCGTCGCGCCCCACCAGGCGTCGTCCATGTACTCGAGCGCGGCGCCGACCTCGGCGGCCATGTCGATGCCCCCGCCCCATGCGCCGGGCGATCCGGCAGGGTTCCCCTCGACGCCCTGCAGCGCGAGGCGGCGCTTGCGGTCCTGGTCGAAGCCGCCGGCGGCGAGCATCACGCCGTGGCGCGCACGCACCTCGACGGGCGAGCCGTCGCGCTCGACGACGACGCCGACCACCCGGTCACCCTCGACGATGAGCCGCTGCGCGGGCGCGTTCAGCCACATCGGCACCCCGCCGTCCACCAGCACGGCGCGGGCGAAGCTGGTGATGAGGCCGGCCCCCATGCCGAACATCCGGCCGGTGACGGCGCCGCGCAGGGTGCGCAGCACCAGCCGCACGCCCTGGAAGAGGCCCGACCACGACGACCACGCGCGGCCCAGCAGCCACATGTCCGAGTTCATCATCGGGAACGGCAGCAGGGCGCGCGAGGTCAGGCCGAGCGGCTTCAGCGGCTTGGCGGAGACGGGCGTGACCTCGATGGAGCGGCCGATCCGCCCGCCCGGGCGCTCGGGGTAGTAGTCGGGGTAGTGCGCGGCGCGCGCCCACTCGAAGCCGTGCCTCTCGGTGGTGAGGACGAGATCCTCCACCCCGTCGACGAACGCCGCCTTGCGCGCGGCGCTCGAGGAGACGCCGGGCTCGCCGACCGTCGCGTCGAGGTACGCGAGTGCCTCCTCGCGCGAGTCGCCGACGCCCTCGCGCCGCATCAGCGGGTTATCCGGCAGCCAGAGGCCGCCGCCCGACATGGCGGTGTTGCCGCCGTACTTGTCGGTGCTCTCGACCATCAGGACGCTGAGGCCCTCGTCGATCGCCCCGAGCGCGCAGGCGAACGCCGCCGCCCCGGATCCCACCACCACGACGTCGTACTCGTCGCGCGTCACTTCGCCCATCGCCCACTCCCTTGTAGGTGTCCTGGCGGCGAGCATAGGCGCGCGAGGGCGATCCGGACAAGGGTGTCCGGATGATCCGCCGGCGTGAGTCCCGCCCTCCCGGTACAGAGAAAGGAGGACCGGATCAGTCTCCGGTGAACGGGCTCGGGAACGAGCCCGTCACCCGATCCGCGTCCAGGCCCCGGCGGCCAGCGTGACCTCGTGCGCGGCGCCCCCGGCGATCCGCACGACGAACGACCGTTGTGTGCGATCCAGGTTGGCGGCGAGGACGGTGTCCCCGTCGCCGCGACGACCGCCGATCGCCCAGACCAGGCCGTCCGGGCTGGCGCCGGAGAGCAGTGCGGCGCCGTGCAGCTCGGCGAGGCACGCGATCGCGTGGGACACCGGGCGCTCGCCCGACGCATCCGCGAGGCCGCGCGGGCCCCAGGTCTCGAACCACGAAAGCGTCTCCACTCCCGGCACCGCGAGCGCGGCGGCGCTTGCCACCACCCACGCGGCGAGCTCGGGGGCGCCCTGTCGCTCGTCCGCGGCGCCGGTGAACTCGGCGCCGTAGCCCTCGGCGAGATCGTCGCGGGAGGGCAGGGGCTGCGGGCTCGTGGCGACGTTGTTGTATCGCGGACGCAGCGAGACGGGGCCGATGTGCACGGGCAGCCCCCCGGCGATCCGCACCGCCTGCTCGGCGATGAGGCGCTGCATCGCGACGGCCTCGACGAGCTGCTCGGTGTCGAGGGTGTGGAACAGCGGCGTCGTGGTCATCGTGACCGCATCGACGTCGCGGGCGAGCTCGTGCTGCTCCCGATTGAGCTCGGTGAAGTGCGAGCGCGCACCGCTGCCGATCGGGGCGGCGACACCCGCCCCGTCCAGGGCGGCGCGCAGCGACCGCGCGATCGCGGCGGTGGTCACGTGGCGGGATCGATCGAACGCCGTGACCCGCGCGACGGGCCGCCCCACCAGGGCCGCCGCGACCGGGTCCAGCGCCTCGTCGCCCGCGGCGACGAGGCGCACGTCGAGCGGCAGGCCGTCCCGGGCGGCGCGCTCGAGCGCGGCCGGCCAGCTCGGGGTGGCGAGGTCGAGCTCGACCACGCGGAAGCGCCCGGCCGACGAGCGCGGCACCGGATCGGGGGCCGTCGACGACTCCACCCCGACGTCGGGGAATCGGCCAGTCTCGGCCAGATCGATCGCGTCCGCGGGCCTCGCCCTGGCCGATGCCGGGGCGTCGGGGGCGGTGATCGTGAGGGACTGCCGCACCCGCTCGCCCGCCGGCAGCGGGTACGGGTAGGGCAGGTCGAGCGGCCGGCTGTAGGTCTTGAACCGCGAGCCACCCGGTGATCGAGGCCTGGGAGGGCCCGGCCGAGTGGCAGGACGCCCACCCCGCGATCGTGGTCGCCGGGTCGGTCGCCTACGTCACCGAGCCCGCCGCGAACAGCGTGCACGCCGTCGACCTGGCCACCGGCAAGGTGCTCGCGAGCACCGAGCTCGACGTGACGCCGAACGAGATCGCGCCGGCCGCGGGCTGAGCGCACCCGCCCGGCGTCTCCGGGCATGCAACGAGGGCCCGTCCGGTCAGCGGACGGGCCCTCCTTCGGCATCTTCACTCCCGGTCCCCGGCCGGGGATGTCGGTGTTCGCGGCGCCCGTTCGCCGCGTCGGAGCGGGCGATCCCGCGGCTAGAGTGGATCGATCCGACAACAGTGACGCACGCCGATTGGTGGCTTGATGGACCCGACGCTGCACGACGTCGCGAGACTCGCGAGCGTTTCGATCAAGACCGTCTCGAATGTCATCCACGACTACCCGCACGTGAGCGCTCCGCTGCGCGAGCGCGTGCAGGCGGCCATCGAGGAGCTCGGGTACCGGCCGAACCTGTCGGCCCGCGGGCTGCGCTCGGGTCGCACCGGCGTGATCGGGCTCGCGGTCCCCGCCCTCAGCGAGAACTACTTCGCCGAGCTGGCCGATGCCGTCATCCGCGCGGCCGACGCGCGGGGTCTGGGCGTGCTGGTCGAGCAGACGAGCGGCGATCGCGAGCGCGAGCTGCGCGCGGTCAGCGGGGGGCGCGCGCGGATGACCGACGGGCTGCTGTTCAGCCCGTATGCGCTCGGCCAGGACGACGTGGGGGCGCTGAGCACGCAGTTCCCGATCGTCCTGCTCGGTGAGCGCATCTTCGACGGCCCCACGGACCATGTCACCATGCACAACGTGGCCTCCGCTCGCGCGGCCGTCGAGCACCTCATCGACATCGGGCGACGGCGCATCGCCATCCTCGGTGCCGACGCGGAGCCCGCGGCCGGCACCAGCTCGGCATCGCTGCGCCTGGCGGGCTACCACGAGGCCTTCGCCGGGGCGGGCCTCGAGGTCGACCCGCGCCTGATCCGACCCGCCGAGCACTGGACGCGAGCGGCCGGCGCCGCGGCGATCCACCGCCTGGTCGACGAGGGCACCCCGTTCGACGCCGTCTTCGCGCTCAACGACGCGCTGGGTCTCGGTGCGCTGCGCGCCCTCGGGGAGGCGCGACTGCGGGTCCCCGAGGACGTGGCGGTCATCGGATTCGACGACATCGACGAGGCGAAGTTCTCGATGCCGTCCATGTCGAGCGTCGACGCCGGCAGCAAGGAGATCGCCGTCACCGCGGTCGACCTGCTCATCGAGCGCATCGAGGAGAAGGGCGACCGCCGCCCCCCGCGCACGATCACAACGGGCTTCCGCGTCGTGCGACGGGAATCGACGGGCTTCGCGGGCCGCCCCGCGGAGGTGGCGACGTCCTCGCCAGCATGACGCGGAGAAGGCCGGGGCTGTCCGCCCCGGCCTTCTCGCTTCTGGTCGCCGTGCTCAGTCGACCGTGAACAGCTTCGGCAGGAAGTCGATCAGCGCCTTCTGCCAGACGTCCCAGCTGTGCGGACCGGGGATCTCCGGGTTGAACTCGTGGTTCACGCCGCGGTTCTTCAGGGAGCCGACCAGAGACAGCGTGTTCTGGTAGGTGAAGTCCTGGAAGTCGCCCGTGTAGATCGACAGCAGCTTCGTGCCCTCGTTGATCGCCTGCACGTCCGCGTTCGCCGGCACGTTGCCGAACGCCGAGAACGCGCCGACGTATCCGAACTCACCCGGGTGCGCCCAGAGCGTGCTGAGTGCATGCCCGGAGCCCATCGAGAGCCCGGCGACCGCCCGATGGGCGCCGTCGGAGCTGACGTTGTACTGCGCCTCCGCCGTGGTCGTGATCGCCTCGGTGATCTCGCGCGGGAAGTCCACGCCGTTGCCGTTGCCCATCACGACCACCATGTCGGCGATGGTCCCCTGAGCATGGTGGTTGTCCAGGATCTGCGCGGCGCGGCCCACCTGGATCCAGTCGCTCCACGTCTGCCCGCCGCCGTGCTGCAGGTACAGCACGGGGTAGGGCTCGGCGCGGTTCGCGTCATAGTTCGGGGGCGTCCACACATACGCCTGGCGCTTCGCACCCGAGATGCTGTCGTACTCCATGACGGCGACGTCGCCGCGCTGCTCGGGCGCGACATCCTTGGTGAACTCGGCCCGAAGTCCCTCGCCGTCGACGTAGAAGGTGCTCCAGTTCGGCTCGGAGTTGACCACGGTCGGGTTGCCCTCGTCCTTGGCATCGACGCGGTCACCCGTCAGTCGGTAGTAGTACGAGCCGCCCTGGAGGGCACCGACGGTGAGGGTCCAGCGGTCGCCTTCGCGCACCATCGGGATGCGCAGCCAGTTTCCCGACGGCCCCCAGTTCGCCCAGACGTTGACGTTCTTCGCATCGGGGAACTTGGTCGTCTCGAAGGTGACGACGCCGTTCTCCTCGATCCACGGCGTCGGGGTGGTGCCGGGCTCCGGCAGCACGTGCTCGGTCGCCAGCGCGACATGACCCTCGCTCATGCCGTGGTCGCCGGCGTCCTGGAAGATCCGGGTGCTGAAGTCGCGCAGCGCCTCCTGCCACGTCTCCCAGACATCACCGTGGTCGGGGTTCGATCCGTCCGACTCGAACTCGACGCCGGCCTTGTCCAGCTGGGCCGCCAGGGCGACGTTGTCGTTGTACGAGTCGTCGGTGACGTTGCCCGTGTAGATGCGGACGAGATCGGTGCGGGAGTTGATCTGCTTCGCCTTGCCGTTGCTGATCTTGCCCGTGAAGGTCCCGGAGAAGGATCCGACGCTCGAGAACTTCCCGGTGTCGGACACCAGCAGCTCGAGCGCCTGGGTCGCGCCCCGCCCGATGCCGGCGATGGCCTGATCCGCCGCGTCGGAGGACACGTTGTAGTCCGCGCGGACCGCCGGGGCGAGGTTGTTCAGGATCTCCTGCTTGACCTTGCTGGTCTCGCCGTCGGCCATCACCACGACCATCGGCTCGATCTCCCCGTCGATGGCGAGGTTGTCGAGGATCTGCGATGCGCGGCCGAGCTCCGTCCACTCCTTGTACGACTGCCCGCTGTCAGCGAGCAGGTACAGCACCGGGTACGCGTCCGCACGTGCGGCGTCGTAGCCCGGCGGGGTCCACACCTGCGCCGAGCGCTCGGCGTGGGCGGCGTTGCTGCGGTAGGTGAGGGTCGACAGCTCGCCGCCGCCCTCGACGTCCGACATCCAGTCGGCCTCGGCGCCGTCGACGAAGAACGTGCTGAGGTTCGGCTGCGAGGTGACCGCCTGCGGGGCGTCCGGGTTGCCGAACTGGATCTCCTCTTCGGATCCGGCGATGGTCGCCTCGTACTGGAAGTGGTACTGGCCGGGCTCGAGGGGGCCCAGCGTGGCGACCCAGTTGGTGCCGTTGCGATCCAGGCTCAGCAGCGACGAGTCGTGGCCCGGGCCGAAGTTGCCCTCGACCCGCACGGTCGCGGGCGCGGTGCCCACGGCGTCCAGCACGGCGGAGTTCGGCACCGTGAAACGGTAGACGCCGTCGCCCGGCTCGCTGACCCAGGGGTCTCCCGAGACCGCCGCCGCCGCGGGCTGCGCGGCGAGCAGGGCGCACGAGCCCATCGCCGCCGCGGTCAGCACCGCGACGACGCCGCGCCTCATCCCGTGCACGGGACCGGCCCCTCTTCGAGTAGTGATCACCATTGATTCCTCTCACCTGTGACGCCCGAGCGTCAGCTGGACCGGCGCGAATGCGACGGCCAGGAGATTTCCCTCCCCCGGCATTTACAGCGTCGTAAATCTCCTGGGCGCCATTATTCGCATACGCACTCTGAGAAGTCCAGAGTCGGTTTATTACGTTGTATATTTCAGCGCAGCGACACGGCGGTCCACGACACGGGCGGAAGCGTGACGCGGAGCACCCCGTCGGCCACCGTGATGCCGTCGCTCGCGGACGGCACAACACGCTCGCGATCCTCGAGCGTGTTGCGCGCGTGGATGTCGGTGTCACTCAGCGTGTGGGCCTCGTCGATGCTCACGTCGCCCAGGGCGGCAACGTCGATCTCGACGGCGATCGACTCGGTGGTGCTCCGGTTGACGAGGAACACCGCGCTGTCGCCCGTCGTGGCGTCGTGCGTCGCGACCGCATCCACCAGGGGCACGTCGCCGAAGCGCGCCGTGCCGTACGTCGGGACATCCAGCTTCAGCTCCAGCGCATCGCCCTTCGCCAGGCGCGACGTGATCGAGAACGGGTAGAACGTGGTCTGCCGCCACGCCGGCCCGCCCGGCTCGGTCATGATCGGCGCGATGACGTTGACCAGCTGCGCGAGCGACGCGCTGGTGACCCGATCGGCGTGCTTGAGCAGCGAGATCATCAGGCTCCCGAACACCACGGCGTCCAGCACCGAGTAGCTGTCCTCGAGGATCCGCGGGGCCACGGGCCAGTTGTCGATCCCGGAGATCTTGTCCACGTTGTGGTATCGGTCCAGGTACCAGACGTTCCACTCGTCGAACGAGATGTCGATCCGCTTCGAGCTGCCGCGCACGGCGCCGACGTGATCGGCCGTGGCGACCACAGAGTCGATGAACCGGTCCATGTCGACGCCCGACGCCAGGAACGAGTCGACGTCGCCGTCCTTCTCCTGGTAGTACGCATGGCACGAGATGTAGTCGACGTCGTCGTACGTGTGGCCCAGCACCACCCGCTCCCACTCCCCGAAGGTGGGCATCTGCGCCCCAGAGGAGCCGCACACCACGAGCTTCAGGTCGGGATCGATCTGCCGCATCCCCTTGGCGGTCTGAGCGGCGATCTTGCCGTAGTCGTCGGCCGACCGGTGTCCCAGCTGCCAGGGACCGTCCATCTCGTTGCCGAGGCACCACATGTCGACGGCGAACGGCGTGTCCCGGCCGTTCGCGCGGCGGCGCTCACTGAGCTCCGTGCCACCCGGCACGTTGGTGTACTCGAGGAGATCGAGCGCCTCGAGGGTCCCCCGGGTGCCCAGGTTGACCGCCATCATGAGATCGCTGCCCACCTTCTCCAGCCAGGAGGAGAACTCGTGCAGACCCACCTCGTTGGTCTCCGTCGAGTGCCACGCGAGGTCGAGCCGGCGCGGTCGCTGCTCGCGCGGGCCCACGGAGTCCTCCCAGCGGAACCCCGACACGAAGTTGCCTCCCGGGTAGCGGATCGTGGAGACGCCGAGTTCGCGGACGAGTTCGATCACGTCCTGACGGAAGCCCTCCGCGTCGGCCGTCTCGTGGCCAGGTTCGTAGATCCCGTCGTAGACGTGGCGCCCCAGGTGCTCCACGAATCCGCCGAACAGGCGTCGGTGGATCCGTCCGGTGACGAAGTGAGGATCGATGGTCATTCGGGCAGCGGGCATGGTGGTTCTCCTTGTGGTTGGTTCGGGGGGCGGCGCGCGTCAGGCGACTTCTGTGCGCAGCACGGGATGGGCGACCTCGCGGGTCGCTCCGGTCAGGACGACGGTCGCGGTCTGCGCGAGCTCTCCGACGGACAGCCCCGCGGAGAGGCGGATCTCTCCCGGCTCCACGATCCGCCGGCGTGAGAGCCCGGTGAACGAGAAGCGGTCGGCGTGGAGCCGGAAGGAGACGCGCGTGGTCTCTCCGGCGTCGAGCGCGACACGGGCGTAGCCGACGAGCTGACGCACGGGCCGGGTCACCTGCGCGACGGGATCGGCCGAGTACAGCTGCACCACGGTCTCACCGTGCCGGGCTCCCGTGTTCGCGACGGTCACGACCGCCGTCACCGTGGCGTCGGTCGGCATCTCGGCCCGGTCCAGAGCAAGCCCGGAGACCTCGAAAGAGGTGTACGAGAGTCCGTGCCCGAACGGGAAGGCGGGGGCGATCGAGAGATTGCTGATCCGGTCGCCGTCCTGTCCGAGCGGGGGCGCGAGGTAGGTGTGCGGAAGCGCCGCGGCCCCATGCGGGACCTGGACGGGCAGGTGACCGCTGGGATTGACGGCGCCGGAGAGCACTCGCGCGAGCGCCCCCGCGCCCTCGACTCCCGGCATGAAGGCCTGGACGATGGCCGCCGCGCGCCCGACGAAGCGTCCGAGGGCATACGGCCTGCCCGAGAGCACAACGAGCACAACGGGGGTGCCGCTCGCCAGGATCCTCTCGACGAGGCGCACCTGATCCCCGGGCAGGTCGAGCGAGGGCGCGTCCGACCCCTCACCCGATGTGCCCTTCCCGAACATGCCGGCATGGTCTCCGACGACCACCACCGCGACGTCGGCGGTCTTCGCCGCCTGCTCGGCGCGCATCAGCTCGAGGTCGTCACCCGGTGTCTGCAGCGGGCAGCCCCGCTCGACCACGACCTCGGCGCCCGGGAACTGCGCCCGCAGCGCCTCCGGCAGCGACTCAGCTTCGATGCCGAGCCCGAACTGCGGATGACGCGGCAGAACGTGCACGGGGTACGAGTACGCGCCCATCATCGCGCTCGGGTCGTCGACGCAGGGACCGATGACCGCGATCCGCGGCGTGCGGGCCGCCAGAGGCAGCGCGGCACCGGAGTTCTCGAGCAGCACGATCGACTTCTCGGCCAGGCGCCGCGCGATGCTCCTGTTCTCGGGGCTGTCCAGATCGTGGTCGGCCGGCTCGGCCGGGGCCCATCCCTCATCCAGCAGCCCGAGCTCGATCTTGTGGCGCAGGACGCGTCGGAGCGCCGTGTCGATGTCCGCCGACGTGCGCTGCGGATCCGGATCGTCCGCGTGCAGCTCGAGGAATGCCGAGCTGTCGGGCAGCTCGACATCGAGGCCGGCGTGAATCGCGAGGCGGCCGGCCTCGGCCATCGTGCCCGCCACGCCGTGCTTCGACTTGAGGAACGCGACCGCCCAGTAGTCCGAGACGACCGTCCCCTCGAACCCCCACTCGCCGCGGAGCAGATCGGTGAGCAGCCACCGATCCGCCGCCGCCGGCACCCGGTCGGTCTCGGTGTACGAGTTCATCACGCTCCGGGCCCGCGCGGACCGCACCGCCATCTCGAACGGCGGCAGCACCAGATCCCGCAGCTCGCGCTCGCCCATCGACACCGGGGCGTGGTTGCGGCCCCCGCGAGAGCTGGCGTGCCCGGCGAAGTGCTTCAGGGTCGCGATGACGCCCGACTCCTGCAGGCCCTCGACATAGGCCGACGCGAGCGTCGCGACCACGTAGGGGTCCTCGCCCATCGTCTCCTCTACGCGACCCCAGCGGTAGTCCGCGACGACGTCCAGCACGGGTGAGAGCCCCTGATGCACGCCGACGGCGGCCATGTCGCGCCCGATGGCTCGCGCCATCTCGGCGACGAGATCCGGGTCGAACGTCGCGCCCCAGGCGAGGGCGGTCGGGTACACGGTGGCGCCCAGAGTGGTGAAGCCCGTCAGGCACTCCTCGTGCACGATCGCGGGGATGCCCAGGCGCGTGCCCGACACAAGCTGGCGCTGGGCCGTGCGGATCCGCTCCATCCCCTCCGCCGCCGTCACGGGGGATGTCCCGAACACGCGGGTCAGCTGACCGATCCCGTCGCGCACCGCGCGATCGAAGGAGGGACGTCCCTCGGAGAAGACGTCCTGCATGGGGGCGATGATCTCGTCCGATGAGCGCTGGTCCGCCCAGTACGACCCGAGCTGGGCGATCTTCTCCTCCGGGCTCATCTCGGCGATGAGCGCATCGAGGCGCTCCTCGATGTCGACTCGATGATCGCGCCAGGTCTCGCCTGTCATGCGCTTCCTCCTCCTGTGGGGCGTCGGTGCCCTCCAGGGGCCGTTTCCAACGTTGCACTTGACAAAGCGGATGCCGGAACGCAACGTTGTAAACATCTTGAGGGGAACACATCCTTTCCTGTCAAGACGAGGACGCAAACCCGATAGACGGCGGCAGCGAGGCAGGACGGACGGGGAGACCCGCACCCCTCGCCGACCTTCGGCACCCGCAGGCCGACCCGCGTGTTTCCGGGCGAGCGCCCTTCCCACGGCATGATTCAAGGAAGAAGGTGCCATGCCCTATCGCGACCCCTGCGACCCTGCAGACACACTCGTTCGCCGCCCGCGCGCCCGTCGACACGGCAGCGCGGGAGAGGTCTCCTTCGCATGAAGAGGCTTCTCTACAACCAGCGACTCGCGCCGTACCTCTTCATCCTGCCCTTCCTGGTGACACTCGTCGTCTTCTGGCTTGTGCCGGTGGGCCGCTCGGTGGTCATGAGCTTCCAGGAAGTGCTGTACGGGCAGGCGACCTTCATCGGCACCCAGAACTACGAGCGCCTCTGGCGCGATCCCGTGTTCTGGAAAGCGATGTTCAACAGCCTTCGCTACATGCTGCTCACGCTTCTCCTGCTGATACCGATCCCCATGCTGCTGGCCGCGATCATCAACTCGAAGATCGGCAGCGCTCGGGTGAAGAACTTCTTCAAGTCCTCGCTCTTCGTTCCCGCCCTCACCTCGGTCGTCGTCGCCGGCATCGTGTTCCGGCTGATGTTCTCCGAGACCGACTCGGGTCTGATGAACCAGGTCGCCGATTTCTTCGGCTTCGGACCCGTGCGCTGGCTGCGCGAAGACCTCACCGGTCTGATGGCGCTGCTGATGCTCACGGTGTGGCGGTGGACGGGCGTGAACACCATGTACTTCCTGGCGGGCATGCAGGCCATCCCGTCCGACTACTACGAAGCCGCGTCCATCGACGGCGCGGGCAGAGTGCAGCAGTTCTTCCACGTCACTCTTCCGAACCTGAAGCCGACGATCGTCTACGTCACCACGATCAGCGTCTATGGCGGGCTGGCGATGTTCCTCGAGAGCTTCATGCTCTACGCCGGCAACAACTCCCCGAACAATCAGGGCCTCACGATCGTCGGCTACCTCTACCGGAAGGGCATCCAGGAGAACGATCTCGGTTTCGCCTCCGCGGTCGGCGTTGTGCTGCTCCTGGTCGTGCTGGCCATCAACCTCACGCAGCTGACCGCGACGGGGACCTTCAAGAAGGAGGCCATGCGATGAGCACCCAGGCAGTGGTCACCCAGGGCCGCCCCCAACCGGAACCGGCCCCGCGCACGATGACGCGCCGCACCGCGATGCTGATCCAGAGCGCCTTCCTGATCGCGCTCGCCGTGGTCTCGCTCATCCCCGTCCTGGCCATCTTCGTGGGCACCTTCCAGGACGGGAATGACGTGATCCGCAACGGCATCTCGTTCTCGATCGACTTCAGCACGCTCGGCTTCGACAACTACGTGATGCTGTTCACGGACTCGGGCTACTACTTCCAGTGGTTCCTGAACACCTTCGTCCTCACGATCGTCCAGGTGCTCGGAACGCTCATCATCAGCTCGTTCGTGGCATACGGCTTCGCGATGTACGAGTTCCGCGGCAAGAGCCTCGGCTTCATCCTCGTGATCATCCTCATGACCATCCCGTTCGAGATGCTGATGCTGCCGCTCTACGTGCAGGTGAACGACCTGCAGGCGGCCGACCAGTACTGGATCGTTGTGCTGCCGTTCCTCGCGCAGGCCGTGACGATCTTCTTCTTCCGCCAGTACTTCCTGGGGGTGCCGAAGGAGATCCTGGAGGCCGGCCGGGTCGACGGGCTGACCGAGTTCGGCATCTTCTTCCGACTCGTGATCCCGATCACCAAGCCGGCGTTCGCCGCCATGGCGATCCTCAACGGCATGACCATCTGGAACAACTTCCTCTGGCCGCTCCTGGTGCTGCGCTCGCCCGAGAAGTTCCTCCTGCCGATCGGCCTGAACACCCTGCTCACTCCCTACGGCAACAACTACGAGCTGCTGATCATCGGGTCGTTCTTCTCCCTCATCCCGATCCTGATCCTGTTCCTCGCGTTCCAGAGGTTCTTCGTCGAGGGCATGACCGCCGGCGCCGTGAAGGGCTGACCCCGCTGCCGCACCATCCCCCGTCCCCCGTACCCCACCCCCGCAGTACCCCAACTCAATGAGGAGAATCACCATGCGAATCCGAAGGATCGTCACCACAGCTCTCGCCGTCGGCCTCGCGGCCGGCACCCTCGCCGGCTGCAGCAACGGCGGCGGCAACGCGCCCGACGGCGACGTCATCGAGGGGGCGGAAGCCCCGGAGGGCGCGACCAAGCTCGACATGTGGGTGTTCGCCGAGCTCCACGCCGAGGTCTACGACGAGATGGCCAAGAAGTGGAACGAGGAGAACCCCGACAAGGCCATCGACCTCGACATCACCGTCTACCCCTACCAGGACATGCACGACAAGCTGCTGCTCGCCGTCAACTCGGGCCAGGGCCTCCCCGATCTGGCCGACATCGAGGTCGGCAAGTTCAGCAACTTCGTCAAGGGCGACAAGCCGCCGCTCGCCGACCTGACCGCCGCGGCAGAACCGTACGTCGACGACATCGTGAAGGCGCGACTGGATCTGTACAGCCGCGACGGCAAGATCTACGGCTACCCCACGCATGTCGGCGCGTTCGTCGCGTTCTACAACACCGAGCTCCTCGAGGGCGCGGGGATCGACTACACCTCGATCAAGACGTGGGACGACTTCGGCGAGGCCGGCGCGAAGTACAACGCCGAGACGGGCAAGGCCTTCAGCGTCGCCAGCACGAGCGTGTTCTTCACCGAGCCGCTGGCGATCGCGCAGAACGGCGGGCAGCTGTTCACCGACGACGGCATGGGCGACGTCGACGTCAACAACTCGACCGTCGTCGAGACGCTCGAGATGTTCCAGGGCATGAAGGACTCGGGGGCGATCGCCCCGATCCCCGGTGGCAGCCCCGACAGCGAAGAGGGTTATGGCGCCATCAACAACGGCGACTTCGCCGCGGTCGTCTACCCCGCGTGGTACACCTCGCGGTACGTCGACTACATGCCGGACCTCGCGGGCAAGATCGCGATCGCGCCCGCACCGCAGGTCGAGGGCAGCGACGTGCTCACGATCGGCGGCGGCGGCACCGGCACGACGGTGATGGAGGCCAGCGAGAACAAGGAGCTCGCCTCGGAGTTCCTCGCCTACGCGAAGCTCTCGCTCGACGCCAACGTGGCGGTGTGGGAGGTCCTCGGATTCGACCCGGTCAACATGGCCGTGTGGGAGGACGAGGCCGTCACGAAGAACCCGGACAACAAGTTCAACAAGTACTTCCAGACGAACCTGTTCGACGTGCTCAACTCGGTGAAGGAGGGAATCGGCCACTTCGACTCCTTCGCGAACCAGAACCTGCCCGCCGTGGACAACCAGTTCCGCACGGTCACCATGAATGAGATCTACGAGAACGGCACCCCGGTCAAGGATGCCCTCGACCAGGCTCAGTCAGACCTCGAGAACGAACTGGGTCAGTAACAACGCGTCACCGGAAGGGTGTGGGCAGGGGTCGCTCCCGCCCGCACCCTTCCGCTGGGCATGCGGCCGGGGGAGGCCGACCTCTCGATTCCGGCCGATACGAGAACAGACCCTTCCGCTCTTCACCACGAAGAGAGGAAGGGTCTGATTTGTGGCGGAGACGAGGGGATTTGAACCCCTGGTCCCCGTAAGGGGACTCCATCTTAGCAGGGTGGCTCTCCGCGTTCCTTTCCATCCTGCACCGATCGCACCCGTTCGCTACTCCCGCCTTAGAAACCGTGATTCTGGCCGCGGTTCGGCCCGCAGAGCCCCGCTCGCCGCGCACTCAAGACGGGCGAGAGATCGTCAGAGTCGCCTATCTCGGGAGACTCCGGACACTTTTCGGACACTCGCCGAGGGTTCGGACCGCGTGTCGAGCGGCCTCAGTTTTCATCTTGATGACGCCTGGTGAGTATTCCCGTCGGGACTCCCGCGGACAGGCCTCCGATCGACACCAACTTGAGCGTCGCGCACCGCGAAGTTCGAACGCGCTGGATCAACTTTGTCTGATGGCTTCGCGGGGGAACAGTAGCCGCAGCGAGAACCACTCGTCGCCGTCGACGATCGTCACGGTGCCCGCATAGGCCTCGACGGCCGTCTCGATGTTGCGCAGACCGTAGCCGTGCCCCTCGCCGGACTTGAGCGTCACGATGCGCCCGTCCTCGCGCTGCACGATGCCGTCGTAGGTGTTCTCGACCCGGAGCATGACGAAGTCGTCGTGGGCGAACAGCGCCAGACGCACCATCCGTCGGTCGGGGTCGGGCAGCGTGCGGGCGGCCTCGATCGCGTTGTCCATCGCATTGCCGACGATCGCGGTGAGATCCAGCGGACGCAGGAAGTCCAGGAGTGCGCCGTCCGCGACATAGGAGACGTCGACATCGTGCTCCTTCGCGAACCCTCGTTTCGCGGTCAGGATCGCATCGAGCACGTGGTTGCCGGTGTGCACCGCCGCACCGTAGCCGCGCAGCGAATCCTCGATCTCGTCGAGCATCCGCCCCCGGGTCGAGGCATCCCCCTCTGCGCGCAGCGCATCGAGGTGGTGCTTCATGTCGTGGTACTTGCTGTTGACGTCGTCGATCGAACGCCGGGTGATCTCGTACTGGTCGTGCTGACTGCGCAGCAGCCGTGCCATCGCCTCGGCGTCGCGGCGCGCCTGGGCCTCGTTGCGCATGCGCTGCTGCACGTACAACGCGATGAACCCGGCGAAGTCCACGAGCGTGCGGATGTAGAAGATCTCGGGCCCGAACCGGCCGCTGAACGGCGTGTTCGCACTGACGAAGCTGAGGTTGGACATGCCGAAGGTGCCCACGGCGATCGCGATCGCGCCGATGAGCTCGCCGCGGCCGGCGATGAGGGGTGCGGCGCGGAAGTTGTAGCGCTCCACCCACCACGCCGTCCCGAACACGACGGCGTACAGGACCAGGCAGGCGATGGTCTGTCCCAGCGGCGAATCGCCGATGGTGTAGTAGCGGTCCAGCTGCCAGTAGACGGATGCCGCGAGCTCGGCGAGCACGAACGCACGGGCGGTCAGATACCCCGAGGTGATCATCGTCGTCCGCGCCGCGACGTGGATCAGCAGGAGCATGGTGGCGGCGGCCAGCAGCATCCCCGGGATCCACAGCGCGAGCGGGAAGGTCCCCGCCCACCACTGCACCGCCAGCAGCGCCACGAGCCCGGCAGCGGCGATCCCGACGGTGACCCACACCCCGCGGCGGCGCGGCACGAGCCACACGTAGACCATGCACGCGCTCCATTCGGCGAGCGCGGTCAGGTGCCGCGGAATGTCGGCGAGGACCGCATCGGCCGCACCGTTCACGCCGTGCTCCCTCGTGAGCCGATGTGCTCGGCGAGCGCCGCGAGGAACTCGCGCTTGCGCGGTCGGCTGATCGGCAGACGCGCTCCGCCACGGATGCGGCAGTCGCTGCCCTCGACGCCCGTCACGTGCCGCAGGTTCACCAGCAGTCCGCTGTGACAGCGGATGAACCCGTCGCCCGCGAGTTCGCTCTCCATCGCACGCAGGGTGGAGACGACCTGGTAGTCCGCGTCGAGGGTGTGGACCTCGACGCGGTGACCGGCGCTCTCGAAGTAGAGGATGTCGTCCACCGCGACACGATGGTGCACGCCGTCGACGGCGGTGAACAGCAGCTCGCGGCGCTGACGCTGGCGCAGTCGCGTGAGCACGCGCCGCATCTCCTGCTCGAACGAGGCGTACGCCAGAGGCTTGAGCAGATAGCTGAGGGCATCGACCTCGTACCCGCTGACCGCGTAGTGCGGGGAGCTCGTGATGAAGACGATGATCACCTGCGAGTCGACCTCGCGGATGCGCCGTGCCGCTGTCATCCCGTCGACCTTCGCCATCCGGATGTCCAGGAACAGCACGTCCCATTCCGGACGGTAGTCGGCGATCACCTCGGCACCGTCGGAGAACGCCCCGACGTGGAACCGCTCACCGCTCTCACGCTGGAAGCGGTCGAGGTGCGAGAGGATGCGGTCGATGCTGTCCGGTTCGTCCTCGACCACACCGATGCGTATCACGCGACCTCCGTCAGCTGAACCCCACGACCCGTCGGGCTACATGATAGGCGAGGGTGGTCATGCGCCTGCCGGCCTCACCGGGGAGGTTCGCGCTGGTGCCGATGAACGTGCGGCGCAGCCGGGTGTACAGCCAGGGATTGTCGCGGCGGATCTCGGCCCAGAACCCGTCGCGCATCGCACGATGCTCCGCCGTTCCTCCCCGGGCGAGGGTCGCCGAGGTCACCGCGCACACCGCCTCGACGTACTGCAGCAGGATCGCGTACAGCTGCGTCGGCACGGCGCCGCCGGCGACCTCGGCCTGCGACGGCAGCGCCGCCAGCACCAGCCGGTTCACCCGCAGCTGCTGGTCGACGCGGCGCAGCATGACGCCGGCGTTGACGGATTGATCGGCCCGTCCGATGAAGTACCGGTAGAGCTCGACGGGCAGGTAGTACATCCGCCGGACGTGCGCGAGGGGCGCGACGACGAAGAGGTTGTCGACGTAGAAGGTGTGCTCTGGCAGCTGCAGACCGACCTCGCGCAGCAGCTCGGTGCGGTACGTCACGGCGTGCATCATGAGGATCTGACGACGACCGAGCCGTTCGGCCTCGTCCCACGAGAACAGCTGCTCGGTCGGGAACGCCGATCCGAACCGGGTGCGCCGGGCGGACTTGCCCAGCCGCTCGTGCACGTAGTCGGTGAAGAGCGCGTCGACGCCGCCCGTGGTCTCCAGGTGTTCGAGGGTGGCCAGCACCCGCACGAGCGACCCGACATCGAACCAGTCGTCCGCATCGAGCACCTTGAAGTACCGCCCGGTCGCCGCGGCAAGACCGGCGTTGATGGCCCCGCCGTGCCCGGCATTGGCCTGGTGCACGGCCCGGTACACGCCGGGCTCGGCCGCGGCGTACTCGTCCGCGATCGCCCCGGTGCCGTCGGCGGATCCGTCGTCGACGATGATCACCTCGACACCGCGCATGGACCGCAGCGGGTCCAGTGCGCGGCGCAGGTAGTCCTCGGCGTTGTACGCGGGCACGACCACCGTCAGAAGCGGCTGCGACGATCCTTCCTGGCCCGATCCGCCGCTCACTGGGCCTCCGCCTCGGCGGCGACGGGTGCCTGCTGGCGGAAGATCAGCTTGAAGATCGGGTAGAAGACCCAGAACGAGATGGCCGAGTTGATGATCATGGTGATCACGTCGGCGATCACCTGTCCGGTCGCACCCCACCCCCAGATGTTTATAAGAAGATCGTAGATCGGCGCCTTGTAGAAGCCCTGGGCCGCCGCCGCGATGAACGTGATCACGACGTACGCCGCCGCGTACCACGCGGCCGCGACCCACACCGAGGTGTTCGACTTGAAGGTGATGTTGCGCTGCAGGAAGAAGTTGATGACCTGCGCGACCAGCAGCGTCAGCTGCACCGCCAGGAAGTAGGACAGCCCACCGCCACCGGTCGGAAGAGCCCCGGCGGCGTAGTCGAACATGTAGTACTGGCTGCCGTCGACATCGGAGCCGACCGGAAGCACCTGGAAGTCGACCTCGATGAGGTCGGTGCTCGTGTCGAAGAACCAGCGCGCGATCGGCATGAGCGCCAGCTGCAGCACGGTCACGCCGTTGGAGAGCAGGAGGAACATGCCGAACTTCGACAGCTCCGGGTGCTTGGCCTGGAACGACTCCCACCAGGTTCTGATCGATGCGAGCATCACTTGCTCCCGTCCGGGTTCTGGGCGCGGAACGCCGCGCGGCTGCGCTTCTCGGCGCGCCGGCCGCGGAAGTAGGCCGCGATCACCCGTCCGAGTCCGGGCAGCGTCCGACCGTTGACGAGTGAGAGCACCGCATCGGTGACATCGCGAGTGGCCAGGCCGCCGCTCATCTTCGAGATGACGCGGAACGGACCGTTGAAGATGAACAGGATGTTCAGGTCCGGGGTGCCGGCGGCCTCCGCCTTGCGTCGCCGCTTGTCGAGCATCCGGAACGCCGCACGGGCGAGGGGATTGCGGGCGACGGCGAGCCGGTCGATCGGGTCGTTGAACCCGAGCGGGCCGGTGCCCCACTGCGCGTCGGGCAGCGGGCGCCCGAGCATCCGCTCGAAGGCGGCGTCGGAGACGGCATCCGTCCGCGCCACGCCCGCAGACCCGGCAGGCGAATCGGCGGCGCCCTGCATGCCGGGGACCTCGACCTCCGTCGTCAGCGCGTCATCCTGCGCGTGGCGGCCGACGGTGATGCGGTAGCTTCCCGCCTCGACCTGCCACGCGTCGGCGGCCACGTCGAAGTGGCGGAAGGCGCGCTCGCCGAACGGCAGCGACACGCGGGCGGATGCGCCCGGCTCGAGGTGCACCTTCGCGAAGGCCTTGAGCTCCTTGGCGGGGCGCACGACGCGGCTGCCGCCGGCGCGCCCGACGTACACCTGCACGACCTCGCTGCCCGCGCGGGTTCCGGTGTTCGTCACCGTCACCGAGACGCCGTCCCGGTCGGCCGTCAGGTCCGACAGCGCGAACGTCGTATAGCTGAGCCCGAATCCGAACGGGAACGACGTCGCGACGCCGGCGCTCTCGTAGTAGCGGTAGCCGATGAACAGCCCCTCCCGGTACTCCGCGGTGCGGTTCGTGCTCGGGAACCGCCCGGCGGTCGGGGTGTCGGCGAGGGCGACCGGCGCCGTCTCGGCGAGGCGACCGCCCGGGTTCACGGCACCGGTGAGGACGTCGAGGAGGCCCTCAGCTCCGGCCTGCCCGCCGAGGTGGGCGTGGACGAGAGCGCCCGCGGTGCCGATCCAGGGCGCCGTCTCGACCGCACCGCCCGCGCTGAGGACGACGACGGTGCGGGAGTTGGCGCGGTGCACCTCGCGGAGCAGACTCGTCTGCACCTCGGGGAGCGTGAGCGTGGAGCGGTCGAGGCCCTCGGACTCGGCGATCTCGGGAAGGCCGAGCGCCAGCACGACGACCTCGGCCCGGGTGGCCAGAGCCACGGCCTCGGCGACGAGACGCTCATCGGCGGTGCCGTCGCGGCGGAACCCGTCTGCGATGCCGATGACCTCCAGGGGGCCGTCCGCGACGGCGTCGGCGAGGGTGCTCAGACGGGTGGGGTTGACCAGCGACGACCCGGCGCCCTGGTAGCGCGGGCGGCGGACGAAGTCGCCGATGAGGGCGACCCGCGTGCCGGCGTCGAGCGGGAGCAGATCGCCCTCGTTGCGCAGGAGCACGGCGGATTCCGCGGCGGCGCGACGAGCCAGGACGTGGTGCGCGTCGACGTCCACCACGGCCGCGGTGACCCGCTCCTGAACACGCCGGACCAGGGTCAGCACCTCGGTCACCCTGGCGTCGAGTTCGGCGACGTCGAGACGTCCGCTCTCGACCGCTTCGACGATCGCACGGGTGGAATCGAAGCCGGGCGAGGGCATCTCGATCGATCCGCCGGCCGCGACCGCGGCGACGGCGTCGTTCCCGCCGCCCCAGTCGCTGATCACGGCTCCGTCGAAGCCCCATTCCTCGCGCAGGATCTCGGTGAGCAGGTGCGGGTTCTCGTGCGCGTAGACGCCGCCCACGAGGTTGTACGACGACATGATCGCCCACGGCTCGGCCTCGCGCACCACGATCTCGAAGGCGGTGAGGTAGATCTCCCTCAGGGTGCGCTCGTCGATCACCGAGTCGCTGACCATGCGGCGCAGCTCCTGGCTGTTGACCGCGAAGTGCTTCGGCGTCGCGGCGACGCCCTCGCTCTGGATCCCGCGCACATACGCGGCCGCGAGGCGACCGGCGAGCTCCGGGTCCTCGGAGAAGTACTCGAAGTTCCGCCCGCCCAGGGGGCTGCGCTTGATGTTCAGCCCGGGTCCGAGCAGCACGCCGACGCCCTGGGACGACGCCTCCCGCCCGAGCGCTGACCCGATCTCCGTGGCGAGATCCTCATCCCAACTGCAGGCGACGGTCGCCGCCGTGGGGAAGCAGGTGGCCGGCTCGGATCCGTTCAGCCCGAGATGGTCGGCCGAGCCGACCTGCTTGCGGACTCCGTGCGGCCCGTCGGACATCCACACCGGATCGATGCCGAGGCGTTCGATCGTGCGCGTCTGCCAGGTGTTCTCGCCGCTGAGCAGCGCGGCCTTCTCGATGAGGCTGAGTTCGGCGACCAGCGCCGCAGTGTCTTTCACGTTGTCGATCTCTCTGAGGCGTACGGTTCACGAGCTGTGGTCAAGGGATGCCGACCTGCAGAAGCATCGGCACCCCTCGCCCGGGATCAGACCACGCGCGGACGCTCCCGCCGCTGACGCACGAGGCGTCGAGTGACGAAGAAGACGACGGCGAGCAGCAGCAGACCGAGCACGATGTCGAGGAGGATGAGTCCCCACATCCACAGCGGCGTCACGGAGACCAGCTCTCCGCCCGCGGACAGTCCGTTCATCGCGTTGCTGTTCACGACCGCGTACGCGATGTTGTGCGCAGCGGCGACGATGCCGGACTGGACTGCGGGCGTGAGGTCGCCTGCCGGGAGCTTCCACAGTTCCGCATCCGTGTTCAGCCACAAGTCGGTTCCGGCAGCCAGCCCCTCGCGGAGGTCCTCGTAGGCGAACACGTCGAATGACGCCTGGTCGGTCTCGACGACGCCGGTGAAGCCCCACTCGCCGCGGAGCGTGTCCGTGATGAGCCCGGCATGACCGCCGGTCCATCGCGGACCGATCCGGTTCATCGACGCCATGATGCCCCGTGCGCCGCCCTCGCGAACCGTGATCTCGAACGGCTCGAGATACAGCTCCCGAATCGACTGCTCGTTGGCGAGCATCGACCCGCCGATGCGGTTGACCTCCTGGTCGTTGAGCGCGTAGTGCTTGACGAAGACGATGACGCCCTTGCTCTGCGCACCCTCGACCATCGCCGCGCCGATGCGTCCGGACAGCAGTGCGGACTCGGATGGGTACTCGAAGTTGCGCCCGCTGTACGGGGTCCGGTGGATGTTGATCGACGGCGCGTACCACCCCGCGTATCCGAGCGAGAGGCTGTCCTCGCCGATCGCATCGCCCATCCGCTGCGCCAGCTCATCGTTCCACGACGATGCGAGCACGATCGCCGGAGGGTAGGCCATGCCGTTCTCGCCGCCGGTGAGTGTGGCGGAGAACCCGGCCGGGCCGTCCTTGAGCGTGGTGCCCGGCAGCTGGATCGATTCGACCGCGCGAGTGGCGTAGCCGCCGATGCGCACGAGCTCTTCCAACTCGCTCAGGCTCGCCTGACCCAGTAGAGCGTCCCAGGCCGGGCTGTCGTAGTCCTCGCCGATGAGCATGGCGGCGTTCAGCTCGCCGTACGTTTCATCGATGGTCTCGAACTCAGGCGTCTCGGCCGTCTCGTCCTCGGTGTTCTGGATCTCCAGAGCGTCGACGAACTCCTCGGGCGCGGTCCAGTTGCCATCGGCGTATGTCTCGGGCCAGGTGCCCTCCCAATCGGAGCGGCTGAGGTAGGCGAACCCGGAATCCCACGTGCGCAGGTCGACGTCCTCGAAGGCGTTGGTGATCGCATTCCCGGTCTCAGCCGACGTGGCGTAGGTCGTGGTGTCCAGCTCGCCGACGCCGACCTCGTCGACGAAGGCTGCATCGCCTTCGGCATCCATTCCGTCGGCGGCCGTGAGGCCCTTCGCGGCGAGGATGTTGTTCACGGCCGCGTGCGCGTCATCGGCCGCCGACAGGTAGTACGAACCGGCATCGACGATGTACGTGCCGGTGCCGTATGCGTCGTAGGCGCGCATGGCTTCCTTCGGCACCTCGACCGTCACGGTCTCGGTCGCACCGGGCTCGAGCTCTGGCGTCTTCGCGTAGCCGACGAGCTCTACAGCGGCCTTCTCGATGCCGTTCTCACGGTCGTAATCTGTGTACGGCGACTGCATGTACACCTGGACGATGTCCTTGCCCGCGCGCTCTCCGCTGTTCTCCACGGTCACGGAGACTGCGAAGGCGTCGTCGTTCTCGGTGACGGCGTAGTCGCTCCACTTGAACGACGTGTACGACGACCCGTATCCGAACGGATACTGGACTGCTGTGGTGTAGTCGAAGTCGCCGGCGCCGGAGGTTCCCAGGACGACGTCCTCGTAGCGGGTCTCGTAGTACGCGTATCCCACGTAGATGCCCTCGGCGTAGGCGAGATATGCGTTGCCCCTGTCGAGGTCGCTGTTCGCGATCGAGTAGCTTCCGAAGTTCGCCATCGCCGGCGACCCCAGCGAGTCGTAGGCGTAGGTGTCCACAAGGGCGCCCGACGGGTTGATGGTGCCGCTCAGCGCCTCGCCCACGGCGACCGCACCGCGCTCGCCCAGCGACCCGACCCACAGCGCCGCATCGACGCCGATCTCGTCGAAGAATCCGAGTTCCAGCGGGTTCGACGTGTTGAGCACGACGACGACGTCGTCGAAGTGCTCAGCGGCCAGAGCGAGCATGTCGCGCTCGGCCGACGAGAGCTGAAGGTAGGTCGATCCGTCCGCGGCGGGCTCGGTGGACAGATCCGCCGTCTCACCGCCCGACCGGCCGAGGACCACGACAGCGGCATCGGCGTAATCCTCGAAACTGGCGATTACGTCGGACGAGTACTCGTCACGCGGAACCTCGTTGACCGCGTACTCACCCTGTCCGTACACGTCGGGCGTCGTCTTGCGGTACTCGGCGCCCGCTCCGGACTCGTAGAACTCCCAGAGCGTGGGGTTCACCGTGAAACCGGCCTGTTCCAGACCTTCGCCAAGGGTGACCGCCTTGCTCGCGTCTACCGACCCGGCACCCCCGCCGCCGTACACCGGATCGACGGCGTCCTGACCGAAGACGCTGATGCGCGCGTTCTCCGCGAGGGGCAGGCTTCCCGAGTTCTCGAGAAGCACGATTCCTTCGCGCGAGATGTCCGTCGACACGGTCTCCAGGTAGCTCTGACGCTCCTGATCGCTCGAGAAGCTGCTGGCGAAGTGCTCGGTCTCTTCCCCCTCCGCCGAGACGACCTGCTGCGTCGGCTGCCCGAGGTAGACGGAGATGAGGTCGAAGTACCGGTTGGCGAAGTAGTTGCCGACGACCAGTACGACGACGAGAAGTGCGGCGATGACGTAGATGATCAGCGCGGCCGCGGTGGACAGACGGCGCTTCGTTGCGGAATTCGGCGACGGTGCCGCCGCGCGCGAACTGCTCATTTTGCTCCTTTGCTGTGGGACGGGCAGACCTCCAGAGGCACCCGCGGCTCACCAGCTTCTCGCCTGAAACATGATGAACCCGATCGAGTTGGATGTTCTGTCGATTTGGATGCCCAACCTGTCGGGATCGGGGCAAGATCGGCGTCTCCTTCAAGGAGATGAGCGAGGCCGCGGGCTTGTTGAACGACTCGTAGTAGTCGGCGAACTGGTGGCGATGTTCCAGCGCGCACGCGCGAATGGCAACCCGCACACGATCGACACGGACAACCACAACCTCGCCGCGCTGTCGAAGCGACTACTGGTCCGACCAGTGTCGTCGATCCAGGCGGCGGACGTCCGTGAGCATCTGATTGCCGAACTGCAATCGGGTAAGGCCCCGGCAACTGTCGCGCGGGCGCGGACGACGCTCAGCGCCCTGTTCACCTACGCCGCTGAACATGATTTGCTTCGCCAGCCCCATCCTGTCCGGACGATGAAGAAGATCCCGGAGCTCGGCACGGCCGCGCAGCGAACGCTCAGCCTCAGCGAGATCCCCACACCGCAGCAGGTCGCGTCCACACTGGCCCTGCTCCGCGAGCGACGGTCTGACATCGCCGACGTCTTCGAGTTCATGTCCCTGACCGGCATCCGATGGGGTGAAGCACGAGCCGCGCGCGTGAGCTGGCTCAGCGAGCACGGACTTACACAGCTCAACGTTGGGCGTTCCCACTCGGACGGGTATGCGGAAAAGAACCCAAAGTCCTGGCGCGGCACTCGATCAATCCCACTATCTCCGCGAGCGGTCGAGATCTTCCACGCCCACGCCGGAAAATCAACCAGCAGCTATGTCTTCACCAACAAGCTCGGCGGACAACTCACCGCCAACCTGGTGCGCAAGCTTCCGCTCGGTTTCCGCCGGCACGCGCTTCGGCACTTCGCCGCTTCAACGTGGCTGAGACCGGGCACGCCCGTCAACGAGGTCGCAGAGTATCTCGGCGACGAGGCTCGGACAGTTCTCACCACATACGCTCACGTTCTGGGCGAGGGGCAACGCCGCGATTTTGTGGACCGACTCGCGGCCGCGGAGGGCAGATCTCAAGATCGCGTACACTCCACGTACACTTCGGCGCCAAAATTGGACCCAGCAAGCGTTCCGGACAATCGAACTGGCTTCGGGATATAACTTCTGACCAGGAATCTTGTGGCGGAGACGGAGGGATTTGAACTCCGCCCCCGCACGTGCGTCCAGACCCACTCGGCTCCGTTCGCGTTGATTCATGCGGATCTGGGCTGCACACGACGACGTTCGGGCGGAGTGGGAGTCGTTCAGCTTTACGCGATTCTTACGCAGTGAGCCCCGCCTCATTCCCGGCGCGCGTGGTGCAGTCACGCGACCTGGACGGAGCCCACGGTACGCACGGACGGCTCCTCCGGGAGGGAGAGAACGAGTGACGGCCGAGCGCGGTCGCGAGCCTCGTGAGCGTGTCGATCCGGGTCTTCGCGCCGCCGCCGCGGAACAGCGCACCGGGGCATGACGACGCCGACGCGGCCGGTGCCGGGCTTCATGGTGGAGACCATGTGCTGCATCCACGGATGCCGCCCCAGCCCGGGCGGTGCGGGCGGCTGCGGTGGCGACGTGGAGGTCCCTCGGTGGGTGGACGTGTCCCTCGCGGCGATGACCGCGGCGGGCGTCACGCTCTTGGTGTGGGCGTTGTTCGCCGGCGCGATGAACCATCTGCTGGAGCGGGCGATCTCAGCCGCGACGTACTGACACCAGCTGCCACCCGTCCGGCACCTGTGCCTCGAGCGCGGCCATGTCGTCGGCGTCGAGCTCGCGCGTCTCGCCCCACCGTGCCATCCGCCCAGCGACCGTGAGCGCTGTCGATCCCTTCACCATCGACACCTTCGCGTCGGTGAGCTCGCACGACGGCAGACGGTGCCACGACAGTGGAAGAGTGGGTCAGCTAGACGCTGGCTTCAGGTCGCGGGTGGACTGTCGAAGAAGCCGCCGAACGGGAAGTTCTCGTCGCCGGTGTCGCGCGAGTCCAGAGGAACCGTCGCGACCGTGAGCACGACCTGTGAAGCGTGCGTGATGAGAGCGCTCACGGCGCGGTTTCCCACGACGATGAACTCGACGAAATCCCCGAGGCTGTGCGCGGCGTCGACGATGTTCTGCTTCAGCGCTGCAATGTCCTGACCCTGCGCCAGGAGGAAGGACTCGCCATTGATGCGGATCTCCGTCCGGACCATGGTGTGCGTTTCAGTCATCGCCTAAATCCTATGGGCGGGGCAAGCGGGGGCACGAGTAACTCGTGCGGAGTCTCGCGCGCGTCTGTTCATCGCAGATGCCAGGCGCGGGAATCTGTGCCGCGTCGCCTAGAAGCCGTCGAACGGGTCGCCGTAGGGATAGTTTTCGTCACCGGTGTCGCGCGGGTCGTGCTGCACCGTCTCGGAGGACAGCGTGATCTCGGAGGAGCGATTGATCAGCACGCTTACGGCGCGGTTCCCCACAGCGGTGAAGTCGATGAACGCACCGGGGCCCTGCGCGGCTGCCGCGAAACGTTGCCGCAGGTCTTCAAGGTCCTGCCCTTGAGCCAGTAAGTACGCGTGACCGTTGACGCGGACCTCGGTCCGCACCATTGTCAGCAACTCACCCATCATTCGCCGACGCCGCGATGCGCGGCCGCCACGCGCTGGAGCAGGCGCTGCGCGACTCGCGCGTCGACCAGCCCAGCTGAGCAGTCCGTCCCGGTCAGAGCAGCACTGCGAACCCGACCGCGGCGCTGACAACCGCAAGCCCCCCGAGCACGAGCGGCGGGGCGAACGCCTCCCGACGGCGCACATGCACGACCACGGCGCCGATCATGATCACTGTCAGACCGACGGCCGCGAGAGGCGCGAGCACCGGCGCGACGCCTGACAGCAGGGGCAGGATGAGGCCCAGCGCGCCTAGGACCTCGAGGGCGCTGATCGTCTTGATCGCGCCGGGCGAGAAGTCGTCCACCCAGGCCATGCCTCCCTCCCTGAGCGCGGCCCTGGGCCGGACGAGCTTCATCACGCCGGCGGCGAGGAAGGCGAGGGCGAGCACGCCGTTCACGATCCACAGAGCGATGTTCATGCGGTCCTTCCTTCGGTGATGAGCGCGCCGTCATGGCGCGTCGGTGCGATCAGACGGAGACGCCGTCGACGCTCTCCGGTGTCGGACGTCGCGATGCGCGACGCTCGCGGCGCCCCTCGAAGAGCAGGTACAGCACGGGCACCAGGATCAGCGTGAGCAGCGTCGACGAGACCAGTCCGCCGATCACGACGACCGCCAGATCCTGTGAGATGAATCCGCTCGAGCCGGTGACGCCCAGCGCCATCGGCGTCAGCGCGCAGATCGTCGCGAGTGCCGTCATGAGGATCGGTCGCAGTCGTTGGCGGGCGCCGTTGTAGACGGCATCGCGCACGTTCTGCCCCTGAGTGCGGTACTGGTTCACCAGATCGATCAACACGATCGCGTTGGTGACAACGATGCCGATCAGCATGAGCATGCCGATGAGCGCCGAGATGCCCAGCGGCGTGCCGGTGACCAGCAGCAGCGCGAGGGCGCCGGTCGCGGCGAACGGGATGGAGACGAGCAGGATGAGCGGCTGCATGAGCGAGCGGAAGGTCGCCACGAGCAGCAGGAACACGAGCGCGACGGCGACGACCATCGCCAGCCCCAGCTGAGCGAACGACTCGGTCTGCTGCTCGGCGACGCCGCCGATCACGGCGCGGGCGCCGTCCGGAAGCTCGACGCCGTCCAGGCGCTCGGTGACCGCCGCGGTGACGGCGCCGAGCTCGCCCTCGTCGGGCGTGACCGACACGGTCGCGACCAGTTCGCCGTCCTCGCGGGCGATCGAGGTGGCGACCTCGACGAGCTCCACCTCCGCGATGTCCGACAGCGGGATCGGGCCCGCCGCCGTCGGCACCTGCAGGTCGCGCAGTTCGTCGATCGTCTCGGGCGCCGGCGCCGCGTCGACGAAGACGCGCAACTCGTCGCCGTCGATCGTGGCGTTGCCGATGCTCTGCGGCGACAGCACGCTCGAGGTCAGGCCGAGCACCTGCATCTCGGTCATGCCGTGCTGCAGTGCGGTCTCGCGGTCGACCTGCAGGGTCACGACCGGCTGCGCCGGAGCCTGGTCGGAGACGACGTCCGCCGCGTTCGGCGTGTCCTGGAGCGCGTCGAGCACGTCGGCCGCGGCCGTCTCGAGCGCGTCCTCGTCGTCGGCAGTGACGGTGACGTCGACGGCGCCGCCGAAGCCGCCCATCGCCGCCTGGTCGCTGAGGCCGATCTCGCCGGCGTCGGTGATCTCCGCCAGGCGATCCCGGATCGCGTCCTGCAGCGCCACCTGATCCGCATCCGGGTCGATGTTGACCGTGAAGGTGGCGGTGCCGCCGCCCCCGCCGAACATCATCGACATCTCGCCGCCGGATCCCGCGGTCATCATCACGTCTGTGACGCCGTCGATCTCCGCCAGAGCGTCCTCGACGTTCTCGGCGCCCGCGGAGATCGCGTCGAGATCGGTGCCGGGGTCGAATTCCTGGGTGACCGTCACCATGTTCTGGCCCGTGCTGCCAAGGAAGTCGACCTTCATCAGCGGCACCAGCGACACCGTGATCACCAGCAGCAGCGTGGACGCCACGAGCGTGACGACGGGATGCTGCTGGGTGCCGCGCAGCACCGGCGCGTAGCCGCGCTGCAGCCAGCTGCGGTGCTCGTTCTCCTCGGCGGCCGCGCGCACCTCCGCGGCGGACGCCGTCTGCTTCGGCCGGCGCAGGAACCAGAATGACAGGACGGGCACGATCGTCAGCGCGACCAGCAGCGACGACAGCATCGCGATGGTCACGGTGAGCGCGAACGGCGCGAACAGCTCTCCCACCATGCCGCCCACGAACGCGATCGGCACGAACACCGCGACCGTCGTCAGCGTCGAGGACGTGATGGCGCCGGCGACCTCGCGCACGGCGGCGAGGATCGCCTGCACCCTCTCCTCGCCGTACGCGAGGTGACGCTTGATGTTCTCGATCACGACGATCGAGTCGTCCACCACACGACCGATGGCGATCGTCAGTGCGCCGAGCGTGAGCATGTTGAGCGAGTGACCGCCCAGGTACAGGCCGATGAACGTCGCCAGCACCGACAGCGGGATCGAGATCGCCGTCACCAGCGTCGAGCTCAACGACAGCAGGAAGATCAGGATCACGACCACCGCGAACACCAGGCCGAGCAGACCCTCGATGGCGAGATGCTCGATCGACTCCTCGATGAACGGGGCCTGGTCGAAGACCACCGTGAGATCGAGCTCGTCGTGATCGGCGGACAGCCCGGCGATCGCCTCCTCGATGCCATGCGAGATGCCGACGACATCGCCGTCCGTGACCGCGGTCACCGACAGCGAGAGCGCCTCCTCGCCGTTCATCCGGGTGATCGAGGTCTTCTCCTCGGTCACGACCTCGATGTCCGCCACGTCGTCGATGCTCAGCACCGTGCCGGGCTGGGTGCCGCTGGCCAGCGGGATGGCGCGCATGTCGTCGAGCGACTCGACCGGCGTGCCGCCCTGCACGGGGGCGAGCGACCCGTCGGCCTCCACGCTGCCGAGCGGCAGCGTGACGCCGTTGGCGTCGAGCGCATCCGTGATGGACTGCGCCGACAGCCCGTGCATCGCGAGCGCGGCCTGATCCGGCGTGATGACGATCCGGTCGAGGGCCGCACCGCTCACGGTCACATCGCGCACGTCCGCCACGGCCTCGAGCTCGGGAACCACGGTCTCCTCGAGCAGAGTGGTCAGCTCGATCTCGCTGAGGTCCGGCGCCGAGGCCGTGAGGGACACGATGGGGATGTCCGAGGTGCTGCCCGCCGCGACCTGCGGCTCGGCGTCCTCCGGGAGGGAGACTCCGTCGAGCGCGTCCTCGATGGAGGCACGGAAATCGTCGGCATCGGCGCCGTAGCTCGACGAGACGGTAACGACCGACATGCCGCTTGACGACGTGGCCGAGACCAGCTCGACCTCGGGGACGCTCTCGAGCGCGCTCGAGAGCGGCTGACTCACCTGCCCGTCGACGACCTCGGGGCTCGCGCCCGGCATGGTGGTGACCACGGTGGTCTGCGGCAGCTCGATCGACGGGATCAGCTCCTGGCGCAGCTGAGACATGGAGAACACCCCGAGTCCCGCGATGAGCAGAGTCACCAGAGCGACGAGGACACGGTTCGCGAGACTGAAACGCGCGAGACGGAACAAGGGCACCACCGGAGGCCGAGGACGAGAACACTTAGGGTCGCACGAAGCTTAGCCTGAAGCGATGCAACGCAACGGCTCCGCGCCGATATCCTCATCCCATGGACGACGCCGAGGATGCCGCGCGCGCCGCGCTGCTCTCGGATCTGCTGCGCATGCAGCAGGAGATGGAGACGGCGCTGGCTCCGCCTCTCGTCGAGCCGATGCTGACGCTGCGCCTGACGATGCAGCAGCTGAAGGTCCTCGCCATCCTCAGCGTGTCCCCCGACGGCATGTCCATGCAGAGCATCGCGACGAGCCTCGGCGTGTCTCTCGCGACGATCTCCGGCATCGTCGATCGCCTCGAAGCCCAGGGCATGGCCGCGCGCGGCAGCGACCCGAGAGACCTGCGGGTGCGTCGCGTGGTCACGACGCAAGCGGGGCGCGACGTCATGCGGCAGCTCGCCGCCACCCGCCCGCAGCTCGATGAGGCGGCGCTCCGGCGCCTTACGGTCGAGGATCTCCGGGCGCTGAACCAGGGCATCGCCGCGCTGCTCCGCGTGAGCCGGGAGCTCGCGACCGAACGCCACCTCGACGCAGAGGGCTGACACATCGCTCGCGAGGGCCGCGACCTGCCGTACAAGACCGTGCTGACGGCGTTCGTCCCGCTGCTCGAGGGCCGCGGTTTGAGCGAGGCGGAGATCCGCACGATCGTCATCGACAATCCGCGCGACCTGCTCGCCGGCCGCTGATCCGCTACCGAAGGAAACATCTGACGTCGCGCGTCAACACCGTCCTGGGCCCCATCGCCGCAGAAGAGCTGGGCTTCGTCGCCATCCGCGTGCACATCGGCTACTGCGACGTCCGTGGGTATCCACACGCCGGTGATAGCGGTGCATCACGAGCCGGGCCACCGGCTGCGCGAGCACCGCCTCGACGACGAACGCGACGGCGAAGTTACGCGGCCACACCTCGAAGAAGCGGACGATCGGATCGACCGTGAGGCTCCACGTCCCGACCCAGGTTCCCACGACGGTCAGGACCACCGACATCAGCGCCACGCTGCACAGCGTGTTCGCGAGCATGTGAGCGCCGAAGCCGTCGCCCGGCTGAAGGATCTTCCCGACCAGCCATCGCGCCGGCTTCAGCGTGAGCAGCACGACGGCGATCACGACGACCCAGAGCACGGGCAGCACGCGCAGCACCCCGAGCCAGGTGTCGAGCGAGAATCCGACGGTCAGTCCGGAGATGACGACGGGGATGACGTTCACGGAGACGAACGAGATGACCAGCATGAACAGCAGGGATTCGCGGCCGGAACGGGGCAGGTGGGTGTGGAACTTGTGGTGATCGCTCATGGCTTCTCTCTCGCGGTGTGGGCGGAAACGAGAACAGCGCCCATCCCCGGATCGGGCATGGGCGCTGTTTCAGACGGTTGTACGCGCCGTACTCGTTCGACCGTATCGATGCGCGCGCTGGACGTTGCCTGGGAGTCGGCGATCAGCCTTCCGAGTTTGCGCGGTACGCGGTGCGAGCGAACTCGTTGTACGGCGAGGTCTGCACCGTGGCGCGAATGCGCGGGAAGCCGAGGTCGGCGTCCGGCGCGGTGCCGTGTCCGGGGTGCTCACCCCAGACGACCTCGACCTGGGTGCCCGGCTCGGCCTGCGCGTTGTCCACCAGGGCCAGCGACAGGACGGTGCCGACGGGGGCGATGTTCGACGTCCAGAAGGTCATTCCCGCCAGGCCGTCGGCGCCCTCGATGCGGTAGCGGCCGTAGCTGTTGAGGTAGTCGAGGTCCTCGCCGAGCACGGTCCGGACGTCGTCGCGGTCGAATTCCAGGGTGACGCGGGTGCGGCGCACGTCATCCCGCGCGGCGAGCAGCGCCTCCTTGCCGATGAACTCGTGGTCGAACGAGATCGAGCGGCCGTAGCCGAGCTCCCACGGCGTGACGTAGTAGTCCTCGATGCGATCCGAGTAGAAGCTCCCATTCAGGGGCTTCTTGCCCTCGTACGAGAACACACTGAGCGAGCGGCGGTAGTCGGCCAGGCGCTCGTCGGTATAGATGGCGGGCGTCGGCGTGGGGATCCAGCCGCTCTCCACGCCGTTCGTGAAGTACGCCTTGCCACCCACCTGAACCAGGCCGGACGGCGCACCGGCCGCCAGGATCGCCTCCTTGACCGCGGCGTAGTCGGCGAAGTCGCCGATGAACTCGAAGCCGGCCTGGCCCGCCATGCCGTGGCGGAGGGCGCGCACCGGGCGGCCCGCGATCTGCACGGTCGTGGAGTGGAAGAACTTCACCGCCGGGGCCGGACCGTCGAGGAGACGCTCGATGACCTCCATGGCGAGCGGGCCCTGCACCTGGAAGCGGAACAGTCGCGGATCGGCGTCCGTGCGCACCGAGGAGTCGGGGTCGGTCGAGAACTCGACGTCGTAGCCGCCGGCCTGCGCGTGGTACTTCACCCAGCTCTGCGCGGCCGGCACGCCGGTGAGCGTGTACGACTCCTCACCCGTGCGCAGCAGGATGCCGTCGACGATGATGTTGCCGTCGTAGGCGACGGGGACGAACTGCTTGGCCTGGCCGATGGCGAAGCTGTTGTAGTTGTTCGCGCTGACCTCGCTGAGCAGGCGCGTCACGTCCGGCCCCTCGAAGAAGGTGTCGAACATGTGGAAGGACAGGTCGAACAGCGCCACGGTCGTGCGCCAGGCGGTCTGCTCGGCCGCCCAGCCGTCGAACTCCGGCTGCACGACGGGCACCGTCCACGGTGCCACGCCGGGCTGCCACAGCAACTGGATGGGAGATCCCGCGCGGTCGATCGCGCTCTGGAGGTCGGGTCCGGTCATGATGTGTTCCTCTCGTCGTCGAGTGGCCCTGGATGGGCGGGGTGTCTGGGTCAGCGCGCGCCGGGCGCGCCGACCGTATCGAACTGGCGGATCCACCGAGCGGTGGCCGCCACGCCGCCGAAGGTGTAGAAGTGCAGCAGCACGTCGCCGTGCCGCGCGGGGTCGATCCGTCTCTCGAGAGCGCCGATGAGGCGATCCGGTCCGGCGGTGCCGACGAGGTTCGTGAGCGAGAGTCCGTACTTCTTCACGATGCCCGCGCTGGAGGCGATGCCGAAGCGCCGCGCGAACCCGAGCAGGCGCTTGATGCCGGCGGGGCCGGGCACGCCGATCCGGATGGGCAGGTCGATCCCGAGGCCGCGCACTCGCTCGATCCAGCTGACGATCGGGTCGTCGTCGAACCCGAACTGGGTGATGATGCTGCCGCCGAGGCCCTGCTGCGCCAGCGCTGCGGTCTTGTCCCGCAGTGCGCTCCAGAGGTCGCCGTCCGAGATGTCCGGGTGTCCCTCGGGGTATCCGGCGACGCTCACGTGTCGCACGCCGTAGCCGGGCAGCAGGCCCGAGCGGATGACGTCCAGCGCCGAGGTATAGGGGCCCATCGGCTCCGCCGGATCGCCGCCGATGACGAAGATGTGCTCGCTCACGCCCGCGTCGCGCAGCGCCTCGAGGAAGCGGCGCAGGTCGCCCTCGCTCGTCAGTCGGCGGGCGGCGATGTGCGGCACCGGCACGAGTCCCGACGCCTTCACGGCTGCGGCGGCGGTGAGACGCGTGGGAAGATCCTCGCTGCTGAGGAAGGTCACGTTCACCCGCGTGCCGGCCGGGATCAGGGGGACGGCCTCCTCGAGCTCCGGGACGTCCTTTCCGGTCATCTCGAGCGAGTGGTCCTGAAGCAGTGTCATCGTCGACTCCTTTGATGTGTGGGCGGATTCAGAAGACGACGGTCTCGCGGCCGTTGCGCATCACGCGGTCCTGGCAGTGCCAGGTCACGGCGCGG
Organism: Microbacterium phosphatis; assembly: GCF_049177115.1. GTDB lineage: Bacteria > Actinomycetota > Actinomycetes > Actinomycetales > Microbacteriaceae > Microbacterium > Microbacterium phosphatis. The sequence continues at coordinate 525,405 of NZ_CP185370.1, read as the reverse complement.
GAGAGCACGGCGCGCTCGACGTCGGCGCCGCGTCGCTGCAGCTCCTCGGCCGTGTCGACGTGGGTGACACGCACGACGTCCTGCTCGATGATCGGGCCCTCGTCCAGGTCCTCGGTCACATAGTGCGCGGTCGCCCCGATGAGCTTCACGCCGCGCTCCTTGGCCTTGCGGTAGGGACCCGCGCCGATGAACGCCGGCAGGAACGAGTGGTGGATGTTGATCACCGGCACCCCGACCTTCTCGAGGAAGTCGCCCGACAGGATCTGCATGTACCGCGCCAGCACGACGAGGTCGACGTTGCCGCGCAGCAGCTCCACGATCCGGGCCTCGGCCTCCGACTTGTCGGGACCGCTCGACGGGACGTGGAAGAAGGGGATGCCGAACGTGCGCACATCCTCGGCCACCGTCGTGTGGTTGGAGATGACCATCGGCACGGTCATCGGGATATCGCCGCGGCGCTGACGCCACAGCAGGTCGAGCACGCAGTGGTCGGAGGTCGAGGCGAGGATCGCGACGCGTTTGGGCGTCGTGTCGGAGAGGCGCCAGGTCAGTCCCCGCCGCTCGCCCAGCTCGGCGTCGAGCGCCTGCTCCAGCGCGGGGCGCACGGCGACGAAGTCGGGCAGGTGGAAGACCGTGCGCTGGAAGAAGTGACCACCCTGCGGATCGTCGCTGTACTGATCGAGCGAGACGATGTTCGCGCCGTGGGACGACAGCACGGCCGAGATCGCGGCAACCAGCCCCGGGCCGTCCTGGCCCTGTACGAGCATCACTCCCTGCGTCTGCAGCTCTCCCGTTCGGCTCTCTGCCGAAGTGTCACGGGTATCGACGAGCGTCATGTCCTCTCCTTCGAGTCAGGCGTTCTCCGGAGCGGGCAGCGAGGGCCGGCCCCGGGATGGGGTGGCGCGTCCCGACCTCGTCGGATCCTCGGCGTTCCAGCCGATTCGAGCGCGGCGCTCTGCGCCGAGGCAGGAGCCGACGCGCGCCGGTCGCCGGGCTCCGGCGCCGCGGCGGCACCGTCACGAGCAGGCTAGCGAAGCAGCCAGCGAATATCAACTGACTGAAACCTTTTCAGTTGGCTTTTAACTTTTTCGTGGGCCACAATGGCGGGATGACGGCAGTGCCTGGATGGACCGACGGCCTCCCCTATGCGCTCTTCCGTGCGAACCAGGCTGTGCAACGGCGGCTGGCGGAGGCGATCGACGACATGGGTGTCACGATCACGCAACTCGGCATCGCCGTGCACCTCGATGAGCTCGGGCACCTCTCCGGCTCAGATCTCGCTCGCCGGTTCAAGATCACGCCGCAGTCCGCGGCCGCCGCCCTGGCCGCGCTGGAGTCGCGAGGATGGGTCACTCGCGTGCCCCACCCCTTCCACGGGCGGGTCATCTGGTACGAGGTCACCGAGGCGGGTCACACGGGCGCCCTCGAGGGTCGCCGCCGCCTCGCCGTCCTGCACGACGAATTCGAGCGACTGCTCGGCGGCCCGGTGGTGGACAAGGCGATCGCGCGCCTCCAGGCGGTGAGCGACGCGCTGGACGGCGCTGAGGTCCCCGCGGTGGCGATGTGGCCCGCGCTCTGAGCCGTTCTACTGTCCGACAACCGCGATGACGTCGGCCTGCGCGAGCAGACCGCCGTCGAGATCCGCCTTGACCACGTGACGGGCTGGACGTGACGCACGATCCGGGAACATCGCGAGCCATTCGCGGTTGAGCGCCTCCCGGTCGCGGAAGTCGGCGAGATAGACGGTCATGCGCATGATGTCGTCGGTCGAAGCACCCACCTGATCCATCAGCGCGCGGACATGCCCGAAGATCTGCGCGAGCTGCGCGTCGAGCCCCGCGGGCAGCTCGCCCGTCATGGCGTCCCTGCCCGTGAAGCCGCCCGAGAACACGAACGGTCCCTTGCGGCTCGCCGCCGGGATCGGGTTGCGGTGGCTGAAGCCCGGCAGATCGATCGACTCCCGCCCGCATCATCAGCCCTCCTCGCGTTCCCGCCACTGCGAGAGGTAGGCGCCTTGCCGCAGTCGTTGCCGTTCGGCAGCCTCAGGCAGGTGTGCACGTGGAACCGCGCCGGAAGCTTGTTCGCGAGCCAGACGCCCGCGTGGTTGTCGAGTTCAGCGACGATCACCGGCGACTGGATGCGGAAGTAGACCGGCTGGGTGCCGTCGGTTGCGCCGTACCAGGCGAACCGGGTCTCATCCAGATGCTCATCGAACTCGGCCATGGTGAGCGCGCGCTGCGGGGCGCGCTGCAGCAGGTGGAAGTCCTCGACGATGGCACGGAGGATCTCCGTCTGGCGCTCGTCCAGGTCGCTCGCGCGGATCCCCTCATAGGGGATCACCCAGTTGTCGTGGAACGCGCCGGCAAGATGGCGCTCGTCGGCGGGGCGAAGCCGCCCCTCCGGCATGCGGGGATCGAGGACGGACTCGTAGACGACCCCCTTCTCGCGTTGGTCGGGCGTGAGCGACGACGCGAGCTCGAACGCGAGGCGCTCGCGCTCCGCGAACAGCGGGGGGCGGGAGTCGGTGAGCGCCGGCTCGCCGCCGATGAAGACCGGAGACACCACTTCGCGCCGCCGACTGCGGCGAAGTTGACGCAGATGTGGTGGCCGAACAGCTGCCATCCCCAGGGCGCCGACGTGGAGGGCTCATCGAAGACCATCACCGCGAAAGAGCCTCGGCGATCCAGTGGAAGATCGCCCGATTCACCCGCGGCGCACCCGAGGGGAGGTAGGGGAGCGACTCGTCCGCTGGAAGTCCTCCTCGTTCGGACCCTGGTTCGTGATCACGCCTGGCAGTCACGCGCGCTCGTGGGGCAAGGAAGCAGCTCCAGGCCGCCCTCCAGATCTCGGGCGCCGACCACTACACCTTCGGCTCCTCTTTGCCCATCTTCCGCAGTTGGATGAGCCAGGGCGTCGACTTCCTGAAGAACACGATCGAGGTCTCGGACGAGGACCGCGAGCTCGTGCTCTGAAAGAACGCCAAGGATGTTCAATCTCCCGATCACCCCGTTCCCGCCGGACGGAAGAGCGCACCGTTCGGGTCAGTGCGCCTCGTCGTAGCGCGCGACCCCGCGCTTCCAGTATCCGCGCGCGGTCACGGCCTCCGCGCGAAGCGCCCAGCGGTCGAGCAGCAGCGCGCGGGCGGGTCCGACGACTGACGACTCGGCGGCCACGAAGCCGATCACGGTGCCCGCCAGCCGCTCGGCCGCCGTGATCCGATCGAGTCGCGCGGAGAGCGCGAGGCCCGCCGCGACGCCGTCTCTGTGGACGTATTCGACCGTCACTCCCTTCGGTGCCGCGAGCGGGATCTCGTGCTGGGCGTCCTCCGTCTCGACCAGGACCATCCCGGTCGCGTCGGCCCCCGCGTCGGCGAGGAACCTTCGGATGGCAGGCACGGCGGTCTCGTCGCCGGCAAGGAACCATGCCTCGGGCCGTCCGATCATGACCTTCGAGCCGCGGGGGCCGCCCTGGCCGACCAGGGATCCGATGGGCGCGTCGGCTGCCCAGGGCGACGCGACACCGGCACCTGGGTGGATCGTCAGCTCCACGTCCAGCCATCCCTCCTCCGCGTCCCATGACAGCGGAGTGATGTCCCGGGACGGCGAGTTCCGGAACCCGTCGACCTCCGAGGGGCCGATCTCGGTCGATGGGAAGAACAGCCGGATGTGATCGTCCGCGCCGCGCGAGTCGAACCCCGCCAAGTCCATGCCCTCGAGCCGGAGGCGGACGTATTGCGGGGTGATCCATGTGCGCAAAGCGAGGCGCAGGACGCGGAACCGCAGCTCGTTCCTCTGCCGCTCGAAGCGGAATGGCGAGTCGTGGCCGGGCGTCGCGACGACGTGGTCCGGCTGCGGCTCCCCTCTGGTCTTCCCCGCGCGGGCTCCGTCGGGCTCCCCAGTCAGCGCCGTCTCCTTCATGCGTTGGGCAGGAATGTGTACTTCGTGGAGAGGTACTCGTGGATGCCCTCGAAGCCGCCCTCGCGACCGACACCCGACTGCTTGACGCCGCCGAAGGGAGCGGCCGCGTTCGAGACGACGCCTGCGTTGAGGCCCATCATGCCGGTCTCCAGGCGCTCGATCATGCGGTGACCGCGCTGCAGGTCCTCGGTGAAGACGTAGGAGACGAGGCCGTACTCCGTGTCGTTCGCCATCGTCACGGCCTCGTCCTCCGTCGAGAACGTGGCGATCGCCAGCACCGGCCCGAAGATCTCCTCGCGCAGGATCGCGCTGCCCGGCTGCACGCCCGTGACGACGGTCGGCTGATAGAACGTCCCCGGCCCGTCGAGCTTCTCCCCGCCGGCCACCACGGTCGCGCCACGCTCGGTGGCGTCGGTCACCAGCTCCACGGCTTTGTCGACCGCGTCGGCGTCGATGAGGGGCCCGATCTCCACGCCCTCCTCCGTGCCGCGCCCGATCTTCATCGCCTTTACGCGCTCGGTGATCCGGTTCGCGAACTCCTCGGCGACCGACTCGTGCACGATGAAACGGTTCGCCGCCGTGCAGGCCTGGCCGATGTTGCGGAACTTCGCCTGCATCGCGCCGGTGACGGCCTTGTCGAGGTCGGCGTCCTCGAAGACGACGAACGGGGCGTTGCCGCCGAGCTCCATCGACACGCGCAGCACGCCCTCGGCGGCCTGTGCGATGAGCTTGCGACCGACCTCGGTCGATCCCGTGAAGGACAGCTTCCGCAGGCGCGGGTCGGAGATGATCGGCGCCGAGACGCGGCTCGACGACGCCGATGTGATGACGTTGACGACGCCCTTGGGCAGGCCGGCCTCCACGAGCAGCTGCGCGAAGAAGAGCGTCGTGAGCGGCGTCAGCTGCGGGGGCTTGATGACGACCGTGCAGCCCGCGGCGAGCGCCGGGGCGATCTTGCGCGTGGCCATCGCGAAGGGGAAGTTCCACGGCGTGATGAAGAACGACGGGCCGACGGGCCGCTGGGACACGATGATGCGACCGCTGCCCTCGGGATTGGTGCCGTAGCGCCCGGAGATGCGCACGGCCTCCTCGCTGAACCAGCGGTTGAACTCGTTGCCGTACGTCACCTCGCCCTTGGCCTCGGCCAGCGGCTTGCCCATCTCGATCGTCATCAGCAGGGCGACGTCGTCGGCCCGCTCGCGCACCAGGTCGAACGCGCGGCGCAGGATGTCGCTGCGCACGCGCGGCGGGGTGTTCGCCCACTCGTCCTGCACGGCCACGGCCGCGTCGAGCGCCCGGATGCCGTCCTCCGCCGTGCCGTCGGCGACGTTCGCGATGACCTCGTTCGTCGCGGGGTCGCGCACCTCGAAGGTCTTGCCTGACGACGAGTCCACCCACTCGCCGCCGATGAACAGGCGGGTCTCGACCTCGGCCAGCAGCGCCTTCTCGTCTTCGTTCATCACAAGCCTTTCAGTACGACCCACGATGAGTGGGATCGGATGAGATGTAGGTCTTCGCGAGCGCCTCGGCGCCGCGGGCGGCGAGCGCGACGTCCGCGCCTACCAGCACGAAGCGCGCGCCGGCGTCGACGTAGCCGCGCGCGGCGGACTCGACGAACGCGTTGACCCCCGCGGGCGTGCCCGCCGACGTCACCGCGGTGATCGTGCGCTCGACGGCGGCGACGACATCCGGATGCGTCTGCTGCCCGATCAGCCCCATGGAGGCGGCGAGGTCGCTCGGCCCCACGAAGACGCCGTCGACGCCGTCGACTGCCGCGATGGCCGATGCGTTCTCGACGCCCTCCGCGGTCTCGATCTGCACGATCACCGACGTGTGCTGCGCGGCGTTCGCGAGGTAGTCGTCCACGCGATTCCAGCGACCGGATCGCGCGAGCGCGTTGCCGACACCGCGGTGCCCGCGGGGAGGGTACGACGCGTGCGCCACCGCGGCCTCGCCCTCGGCGGCGGTCGACACCATGGGCACCATGATCGTCTGGGCGCCCAGGTCGAGCACCTGCTTGATCCACACGGCGTCGTTCGCCGGCACGCGCACGACCGTCGTGACGGGGTAGGCGGCGGCGGCCTGCAGCATCACCTGCGTCTCGCTCAGCCCGACGGGTCCGTGCTCCATGTCGATCATGAGCCAGTCGAGCCCCGCGCCCGCCATGATCTCCGCCATGACGGGGGATCCCGAGCAGACCCATCCGCCGTACAGCGCGCGATCCGCCTCGGACAGGCGCCCTCGCAGCGTCGAGGAAAGACGTCTCACTGGAAGCGGCATGCGATGGTCCCCATCTGTCCATAGTCGGCCAGGATGCTGTCGCCCGCCTCGGCCCACACCGGGCGCGTGAACGAGCCAGACAGGATGATCTCGCCCGACTCGAGCCGGTCGCCGTGCTGGTGCATCTTGTTGGCGAGCCACGCCACGCCGTTGCCCGGGTGGCCGAGCACGCCGCCCGAGACGCCCGTCTCCTCGATCGTCTCGTTGCGGTAGAGCATCGCGCCGACCCAGCGCAGGTCGAGGTCGTCGGGCCGCATGGGTCGGCCGCCCAGCACCATGCCGCCGTACGCCGCGTTGTCGCTGATCGTGTCCACGATGGTGCGGCCCTCCATCTCGATGTGCGAGTTGAGCACCTCGAGCGCGGGCGTGACGTACTCCGTCGCCCGCAGCACGTCGAACAGCGAGCACGCCGGCCCCTCCAGCGGCTCCTTCAGCACGAACGCGAGCTCGACCTCGACCCGGATGTTGGAGAAGTGCGCCGCCGGGATGACCGCCCCCGACTCGTACACGGTGTCGTCGAACATCACGCCGTAGTCCGGCTCGGTGATCCCCGTCGCCTGCTGCATCGCCTTGGACGTCAGGCCGATCTTGCGGCCCACGAGTCGGCGCCCGGTGGCCACCTGGGAGTCGCGCCAGATGCCCTGGATCGCGTACGCGTCCTCGATCGTCGCCTCCGGGAAGCGCGCCGTGATGCGGGGGATCACGCCGTGCGCGCGATCCGCCTCCGCGAGCTCGCCGGCGATCCGGGTGATCTGATCCTGAGTCAGCGCGCCCATGGACGGTCCCCGGGCTGGAGCATCCGATCCAGTGTGTCCTGCTCGCGCATCGCCCTCACCGCTCCTCGTACCGACTGCGCCACGCGGTGTTCATGGGGAAGAGCCCTTCGAGCCGTTCCCCCTCGGCAACACGAAGCGCGATCCACTCGTCTTCCTCCTCCTGGGCGATCGTCGCGGTCGCCACCTCCTCGGCGAGCTCGGGCGGAATCACGATGACGCCGTCGCGATCGCCGACGATGATGTCGCCTGGCTGCACGGCGGCGCCCGCGCAACCGACGGTGACGTCGTGCTCCCAGGGCACGTGACGGCGACCGATCACCGCGGGGTGCGCACCGGCGGAGAACACCGGTATGCCGACCTCGGCCACGGCGGCGTAGTCACGGACGCTTCCATCTGTCACGATGCCCGCCGCCCCGCCACTCCGGGCGCGGATGGCGAGGATGTCGCCGAAGGTCGCGGCGGAGACCTCGCCGCGCGCCTCGATGACGATCACCTCGTCGTGGGACACCGCGTCGAACAGCCGCTTCTGGGCGTTGTAGCCACCGCCGTGGCGCTCGAACAGATCCTTGCGGAACGGCACCAGGCGCAGCGTCCTGGCGACGCCGACGAGCTTGGCTGCCGGATGCATGGGGCGCAACCCGTCCAGCACCGCCTGGTCGAAGCCTCGCTTGCGCAGCTGCGCCGACATGCCCGCGACGGGCGCCTTCTCCAACAACGCGCGAACGTGCGGATCCAGCCGCACGGGCTCGTAGCCGGCGGCCCCGTTGCCGGTGGTCTCGTGTGCGGTCACGTCAGTGCACACCCAGGTAGGCCTCGAGCGTCTGCGGGTTCGCCTTCAGCAGCGGCTCGTTCAGCGGCTCGCCCGGGAACTCGCTCGCCTCGAAGAACCAGCGGTTCGACGCCGGCATGCCCCAGAGCTGCGCACGGCGCGGGTCGCTGACGTCCCACCGGATCGGCTGCTCCTCGAGGTCGATGAACTGGTAGTGCGTGGTGAACAGCTCGATGCGATGCTGGTCCGGATCGCGCAGGTAGAGGAACAGCGCGTTGCTGATCCCGTGGCGCCCGGGGCCGCGGTCGATCTCCTGACCGAAGCCCCGCGCTCCGGCGACATCGGCGGCGTGCAGCAGCGCGAGCCCGTCCGGCACCGTGTAGGCGAAGTGGTGCAGGCGCGGTCCGCGGCCGTTCGTGAACACCAGGTCGTGGGTGTTGCCTTTGACCTCCAGCCATGTGCCCCAGAGCTCGTCGGTGCCGTCCTTCGCCGTGTACTCAGACATGCGCATGCCGAGGCCCGCCCAGAAGTCCGTGGCGGCCTGCACGTCATAGGTGACGGCCTGGAAGTGGTCGAGGCGCTGCGGCGCTCCGGCGACGAACTCGTCGAACTGCTGCATCTTGCGCGGGACCTGCTCCATGGAGGCCGTGAGCTCCAGGTGCGTGCCGACCGCGTCGCGGAACTGCAAGGTAGATCCCTGATGGTCCTTCTCGACGCGCTGGTGCTCGATGCCGGCCGCGGCGAAGTAGCGCTCCGCCTTGAGGATGTCCTCGTCGCTGCGCACGCGCAGGCCGATGCGGAGGGCCTTCGCTTCGGCCGCGCGCTCGAGCACGAGGCTGTGGTGCGCGGACTCCTCGAGTCCGCGCAGGTAGATCGCGTCGTCGTTCTCCTCCGTGACGACCAGGCCGATTGTGTCCCGATAGAAGTCGCGGCTGCGCTCGAGATCGGTGACAGCGAGCGCCACGTGGCTCGCGCGCGTGATGGCGAATGGCGGGGCGGGGTTGGTGGTCGGAAGCATCGGCGGCGCCTTTCGATCGAGGTTGTCCGCCCTCAGCTTCCGCCCGTTCCGCGCCCGGGGGAACTACCGAGTTCGCGCGAACTGCCATAGATCCTGTCTATGGCGAATCGGTCGCGATAGGATCCAATCGTGGAACTTCGGCAGCTTCGCTACTTCGCAGCCGCCGTCGAGGCAGGCTCTCTGACAGCGGCCGCTACACGCTTGCACCTCTCCCAGCCGTCGCTAAGCGCGGCCATCCAGAGGCTCGAGACCGAGCTCGGCGTGCCGTTGCTCGTGCGCACGCCTCGCGGAATCGAGCCCACCAGCGCTGGCCGGTACCTGCTGACCACGTCGTCCCGGATCCTGGGCGACCTCGACGACGTCGCCGCAGCGTTCCGGCGCTTCGGTTCCGGGACGTCCGGCTCGCTCACGCTGGCCGCCGTGCCGGTGCTGATGTGGCGCCGAATCCCCCGCCTGCTAAGCGAGCATGCAGCCGACGCGCCCGACGTCGAGATCCGACTGATCGACCCGCCGCCGTGGACCGCGATCGATCTGCTGCAGGACCGCAAGGCCGACCTCGCGGCGATCAACGTCGCCGATGCCGAGGACTTCGTTCGGCGGCACCACGACGCCTTCGAGATCGTCGACTGGGGTGAGATCCCGCTCGTCGCCGCGCTGCCACCCTCTTGCCGCGACGCCCCCGATCCGCTCCCGCTGCGGGCGTTCGATGGCCGGACCGTGGTGCTGCCGCAACGTACCACGGCGGTTCCCAGCCTCCCCGAGGCGATCGAGCAGGCCTTCCGCACGCACGACATCGCGCCGGCCACCATGCGCATCACTGAGACGATCCAGACGAGTGTGCCGCTCATCGAGGCCGGCCTGGCCTGGGGGATCCTTCCGGATCCTGACTTCGAAAGCCTTACCCGGTTCGAGCTCGTGGTGCGCCGACTGTACCCGGCGCCAGCCCCGCTGAGTGCCCTGGTGCTGACCCGACAGGGGGCCGCCGCGGATCCCGCGCTGGCCCGTCTGCTGCGCCGGATCAGCGGGGCGGACGGACCATGAGTCGCCGGCCCCTGCCGCCACGTGGGCGCGGCGCCGGTCCGGCTTGAACGGCGGCGCCCGGACCGTGGCCTTAACAGCCATCTGCCGCATGCCTGGGGGCCCACATCGACAAGCGGACCGGGCTCGAACAGCGCGCGGTGAGCGGCCACCACGTATCGGTGTCCCATCGAGGCGGACGAGCGTGCGAACGCATCACCGGCCTCGGCCTCCGCGGCGAGCGCGTCGAGCCCGGTGAACTCGTGTCCCAGTTGCACGCGCCGACCCCGACTGAGGAACTCCGCCGCACCGGGGCCGGCGGTGCGTGCTTGCTGAGCGGCGACCAGTCGCCGAGGTAGCAGGTCTCGAGGTGAGCGGTGACCTCCTCCTGCCACCTCGTGTACTCGAGCGGTAGGAACATCGCCCCGAAGCGGACGACCGTCGATGTCGAGGCGCCGGCGTCCTGCGCCGCGGCGGCGGGGCTGAACAGCGGCGGTCGCTGCGCGATGAGCGGGGCTTCGGGATCGCGGCGGATCGTCTCATACGTGTCGCGGTGCCCGACCCCGGCGTGCGCGGTGGTCATGTTCTCCCCTGAGTCGACCGCTGGTGACGGTAGTACGAGCACGCCGTCCACGTCCAGGGATTGCGCGCGAAATCGCATGTGATTCGGTAGCAATTGTCGCCAGCGGTTGTCCGCTCGAGCCCACCGGGCCCCAACCGCGATCGGGTCGCGCCCGATGCTTCGCGGATCCGACGCGAAATCCGGCTAGATTTGTCAGCAGGGCCGCGCGGAGCCCCGGCGGCGAAGCCGGAGGCCGCGGCCCGGGATGCTCGGACGAGCAGGGAGGGACAGCGTCGTGGCCGTCAGCAGAGCACAGCAGGCGTACGAGATCCTCAAGCAGCGAATCATGGAGGGCACGTATGCGCCGGGCCATCGGCTCGTGATCGACCAGCTCACCCGGGAGTTCGGGATCACGTCGGTGCCGTGGCGGGAGTCCCTGCGACGCCTGGAGGCCGAGGGCTGGGTCGAGATCGTCCCGAACGTCGGGGCCCTCGTGAAGACGTTCGACACCGATGCCTGGCAGCGCACGATGCGGCTGCTCGCGCGCTTGGAGGGGCTGGCGACGTCGCTGTCCGCCGAGAACCTCACGGAGGACGACATCACGGAGGCGCGCGCTCTCAACAGGCAGATGCGGGAGGCGCTGGGCGACTTCGACACCGTGCGCTTCGGCACGCTGAACCGCCGCTTCCACGAGCTGCTGTGCTCGCGCTGCGACGACGAGCGGCTGCACGACCTCGTAAAGACCGAGTGGGCGCGGCTCGAGCTGATCCGCCGATCCGCGTTCTGGTATGCCCCAGGGCGCGCGCTCGCGTCCCTCGCTGAGCACGACGCGATCCTCGACCTGATCGAGGGCCACGCAGACGCGGAGATGATCGAGACTTCCGCGCGCCGGCACGAGGTCAACACTCTGCTCGCCGTCACCGAACACGACGCCCAGCTCCACCGAGAGGCCGCCGCCGCGGGCGGCGCCTGAGCACTACGCCCAGACGCCACCCGAAGAGTCAAGTCGAGGCGTCGTCGAGCGCGGTCGCGACAGCGTCGAGCGTGTCACGGTCGGCGAAGATCAGCGCGTCCCGGATGCGACGCCCCGGCGTGAAGAGCGCGTTGGCCTGGACCGACTTCGCAAGGAACCTGTTTGGGTTCTCGCGCAGCTTCGAGAAGAAGGCGGCATAGGCGTTCTCGTCGTCGGCGAGGGCCGCCATCGATGAGTCCAATGTCACCGCCTCGCGGGGAAGCAGCAAGAGATCCGGAACTACCCACTCGTGTTCGCCGGCGGTGACGTCGAACGTGCGGCCGTCCGGCAGCCGGACCTCCGCCGTCGTGTTCGCCGGGACGGTCGCGCGGACACGGAGGACGCCGCCCTCGCGATTCCATCCGGCGGCGGCCCGCCCGTAGGGCGTGTCGTGTTCGGCGCGCGCGTGATCCACGCGGCGCAGCGGCAGTGGCGCGATGCGCAGGCGACGGTATCCGGGCTCGGCGGGTGACAGCCCGGCGACGGTCTCGTGCAGCCACTGCGCCACGGAGCCGAACACGACGTGGTTGAAGGAGATCATCGCTCCAGGGTTGAGCGACCCGTCTTCGCGCAGTCCGTCCCAGCGCTCCCACACGGTTGTCGCTCCAACTGTGACGGGGAACAGCCAGGACGGCGCTTCGGTCTGGAACAGGAGCCGTTCCGCGGCGTCCGCGTGCCCGTTCTCGGACAGCGCGCGCAGGATGATCGGGGTTCCCACCAGTCCCGTCGCGATGTGGTAGCCGTCGCGGCGCACCACGTCGGCGAGCCGGTCAGCCACGCGCTGGCGCAGGAGCGGGTCGTCCACGAGATCGAACGCGAGGGTGAGCGCGTACGCCGTCTGGGTGTCGCACATGATGCGACCTCGCGGGGTGACGAACGCGTCGAGATAGGCACGTCGCGTCGCCTCCGCCGCGGTCGCGAAGCGTGCGGCGTCGGCGTCCTCGCCCAGGTCCCGCGCTATGCGCTCGACCAGTCGCGCGGTGTGCACGAGATACGCGGAGGCGACGATCTCCGTGTCGGTCCGTGCGCGGGCCGGCGCGTTCGGCGGTGCGTTCGGATCGAGCCAGTCGCCCAGCTGCCGCCCGGTGGTCCACAGCCCGTCGGGGTCGCGGGCGGCGAGCATGAGCTCGAGGTAGTCGCGCATCGCGGGGTAGAACTCGCTCAGCAGGGCCCGGTCTCCCGCGCTGTCGGCGAGGACGCGCGGGATGATCGCGATCGCGTCGCCCCATGCGGCGACCGGGTTGCGATCCGCGATGTCCGGCAGGACGTCGGGGGCGAAGAGAGGCACGACCCCGCCGGCTCGGCGCTGCTCCAGCACGAGATCCCGCAGCCAGGACAGGAAGAACGCCTCGCAGTCGTAGAGGAACGCCGCGGTCGGTGCGAAGAGCTGATTGTCCCCCGTCCAGCCGAAGCGCTCGTCGCGCTGAGGGCAGTCCTGCGGCACCGCGAGGTAGTTGCCGCGCATCGTCCAGACGACGTTCTCGTGCAGGCGATCCAGGCGTGAATCCGAGGAGGAGAACCAGCCCGAACGGCGCATGTCGGTCCCCAGAACGACCGCCTCGACATCCGCCGGGTCGAACTCTCCGGGCCATCCGTCGAGTTGCGCATAGCGGAAGCCATGGAACGTGAAGCGCGGCTCCCATTCCTCCGGCTCACCCGCGCCGGCCAGCACGTACTCGTCGGTCGCCTTCGCCAGGCGCAGCGGCCGGAGGGCGAGCTCGCCGTCGGCCAGGACCTCCGCATGGCGCAGCACGATCCGCGTGCCCCGCTCCCCCTCCACACGGATGCGCAGACGCCCCACGAGGTTCTGCCCGAAGTCCAGGACCGGCGCCCCCGAGGACGATCGGAGCACCTCCTTCACGGGCATCGTCGCCGTGCGCCGCACCGGCGGGGCCATGCGGGCCTCGGGCACCGGCGGATCGTCGTCGGTCACGACCGCGTCCGTCCAGGCGGTGGCGTCGAAGCCCGGCGCGTCCCAGCCCTGCAGGGCCCCCCGCGCGTCGACGCTCTCGCCGTGATAGATCCCGCTCGACGTCGTGACGGGGTCAGGCACGGCCTGCCAGCCCTCGCCCGTCGCGATCACGGTGTGCGTGCCGTCGACGAAGTCGATGCGGAGCTGGCCGAGAAGGCGCGGCTGGTCGCCGTAGAACCGCTTCGGCCGCGTGAGCAGGTGGTACTCCTCGGTGTACCAACCCCCGGCGAGGTGCGCGGCGAGCACGTTCTCGCCCTCGCGCAGCAGCGCCGTGACGTCAGCCGTCTCGTGGACGAGGCGCAGCTGGTAGCTCGTCCACCCCGGGCTCAGCACGCCGTCGTCGGCGGGGAGGCCGTTCACGGCCCAGTCGGCGACCCCGAGAGCGCTGCTGTACAGCAGCGCCCGACGCACCGGTCGATCGAGACGGAACGCCGTGCGCATCAGAGCAGGACGGGCGGGCGCGGACGGGTCCGCGAGCCCGATCGGAAGGGCGGACCAGGTGTCCGCGAATCCCGCCGCGACGGTGAGCGGCCTGCTCCATTCCGTCTCCACCCCGCTCTCGGAGGTCACACGGACCCGGACCGTGCGCACCTCGCCGGCCCGCAGCGGTCGGAAGGGCCACGGCACGAGCACGCTGTCGCGTCCCTCGACGCGCACGTGCTCGCCCTCGCACTCGACCTCCGCTCCCGCCTGCAGCCAGCCCGACTCGTCCGCGTCGACGCGCCAGGACAGCCGCGGCGCAGGGGTCGCGACCCAGGGCGCGTCATCGCGCAGCTCGGCCCGCAGGCCCGTCGCCACCGCGGTCACAGCGGCTTCCTCAGCAGACCGTTGAAATACGCGCGCAGCTCGCCGGCGACGTCTACGGACTCGGGGTCGTACAGCCACTGCAGCTGCAGCCCGTCCCAGAGGGCCAGGCCCCGCCGCGCCGCGCGACGCGGCTCGACGCCGGGGTTGAGCCGCCCTTCCCGTTCGAGCATCTCGAACGTGCCGACCAGTCTCTCGACCACATCGCGGCTGCGACCGGCGAAGTACGCGCGTGAATGCCCCTCCTGCAGGACGCCGTCCAGCGCGGTCCCGAGGTACAGCCGCACGATCGCGGGAACGGTCGCGTTGTACGCCGCCAGGTTGACGAGCGTCGCCAGGGTCTCCCCGGCATCGCGCCGATCGAGGGCGAAGCGGGTGCGGGAGAGCTCGTCACGATGACGCAGCACGGCCAGGTGCAGGTCCTGCTTCGCGGGGAAATGGTGGAAGATGCTCGCCTCCCCGACACCTGCCCGCGCCGCGATCTCCCGCATCGAGCCGGAGCGGTAGCCGCGCTCGGCGAAGACGTCGAACGCGGCTTCGACGATCGCGTGCCGGGTCCGCTCGGATCTCGCATAGGAGCCGCGCGGGCGCGCCGGGGCGGTGTTCGGGTGTTCATGCGGCTTCTTCGCCACGAGGTTGACCATGACGGAATAGTGCCACGAAAATCGAGTGAGCGATCGAAAATGCGGGAAGGATCACGCGCGATCTGCGGCAACTCCCGCGCCGGTCCTCGGTTCGCCGACATCACCGCGATGCGCCCGTTCTCGCTGTTCGCGGGGCCTCTCAGCGCGACACGCACCGCGCGGCTTGCAGGCGGGGTGTTGCGTTTCCCCCTTTCCCACATATGATTTCGCACGTGATACGTCCCGCGCAGCGGAGCGCGGGCCTCTGAGGCCATGTCACCCGACGCAAGGAGGCGTCCGAAGTGGGAAGCACAGCAAGAAACACAGGAACAGCACGGCGGGTATGGAAGGCTGCGATCCCCGTCGTGGCTCTCGTCCTGGCCTTGACGGGGTGCAGCGGCGGCTCGGCATCCGATGACACCGCGGCCGCGACGGACCCTAACGCCACTCTCCGCGTCAACTGGGGAATCTTCCCGGAGACGTGGGCCCCGGGTTCGCAGTCGATGGAACCCGGCTACATGCGCGTCCCCTACGAGACGCTCGTGCTCCGCGAAGCGGACGGCACGATCCTGCCGAACCTCGCCACGGAGTGGGAGTTCGGCGAGGGCGCGACCTCGCTCACCCTTCAGCTGCGCGACGATGTCCTCTTCCACGACGGCACGCCGTTCGACGCGGAAGCCGTCAAGACGAACCTCGAGTACGTCCGCGACGTCGTCGGCGGTCAATTCGGCGGCCCGCTCGGTGCCGTGACCGACGTCGTCGTGGACGACGACTACACGGTGACCTTCCAGTTCGCCCGTCCCTGGTCGACGTTCCTCGACCTGCTGAGCCAGCGCAATCTGCCGATCGGCAGCCCCGCAGCGATCGAGGACGGCTCGATCGAGACAGTCCCTGTCGGGACCGGGCCGTGGGCGTACGACGAGGCGAGCTCGGTTCCCGGCACGCGGATCGGATTCACGAAGTTCGACGACTACTGGGGCGAGTTCCCCCCGTTCGCGAATATCCAGCTCTACGCGATCCCGGACGACACGGCCGCCAGCGCCGCCGTCATCGGCGGCGAGATCGACGTGACCGACACTGAGGACGAGGAGCTGCCCCGCCTCGAGGCCGATCCCTCGGTCGAGTACTTCGAGTACAACGCGATCCGCAACAACGTCGTCTTCTTCGACCGTGGTGAGGGCGGTGTCTTCGAGGACCCGACCGTGAGGCAGGCGCTCTGCTACGCGATGGGTCCGCAGGTCGAGGCCGACCTCCGGGGCGGCGAGCCGCAGAGCCAGCACTTCGTGGAAGGCGAACCCGGACACAACCCGGACATCAC
Organism: Microbacterium phosphatis; assembly: GCF_049177115.1. GTDB lineage: Bacteria > Actinomycetota > Actinomycetes > Actinomycetales > Microbacteriaceae > Microbacterium > Microbacterium phosphatis. The sequence continues at coordinate 509,337 of NZ_CP185370.1, read as the reverse complement.
GGGCTACGGCGCCGACGCCGACCTGGACAAGGCCCTCGAGCTCTGGGACGAGGCGGGCAACCCGACGATCGAGGCGGTCTTCCCCGCTGCGCCTTTCAACAAGGGGCAGATCGAGGTCATGGCCGAGCAGATGAACGAGCTGCCCGGCGTGAACATCACCGTCCAGGAGCTCGCTCCCCCGCAGTTCATCTCGACGTGGAACAGCGGGCAGTACCCGCTCGGCCTCGGCAACCACGCGCAGATCACGCCGGCCGATTGGTACGGCGCGTGGTTCAGCGAGACCGCCGGCGGCAACCCCGCCAAGGTCGCGAGCGACGAGTTGAAGGAGCTCGCCACGGCCGCGCAGCAGGGCGGCGGCGAAGAGGCGTGGGCGGCGGTGACGAAACAGATCGCCGATGAGGCGCTCACGTGCAGCCACATGGTCGGCTTCGAGCTGATCGCCTACAACACCACCACGGTCGCGAACGTGGAGCCGGCGACGCAGGGCTGGGAGCAGAACCTGATCGACTACCGGACCATCGCGCCCGCGTCCTGACCGCCGGCCCCAGGCCGGAATCCATCCGCACACCGAACCACCACCCGGGAGGGCCACGATGACACCGCGAGCGACGAGGCGGGGAGCCGAGAGATGTTGAAACTGATCGGCTCCCGCCTCGCCCTCGCGGTGCCGCAGCTGCTCATCGTGTCGCTGCTGGTCTTCCTGCTGGTGTACCTGATCCCCGGCAGCGCGGCGGCGATGGTCCTCGGCGACGCCGCCGCCACCCCGGAGGAGATCGCACGCGTCGAGCAGCAGCTCGGGCTCGACCAGCCGTTCTTCGTCCGGTTCGGCCAGTGGGTGGCGGGCGCCGTGCACGGAGACCTCGGCGACTCGCTCGCCACCGGGCGACCAGTGGGCGAGCTGATCGCGGCGCGGCTCCCCGCGACACTGTCCCTCGTCGTAGGCGGCCTCGTGGTGGCCATCGTCCTCGGCATCGGACTCGGCGTGCTCGCGGGCGTCTACGCGCGCCGTCCCGTCGACCGTGTCGTCACGACTTTCTCCTCGCTGCTGCAGTCCATGCCGGAGTTCTGGATCGGCCTCATCCTGGTCCTGGTATTCGTCATCCAGCTGCGCATCGCACCTGTCGTGGCGTGGACTCCGCCAGGGGACGACGTGGGGCGCTGGTTGCAGGGACTGATCCTGCCCTCGCTCGCGCTGGGCGCAGGCGCCTCGGCGCTGATCGCCCGGCAGACCAGGACCGCGGTGGCCGACGCGCTGTCGTCGAAGTATGCCGACACGCTCGTCGCCGCCGGCACGCCGCGGTGGCGCATCATCTGGGTCTACGCCCTCAAGAACGCCATGGTCCCCGTGCTCGCCGCCGCGGGACTGGCCGTGGGCATCCTCTTCGGCACAAGCCTCGTCATGGAGCGCGTGTTTGCGTTCCCCGGGCTCGGGACCATGCTGCTAGCCAGCGTCATCGGGAAGGACTTCCCCGTCGTGCAGGGCGCCGTCATGGTGATCTGCGTGCTCGTCATCGTCGTCAATCTCGTGGTCGACATCGGCTACGGGATCATCAACCCGAAGGCCCGACCGCAATGACCCACCAGCCCAGCACCGTCGCCGTCCGCAGCATCGAGTCGCGCAAGACGAAGGGAGCCGGAGCCCCCACGGGATGGCGACTCCTCGTCCGGAGGATCCGCCGGCAACCCCTCACGCTCATCGCCGTGAGCTGGCTGCTCCTCGTCGTGCTCGGCGCCATCTTCGCCGACGTGATCGCCCCCTACGACCCCCTGCAGAACGACTTCCGCCCCGACGCCGTGCTCACGGGCCCCACCGCGGAACACTGGCTGGGCACGGACGAAAACGGCCGTGACGTCCTCAGCCGGATCATCTACGGCGCGCGGATCGCGCTGGCCGTCGGCTTCGGCTCCGTCGTCGTCGCCATGCTCATCGGCGTGCCCCTCGGACTCCTGCTCGGCTACCGCGGCGGCTGGTGGGACCGCCTCGGCACCCGCTTCGTCGACATCATCGACGCACTCCCCGGCATGCTGGTCGCGTTCGCGATCATCGCGATCCTCGGTCGCGGACTGACCTCGATCATGCTCGCGATCGGGCTCATCTTCTGCATGAACTTCGCCCGCATGGCCAGGGCGATCACGCTCGCCGAGGGCCAGAAGCCTTACATCGAGGCGGCCAAGGTCAGCGGCCTGCGGGAGGTGGCGATCCTGTTCCGCCAGATCCTGCCCAATCTCGCCGGTCCGCTCATCGTGCAAGGGGCGATCCTCACCGGCACCGCGATCGTCATCGAGTCGGCGCTGAGCTTCCTCGGCATCGGCCTGGAGTCCTCCGTCCCCTCCTGGGGCGGCCTGCTCGGCATCGCCGCCGCGAAGCAGGCTCTCCAGCCGTTCCTGGCCTTCCCTCCGGGACTCGTGATCATCCTCACGGTGCTGTCGTTCAACCTGCTCGGCGACGGCATCAGCGAAGCCCTGCAGGGCGACAAGCGCACCAAGGTGAAGCTGACCCAGGCCGACCGGGCGCAGCGATCGGCCGCCGCCCTGTCCGCCGCCCCCGCCGACCCCGACAACATCCTCGAGATCCGGGATGTCACGGTCGAGTTCCAGCGCCAGCACGAGGACCCGCTCCCGCTGGTGAAGGACGCCAGTCTCACGGTGCGGCGCGGCGAGATCGTCGGGCTGCTCGGCGAATCCGGGTCCGGCAAGTCGACCCTCGCCCGCGCTGTGCTAGGCCTGCTCCCGCCAGGCCTCACCGTCGCGTCGGGCGCCATCCTCCTCGACGGGCAGGACATCGCCGAGAGCCCGGAGAAGAAGCTGCGGGTGCTGCGTGGCAGCCAACTCGCCGCGGTGTTCCAGGATCCGATGGCCGCGCTCTCGCCCGTGCACACCATCGGCAAGCAGCTCTCGGAGCCGCTACGTGCGCACTTCAAGCTCAGCCGGGCGGAGGCGAGGAAGCGCGCTGCTGAGCTTCTCGACCGCGTCGGGGTCAAGAACGCCGCGGACCGCCTCGGAGACTATCCCCACCAGTTCTCCGGAGGCATGGCTCAGCGCGTCGCCATAGCGATCGCCCTGGCCGCCAACCCGCAGCTGGTCATCGCGGACGAGGCGACGAGCGCCCTCGACGTTACGACTCAGGCGCAGGTGCTCGACCTGCTGCTGGACCTGCGCGATGAGTTCGGCATGGCGATCCTGCTGATCACGCACGACCTGGGGGTCGTGGCCGAGGCGTGCGACCGTGCCGCGATCATGTACAAGGGCGAGATCGTCGAGGTGACCCGCGACGCGGCGTCATTGTTCGATGCTCCCCAGGATCCGTACACCGTACGACTGCTGGCCGCCCGGGAACGCCGTCCGCGCGAGGCAAACGCCGCCGTCTCGGACGAGCACATCGTGACCATCGACGAGGAAGCTGCAGTGAAATGACCCCGCACGACGCCCCACGCCCGCACGCTGAACCGCTGCTGAAGGTGCGTGACCTGTCAATCTCGTACGACACCGGCAGGATCCTCGGCAAGCGCAAGGCCCCCGTGGTGCGCGACGTCACATTCGACATCTACCCCGGCGAGACGTTCGGCCTGGTGGGAGAGTCCGGGTCGGGCAAGTCGACCACCGGCCGCGCCATCCTGCGGCTGCTGAAGCCGATATCCGGCACCATCGAGTTCGCGGGACGCGATGTGACCGCGTTCGGGCGACGCACTCCCCTCTCGTACCGCCGGGACGTGCAGGCCGTGTTCCAGGATCCGTCGATGTCGCTGAACCCGCGCCAGCCGGTCTCGACGGCCGTGACAGAGACGCTCAAGCGCCACGGCGTCGGCGACCGCGCAGAGCGCGAACGACGGGCCCGCCAACTGTTCGAGCACGTGGGGTTGCTTCCCGGGCATCTCGACCGGTACCCGACAGAGTTGTCCGGGGGTCAGCAGCAGCGCGTCGCGATCGCCCGGGCGCTCTCCTTGTCGCCGCGGCTCGTGGTGTGCGATGAGGCTCTCAGCGCGCTCGACCTGTCGACGCAGGGTCAGATCATCAACCTGCTGGCAGACCTGCAGGCGGAGACCGGTGTGAGCTATCTCTTCATCGGCCACAACCTCGAGGTGGTCAAGCACATCTCCGACCGGGTCGCGGTCATGCGCCTGGGCCGGATCGTGGAGCTCGCCCCCGCCGCCGAGCTGTTCGATCACCCCGGGCACCCGTACACGCGCAAGCTTCTCGGGGCGACTCCCGCGGCCCACCCCGAGGGCCGCGAACTGCGACGTGCCGCTCGTGCAGCCTTCGCGCGCGCCCAGGAGGCCGGCGTCGTCCCGGCGGTGTAGGCCCGAATCCAGACGAAAGCGGGGCCGGCGCATCCTGCGCCGGCCCCGCTTCTGTCTGGATGGCTCGTGTCAGATCGGCAGGTTGAACAGGCGCTTGGCGTTGCCGGAGAGCAGCAGCTCGCGGTCCTCGGCGGAGACGTCGAGGTCGTTCTGGATGAAGTCGACGCCCTGGCTCATCCATCCGCGGAAGACAGGGAACGAGGACCCGAACAGGTAGTGGTCGGCGCCGTTGATCTTCACCGCCGCCTCGACCTGATGCTTGCCCCACGAGTGCGGGTGCGTCATGTCGAAGAAGATGTTGTTCTCGAGGTATCCCTTGATCTTGTCGCCGCCGGTCGGATCCAGGCGGCTGAGCGACTCCTTCTTGTTCGACGCGTGCGGCGTGAGCAGCGCCGTGTTCGCGAACCAGTTGCCGCCGAACATCGTGTGGATGAAGCGCAGGTCGGGGAGCTCGTCGAACATGCCGCTGAACAGCTCGCGGCCCACGGCGACGCCCTGGTCGATGATGCGGCCGTACTCGCGGCGCAGGTTCGTGTAGTCGATGACCGACTTCCACTCGACCGGCAGCGGCGTGTGGTGCACGATCACGGGCAGGCCCTTGTCGTTGAGCACCCTGAGGTACGGCTTGAACACCTCGTCGTCGAGATACAGCTGCCCGTAGTGGCACGCGAGCTGCACACCCACGACACCGAGCTCGTCGATGCAGCGCTCGAGCTCGTAGATGTTCTCCTTGCCACCCCACGGAGGCACGCACGCGGTCGAGAACAGCCGGCCGTTCGAGCGCTTCACGATCTCGGCGGCGTTGTCGTTGACGGCCTTGCAGGTCTCCAGGTCGAGCCACTCCTGCCAGACGGGCACGCGCATGATGCCGTAGTCGACGCCGGCGTCGTCCATCGCCGCGAGCTTCGCCTCGGCCGAGTAGTCGCCGTCGACGTAGTTGAGGTTCTGGTACCCCTTGGGCTTCTCCAGGATCAGCTGCGGCTTGCCGTCGTCGGCGGTGCCGACGGTCGCGATCTCCCCGAAGCCGCGGGGAGCCGAGTTGAGGAAGCCGTTCAGGATCTTCTCGTTCGTGAAGAGATCCTCGGGCAGGTGGTGGATGTTGATGTCGACGACGGTCATGCGTGTCTCTTTCTTTCAGGGTCCTCGGTATGCGGGGTTCTCGATCGTCCCGGGTCCGGACGAGTCAGTCGTGTGATCGGGCGCGCCACTGCGCCAGGTAGGCCCTCCCGTAATCGTTGCCATTGGGGTGGCGCAGGGTGGTGTGCACGTGGAATCGCGCGGGGAGTCGGTTGCTGAGCCAGACGCCCGCATGATGATCCAGCTCGGCGATGATGACGGGACTCTGGACGCGGAAGTAGAACGGCTGCGACCCGTCGGTCGCGCCGTACCAGGAGAACCACGTCTCGTCGATGTGCGCGTCGTAGTCCGCGAGCACCAGATCCCGCTGCTCCTTCACGAGAAGAAGATGGAAATCGGCCACGATCTCCCGCAGCAGGCTCCGCTGCGACGGATCCAGAGCTGACGCCGGGATGCCCTCGTAGGGGATGACGCGGTTATCGCGGAACGCGCCGGCGACATGGCGCTCGTCGGCCGGATGGAGCCGCCCCTCGGGCATCGACGGGTCGAGCACCGACGAGTACACGATGGCGCGCCGCCGCTGCTCCGGAGTCAAGGAGCCCGCGAGCTCCAGCGCGATCCGCTCTCGCTCCTCGAACAGCGGCGGCCGCGCCCCGTCGGACAGCGCCGGCTCGGCGCCGAGGAAGACCGGCGCGATGACCTCGCGCCCGCCAACGGCGAAGAAGTGGACCGCGACGTGATGCCCGAACAGCTGCCACCCCCACGCCCCCTCCTGCGAGAGCGCACCGTACAGGGCGGCCCAGTAGCTCCGCTCGTTCATGATCTCGGGCAGACCGACCAGAGAGCCGAGGAAGCCGTTCAGGCCCATCGCCTCCCGCACACGCTGATACCCCTCGGGACTCAACGACGCCTCGACGAGGGCGAGGACCGCCTCGGCCTTCGCGTCCTCGAGGTCCTCCAGGCGAAGTCCGATCCTCTTGAAGACGAATTCGGGGTTGCTCCAGCCGCGCCACTCGGGCGCGTCGACCGGGTACTGGAAGCGTCCGCGCTCCTCCGGCGAGAGCAGAGCCAGCACCCGTTCAGCCGCGTCGACCGCGGAGCGCCCGACATCCGAGGTCCGGTCGCCCTCCGGGAGCGCATACACGTCCGGGCGCGGCGCGCCGTCCGTGGTGATACCGACGAAGGGCTCGCGGTACAGGCCGTCCCAGTATTCGAGCAGCTCGTGCAGGAACGGCGCGGACTGCCGGTCGCGCGTGAAGTCCTCATAGTCCATCCCGCGCACGTCGACCAGTCTCGGGTCATCCAGCGGGTACAGGTAGCTCGCGTAGCTGTCGGCCGGCAGATCGATCCGTCCCTTGCGTCCGGCGACCCGCGCCGTCGAGAAGTAGCCGTCGATGTCCTCGCCGTCCGTGGTGTCCACCATCACCGCTCCGCTCTTTCCCGCCTCACCGCGTCCATACGCAGGTCAAGGTCCGCATATCGTGTGTGAAATCTTATGCGGATATGCCTCGGCGCACCAGCGGAAGGTCCCTCTCCGCCGGAAAAATCGCGGGGACGCGCTGCCGATGCGCCGACATTTCATATCGGCGAGGTTGTAATCACACGCGATCTTTCATACGATTTCATCGTCTCGACGGTGAGCGGTTCTCCTCCATGAGCGCGACCGACGAGTGGGAGGACGAGAAAGGGCAGCGCATGACCGACGTGATCGAGCGCGACGTCGCGTACGCGCACGGCGACACCCGGATGCTCGGGTGGTTCGTGGCGCCGGCCGGCGCCGCGGGCGCTCCCGTTGTGGTGCTCGTGCATGACGCCTTCGGCCTCGGCAGCGCTCTGAAGTCCCTCGCGCGTCGCTACGCGGATCTGGGCTACGCGGTGTTCGCCGCCGATGTCTGGGGCGACCGTCGCGAGCCGGCGTCGGGCGATGACATCGGCCGTCTCATCGGGTCGATGGCAGCGGATCGCGAGGATTGGCTGGGCCGCATCGGCGCCGCCCATGTCGCCGCCGCGTCTCAGCCCGAGGTCGCGGCCGAGCGGATCGCGAGCGTCGGCTACTGCTTCGGCGGCGCGTCGGTGATCGAGTACGTCCGCACCGGCGGCATCAGTCGCGGGATCGCCAGCATCCACGGAGGCCTCGATCTGGTCGCCCAGGACTGGTCGGCACCGACGGCGACGGCGCGGGTGCTCCTCTGCACCGGCGCGGACGATCCCATGGCGGCTCCCCGGCACTGGCAGCCGATCAAGGCCGGGCTCACCGCGGCGGGCATCGACTGGGAGCTCGACCTGTACGGCGGCGTCCAGCACGGCTTCACGAATCCGAAGTCGGATGACCTGCCGACGCCCGGCGTCGCCTACGACCCGCGCGCGGCCGCTCGTGCGTGGGCGTCCACCCAGAGGTTCCTCGCCGAGGTGCTCGACGAGTGAGACCCCCAGCTCCCACCAGCAGTCAGAGAAGACGAATGAGGATCACATGACGGACATCGCCATCATCGGTGCCGGCCCGGGCGGCCTGCTCACCGCGTTGCGCCTGCATCAGGCCGGCTTCCGCCCCACCATCTACGAGTCCGTGCCGGAGCTGAAGCCGCTCGGTGTGGGCGTGGACATCAAGACGGTCGGCACGAAGGAGATCGACGAGCTCGGCCTGCTCGAGGAGTTCCGAGCCATCTCGGTGGACGCCGAGGACTCGATCTTCTACAACCACTTCGGGCAGGAGATCTACGCCGAGAAGTGCGGCGTGCACATGGGCTACCTGCACGAGCAGCGCTTCGTGCACCGCGGCGTCCTCCAGATGCTCTTCTACCGGACCGTGCTCGAGCGGCTCGGCGCCGGCTCCGTCGTCCTGGGCGCGAAGGCAGTCGGCTACACCCAGGACGAGGAAGGTGTCACGCTCGACATCGAGCACCGCGACGGGACGACCTCCCAGGTGCGGCATGAAGCGGTCATCGCCGCCGACGGGATCAAGTCGGCCGTGCGACGGCAGATGCACCCGAACCAGGCCGAGCCGGAGTTCTCGGGCATCACGATGTGGCGCGGCACGACGCTGCGGGAGCCGTTCCGCGGCGGTCACACGATCCTGCACCTCGGCGACCCTCGCATCTCCTCGATGATCGTCTACCCGATCGCGGAGAACTTCGAGGGCACCGGTCTCGACCTGATCAACTGGGTCGTGGAGACCAACGGCGAGGAGACGATCGAGGACTGGAACCAGGTGGCGGATCCCGAGCAGATCATCCCCGCCTTCGACACGCTCAAGCTGCCGTTCCTCGACGTGCAGCAGCTCATCCGCGATGCGCGCGAGGTCTATCTGTTCCCGCTCATCCGCCACTTCCCGCTCGACACGTGGGTCGACGACCGGGTGGTGCTGCTCGGCGACGCCGCGCACGCGATGTACCCGCGCGGGGGCAACGGCATCACGCAGGCGATGCTCGACGCACGTGTGCTCACCGAGAAGCTGGTCGAGCTCGCCGACCCTCGCGCGGCGTTCGCCGCGTACGACGGCGCGCGCCGGGAGATGGTGAACCGCATCGCCGATAACATGCGCGGCGAGGGGTACGAGGTGATCCGCCGCATCGTCGCCGACCGCACAGACGGCAAGCCGTTCGACGACATCGAGGACGTGCTTCCGCTCGCCGAGGCCGACGGCATCTTCAGCCGCTACCACGCGCTGGTCGGTGCACCGCGACCCGGTCACGACGCGGGAGAGGCCACGGGGTTCCGCACCTGGAACGAGGCCGCTCCGGCGGAGGCACGCTGAGACGACGACACGGAGAGACGACGTGAGCGAAACCCATCCCTCCGCCCAGGTGGAAGCGCAGCTCCGCGACGCCGAGCTGCGGCGGCAGCGCGCCCTGGTCGACCTCGATCTCGACGCGCTCGACGCGCTGATGGATGACAGCCTGGTGCACATCCATGCACCCGGCGTGACCCACACGAAGGCGCAGCTGCTCGAGCACACCGCCACACGGCACGCGTACCTTCAGGTCGCCCGTGGCGAGCTGAACATCCGGATGTTCGGCGACGTCGCCGTGCTGACGGGACCGATCACGAACCGCCTGCGGACCGCCGAGGGCGGCGAGCGGACCCTCGCGGGCGTCGCCACGCAGGTCCTGCGCCGCAGGGCGGACGGGGCGTGGCGGTTCGTCAGCTTTCAGATGACCCCCTATGGGGAGCAGGCGTGGCCCTCCCTCCCGTCCGAGACGCGGGCCGCGAACGATCAGGGAGAAGAAGCATGAGACTCGCTCGCTACCGCATCGGCACGGGCCCCGAACGCCTCGGCCGCGTGGACGGGGAGCGCATCACGGATGTCACCGACGTCGCCGGCGCATCCCTGCGGGCGCTGCTGCCCCGGCTCGAGGAGCTCACTCCGGCGCTTCTCGCCGCCGAGGGCGACGAGCACTCCCTGGCTGCCGTCACGCTGCTGGCGCCGATCGATGATCCGCAGAAGTTCCTCGGGATCGGCATGAACTACAAGGAGCACGCCGAGGAGGCGCGTCAGGCCGGCATCCCGACGCCGACCAGCCAGCTGTGGTTCAACAAGCAGGTCTCGTGCATCGCCGGTCCGTTCGATGCGATCGAACGCCCGCGAGTCAGCGAGGAGCTGGACTACGAGATCGAGCTCGGCGTGGTCATCGGCACGCGATGCCGCCACGTCAGGGCGGAGGACGCGCGCTCGGTCATCGCCGGCTATCTCGTGGTCAACGACGTGTCGGTGCGAGACTGGCTGCAGAAGCGCTCCCCCACCTTCACGCTCGGCAAGTCCTTCGACACGCACGGTCCGATCGGGCCCTGGCTCACGACGGACGACGAGATCGCGGATCCGCTCGATCTGGGCATGTGCCTGAGCGTGAACGGAGAGGTGCGGCAGAACTGGCGCACCGACGACATGATCTACGACATCTACGAGCAGATTGCGTACCTCACGCAGGTGATGACGCTGGAGCCCGGCGACATCCTCGCCACCGGCACGCCTGCGGGCATCGCCGCGCCCACGCGGAACTGGCTCCGGCCGGGCGACGTGGTGCGGGCCGAGATCGACGAGCTCGGCGCGATCGAGAACCGCGTCGTCGACGAGGTCTGATCCCATGCCGCGCCGCACGAGCATCCACATCCCCGGGTTCGCGCACGCCAACCCGATCCCCGCCGCGAGCCTGGTCGGCTCGCTCCTGTTCTCCGGAGCGCTCACCGGACGGGATCCGCGCACCGGAGAGCTCCCCGGGGCGATCGACGCGCAGTGCGCGAACGTGTTCGCCCACGTGCGGGCGCTGATGTCCGCCGCGGGCGGGACCACCGACGACATCGCGAAGTTGACGTTCCACCTCGCGGACTACCGGGATCGCGACGCCCTCAATCGCGAATGGCTCACGATGTTCCCCGATGCCGGCAGCAGGCCCGCGCGACAGGTGATCGCCGCGCAACTCGACGGCGGCGCCCTCGTGCACGCCGACCTTGTTGCCGTCCTCGCCCACGCCGTGGCGACCTGACGGCCACAAGGAGCCGGATCGAGAAACCTGTCGCCGTCCCCCGGGTGCTCGCCGTCCTCACCATGCTCACTTCGCTCGCCCCGCTCTCGGTCGACGTCTATACGCCGTCACTGCCGCTCATGCAGGCCGATCTCGGCGGCGCCGACTGGGTCGCGCAGGGCAGCATCACCGCGCGCCTGCTCGGTATCGGGATCGACCAGCTCCTGGGGGCCGTTGAGCGACGCGTTCGGGCGACGACCCTTGTCCTCCTAGCCACCGCTGCCGACGTCATCGATCGCCCACCTCGCGGCGATAAGCCGCCAGCGGACCGGGTCGGAGTTCCAGTTCAGTGTGTGATCCGAGGAAAACGACTCGAGCTGGACGACGTCTGGTCGGAGTCGCGCGAGGCGAGCTGAGACGGAGTGCGGAGCCGACGAGTCCTGAGCCCCATGGAGGATGAGTGTCCGGATGGACAGCGCGTCGGCCCGGACAGTCGAGTTGAAGCGCCGCAGAGGCACGGCAGCCTCCAACCCGACGAGCCGGGCAAGGACTCGAGTTTGTAGCCAAGGCCGTCCGAACGCGCCGAACCACGATGGAAGTCCCGCACGAGCACAGTTCGCGTCGATCGTCGCCGCCCAGTCGAGGACCGGCGAGTCGAGGACGAGCCTGTCAATGACGCCGTCGAACTCCGCGTCCGTTGCGAGTTCGAGCGCGATCGCGGCGCCCATCGACCATCCAAACAGCACGATACGACGAGCGCCGTGGGCGACCGCATATCTGGCAGCAGCCCGGATGTCGTCTGTTTCCGCCGCGCCGAGCGTTGACCGGCCGGAGCCTACGCGGGGCCCTTCACCGTCGTTGCGGTACGAGACGACCAATGAGGTCAGCCCAGCATCCGCGGCCACGAGGACGCCGCGCAACGTGCCGGCCCGCGAGCTTCCCATCCCCTGGATGTGAATCGCCCACTGATCGCTCGGGCGGTCGGAGGGGTGGATGAGCCATGCGGGGGCCGGGCCCACCGGCGTCTCCACGACGACATCCAGAGCATCGAGGCCAGCGTCCGCCGGGTCGCGGTAGTAGATCCCGCTCCACGACGCCCGTACACCCGGACGAAGTTCGGTATCCGGCGTCACGCCGATCACAACGCGAGTCACCGTCGAGGCCTGTTCGTCGACGACGGCACCAAGCCGCACCCATCCCCCGTCCCGGAGCCAAAGGTTGTAGAGGCCCGACGCCTGCGTCCGCGGCGTGCGGTCGAGCACCACCGCATTCTGTTCCCCGTGCCGAACCGCTGCGGGGCGGCTCGCGGGCATGAACTACAACGCCGGTCGACCGGCCGGTGGGTAGCGTCCAGCCCTACACGACCGCAAAGGGCAAGCGATACGAGGTTCGCTACAAGAAGCCCGACGGATCACACGGCGGCAAACGAGGCTTCGTGCGCAAGCGGGATGCCGAGCTCTGGCTTGCCGAGATCGAGTCATCCCGCGCGAAGGGCGCGTACGTCGACCCTCAAGCTGCGAAGTTCACCATCGGATCGCTGGGACCAGTCTGGCTCGATGCGAAACGAGCTTCGATGAAGCCGTCGTCGTTCGCTCCGGTCAACACTGCTTGGCGCCTTCGCGTTGAACCAACCTGGGGAAGATGGGAGGTCGGCGACATCCGGCACACCGACGTGCGCGCGTGGGTCGCGAAGCTCTCAGCCGAGGTCGGCGCAACGGTCACCATTCGGACGTTCGGTGTGCTCGCCAGCATCCTCGATGACGCCGTCTACGACGGGCGGATTCCGTCGAACCCCGCCCGGAGGGGCAAGATCGGTCTACCGAAGAAGACGCGTGGTCGACACGGCTATCTCACTCACGAGGAGGTCCTGCGACTCGCCCGGCACTCCGGGGAGCGAGCACTGCTGGTGCTGATGCTTGCGTACACCGGTATCCGTTGGGGCGAGGCGGCTGCCCTGCGAGTGAAGGACATCGACCCGGTAAAGGGACGTCTCCACATCTACGCGAACGCCGTCGAGGTTCACGGCGAGATCCATCTCGGCACGACAAAGTCACACAAGGCCCGCCTCGTCCCTGTTCCGGCGTTCCTCGTTGAGGAGTTGCTCGTTGCCACCGCGGGCCGCTCTCGCGATGCCCTCGTGTTCTCCGCGCCCGATGGAGGCTACATGCGCCGGACCCGCGCCAGCGATGGATCGAAGTCCTGGTTCAAGACTGCGCTGGCCAGGGCGGAACTGCAGCCGATGACAGTGCACGACCTGCGCCACACGGCGGCGTCTCTGGCTGTGCAGTCCGGCGCGAACGTGAAGACTATTCAGCGGATGCTGGGGCACACGTCCGCGGCAATGACGCTCGACGTCTACTCGGATCTCTTTGACGATGATCTGGACGCCGTGTCTGCCGCGCTCGACCGCGCGGCAACGCAAGCGGGTGTCAAGCGCCTGCGAAGCGAGATCTGAGCACCCTGAGGACCCGGGTGCCGCTCGAGGTGAACGCGAACTCGCGCGAGTTTTACGCATTCCTTACGCAAACCCGCAAACCGCGCTTCGAGGAGAAAGCTATGGCCCCCGATCCCAGTGTTTTGAAGGGATCGAGGGCCGAAACTCGTGGCGGAGACGGAGGGATTTGAACCCTCGGTCCCCTTGCGAGGACTCCACCTTAGCAGGGTGGTGCACTAGGCCTGACTATGCGACGTCTCCAGATCCCGAGGGATCCTCACGCCCTCGCGGGCGCGTTGTTCCATCCTAACCCGACAGGCGGCCTGCGCGAAAACCGCGCCGGCCGAGCGTGCCGGATCCGGTCGCTGGACCGGTTCGCGCTCGCTCGCGCGTCACTGCACTGCGGAGGGTGTGGGATTCGAACCCACGGGACATCGCTGCCCACTGGTTTTCAAGACCAGGTCCATCGGCCGCTCGGACAACCCTCCCCAGGCGGGTCGCCCCGCCTGCTCCGGAAAGTCTATCGACCCGAGGCGCAGGACTCGTCGGTGGCGTTGCGGCCGACGACCTCGGGCGTCTCGACGGGCGCCGCGGTGTCGGTCGGGCCGGCGGTGGCGTTCGGGTCGACCGGCTCGTCGCTCGGCACGGCCGGCGCCTCGGTCTCCTGCAGGTAGGTGCCGGTGGGTGCGATCTCGTCGTTCGCGGCGATCATCTGGAAGAGCTTCGCGGCCTCGTCGTAGTTCGGCGCGACGCGGTTCTCGTCGTATGGATCCGTCACCGCGGGGTACTGCAGGAACACGAAGTTCTCGAGCGGCACCTCCTTGGCCGCCATGGCGATCTGGACGAGGGTGACAGGGTTGGCCAGGCTGGCGCTGGGGTCGACGTTCGACAGCGCGGTGCGCGCGAGCGACAGCAGCGTGCCGGGGTTGGTCAGGACGCCCTCGGAGGTGAGCTTGCGCACCAGCGACGACATGTAGATCTGCTGGTTGCTGATGCGGCCGAGGTCGCCGCCGTCGCCGACGCCGTGGCGCGAGCGCAGGAACGCGAGCGCCTGCTCGCCGACCAGCGTGTGCGTCTGACCGCCCTCGAGGTGGAGCATGCCGGCCTCGACGTCGTCGATCGTCTCGGCGACGCAGACGTCGACGCCGCCGATCGCGTTGGTGATCTCGATCACGCCGTTCCACGTGACGGTCGCGGCGTAGTCGATGGCGAGGTCCGCGTCGTACGGCGTCGTGAGGGTGTCGATCGTCTTCGCCACGCAGGCGAGCTCGCCCTTGGCGTAGGCGTTGTTGAGCTGGTCGCGCTCGGTCGCCGACGACACGGTGCCCGTCTTCTGGTTCGTGCACTCGGGGGTCGGGATCATCAGGTCGCGCGGGAACGCGGTGACCGTGACCTTGCGCGGCTCGGGCGAGATGTGCACCAGCAGGTTCACGTCGTTGAGGCCCGCGTCGAGCTGACGCCCGTCCTCGCCGTAGGCGCTCTCGTTCTTCGGGCAGCGGTCGCCGAACTTCTCGTGCGAGTCCCACTCGCACACATCGATGCCGGTGAGCAGCAGATCGACGCCCTTGGTCGCGACCAGCGACCCGATGTCGGGCGCCTCGGACTCCTGCCCCTCGAGCGCCTGGGCGTCCGCGCCGAAGGTGCGCGAGAGATCCCAGGTCGCGTACGCGGCGGTGCCGAGACCGGCGACGAGAACGCAGGCGAGCGCGATCCCGACGACCCGCAGGATCCACGCGAAGGGGTTGCGCGCGCGTAGGCGCCCATGGCGGGCGATGGTGCGGCGTCCGCGTCGGGTCGTCGTGTCGCTCATCCGGGCCTTTCGGGGGGAATGGGGCATCGGCAGATCGGGCCGGACGATCGACCGGCGTTCTCTCCATCTTGCCGGATCGGACTGTGGGCGTCCTGCACAGGCGCGGAATACCGCCTGTGGACGGATCTCGGCGGCAGTTCGGCCCCCTCGCGAGGGGTGCGCGGCGGGCCCCGCCGCCCCGGTCAGGCGTCGAGCAGGTCGCGGATCAGCGCGACGAGAAGCGCCGTGCGCGGGGCGATCTCGTCGACGTAGGCGTGCTCGTGATCCGCATGGGCGCCCCCGCCCACGGCGCCGAGGCCGTCGAGGGTGGGGACCCCGATGCCCGCGGTGAAGTTGCCGTCCGAGGCCCCGCCGACCACGATCGCCTCGGGCAGCTCGAGCCCGAGCTGCTCGCCCACGGCGCGGGCGCGCACCCACACGCCCTGCGCCGCCGAGGTCTCCAGGGGCGGGCGGTTGATGCCGCCGCTGACCGTGAGCGTCGCGCCGGTGTGCGAGGTCAGCCCGCGGATCGCGTCGTCGACGCGCTCCTGCTCGGCGATGGACAGCGCGCGCACGTCCACGTCGAACCAGGCGTGCGCCGGCACGGTGTTGGTGGTCGTGCCGCTGCGCGCGACCGAGGGCACCACGGTTGTGCCCACCGAGGTGTCGGCGAACTCGAGCACCGCCATCACCTGATGGGCGAGCTCGACCAGCGAGTTGAGGCCCTTCTCGGGCTCGGTGCCGGCGTGCGCCGCCCGGCCGGTGATGTCGACGCGGTACATCGACGTGCCCTTGCGCCCGATCTTGAGGGCCCCCGGGCGGCCGGTGACGTCATCGCCCGCGGCCTCGAGCACCAGGGCCGCGACGCAGCCGCGCGCCTCCTGCTCGATCAGGGCGCGGGAGGTGAGCGATCCGACCTCCTCGTCGCCCGTGACCAGCAGCGTGATCGCCGCGTTTGAGAGCTGCCCACCGCGGCCGTCGGCGAAGGTGCCCGCGGCGTGCAGTGCCATGACGAGCCCCGGCAGCATGTCGAAGCTGCCCGGGCCGCGCAGCACGCCGTCCTGGATCGAGAACGGACGCGTCTCGAGCGACCCCACCGGCCAGACCGTGTCGTGGTGGCACAGCAGCACCACACGGGGCACCTCGGGCTCGGGCGACCCGACGCGCCAGCGCAGGTGCGTCACGCCGTCGATGACGATGCGCTCCGGGGCGAACCCGATGCGCCGCTCGCCGATCGCCGCGATGAGGTCCGCCGATCGGGCGATGGCCGCGTGGTCGTGCGACGGCGACTCGCACCGGATCAGGTGCTCGATGTCGTCGAGGATCTCCGGGAGCGCCGAGTCGGCCCAGGCAAGCAGGTCATCGCTCATGCGATCGACAGTACCTGCAGGAGCATCGGGCGTTTCGCCCGGCCGTCGCACGACGTCAGCCGAGAGCGGAGGGCCTACGTCGTGGCGTTGACCTTCGCGATGCCCTCGGCGAGCTCCAGCAGCAGACGCGGGGCGTCGTCCCGGTGCAGCCGCACCCGCAGGAAGTGCGCCGCCGACGGATCCGTCGCCGCGGCGAGCGCGTCGCGCAGCGCACCCGGCGTCGCGACGTCGTGCACCACGGCGTCCGACGCCCCGAGGGCCGCGGGCAGGGCGTTCCAGTCCCACGCCGGGATGTCCTGGTAGACCGCCTCGGGGCTCTGGATCTTGCGCTCGACCGTGTAGCCGTCGTTGTCGATGAGAAGGACGACCGGCGCGCTCGGATGGGTGAGAAGGCGCCCCAGCTCGGCGATCGTGAGCTGCGCCGATCCGTCCCCGATCATGAGCACCGGTCGGCGCTCGGGCCGCGCGAGCGCGGCGCCCCACGCGGCGGGCAGGGTGTAGCCGATCGACGACCACACGGGCTGGCCGAGGAGGTCGCTGTGGTCGGGCAGGGTGACATCGAGCGCGCCGAAGAACGCCGTCCCCATCTCGGCCACCAGGGTGGTGCTGGCCGGCAGCCACTCCTGCATCAGCGCCCACATCGTGGTGTGGTCGAGCGGCTCGTCGTCGGCGCGGTGCGCGACCGGCGGCTCGGTGGCGGGCACGTCCTCCTGCGGCGCGAAGGTCAGCCCCGCGACGACCTCGCCGAGCGCGGCCAGCCCGTCGTCCAGCCGCACCCCGGGGTACAGCGCCGGGCCGATCCGCGCGTGGTCGAGCGCGATCTCGATCGCGTGCCCCGGCTGGTAGCGGTGACTGAAGAACCCGGTGCTGAAGTCGCTGTAGACCGTGCCCACCATCACCAGCACGCCCGCGTCGTCGACCACCGCCTGCGATCCGGGATGCAGGGTGCGGTCGCCGAGGTATGTGCCGAGGCTCGCGGGGTGGGTCTCGTCGAGGATGGCCTTGGAGCCCACCTGCGACGCGATCCGGATGCCGGGGACGTCGGCCAGGCGCGCGACGCCCGCCTCCAGCCCGCGACGGTGCACACCGGGGCCGGCGAGAACGGTCAGGCGGTCCATGCGCGGCAGGCGGTCGCGCAGCGCGTCGGTGAACGCGGCCACCGCCTCGGGGTCGCTCGCGGGCGTCACGAGCGCCGTGCGCAGGCGGTCGGCCGGCACCGGCGCCTTCGCGATGTCGAGCGGCACACCCAGGTACACCGGCTTCGACGCCGCCAGCATGGCCGACAGCACCCGGTCGATCTCGGCCGTCGGATCGGTACGGTCGAGCACCGCCTGCGCCACCGTGACCTCACGGTACATCCGCGCGAAGTGCAGGTAGTCGCCGTCGAGCAGGGTGTGGTGCAGGCGCGCACCCGAGCGGATCGCGTCGGTGCTCGGCAGCCCCGTGATCTGCACAACGGGCACGTCCTCGGCGAAGGAGCCGGCCACGCCGTTCACGGCCGACAGCTCGCCCACGCCGTAGGTGGTGATGACCGCGCCGACGGTGCGGCCCACCCGCGCGTAGCCGTCGGCGGCGTAGGCGGCGTCGAGCTCGTTCGCGCCGCCCTGCCACTCCAGGTCGTTATGGGTGAGCATCTCGTCGAGCAGGTTCATGTTGAAGTCGCCCGGCAGGCCGAACAGGTGGCGGCAGCCCAGCTGCGTCAGGCGTGCGGCCAGATACGCGCCGACCGTGATCTCGCCGGCGAGGTCAGCCACGGCCGGCCGCCAGGCGCGCGGCGACGAGCTCGTCCGCGGCGGCCCCCGTCGGCATTCCGGCCTCGGCCGAGTGGGTCAGGATCTCGCGGGTGGTGTCGGCGATGCGGCCCACGTGCGCGGCGACCTCGTCGGAGGTGCGCCCCAGGCGCTCGAAGTCGGCGAGGTGGATCACTCCGCCGGCGTTGGCGACGTAGTCCGGCACCCACAGGATGCCCGCCGCATGCAGCGCCGCGTCCTCATCCTGGGTGGGCAGCTGGTTGTTGGCACCGCCGCAGACGAGGCGCGCCCCGAGCGCCCGTGCCCGCTCGACGGTGACCGTGGCCCCGAGCGCGCAGGGGGCGTAGACGTCGACGTGCTCCTCGTCGAGCGAGGACGTCGTCCGCACCGCTCCCCCCGTCGCCTCCGAGACGCGCCGGCGCGCGGCCTCCACCGGATCGGCGACGATGACGTCCGCTCCCTCGTCCACCAGCAGGCGTGCGAGCGAGCCGCCGACCTTGCCGGCGCCCTCGACGCCCACCGTGCGCCCCTTCAGACCCTCGGGCCACAGAGTCTCGGCGGCGGCGCGCATGGCGACGAAGACGCCGAGCGCGGTGTGCGGGCCGCTGTCGCCGGAGCCTCCCGCGGCGGGGGTCCGGCCGGTCAGGTGCGAGGTCTCCTCGCCCACGATGTCGAGGTCGTCCGAGTTCGTGCCGTAGTCGGCGGCGCTGACGTAGAGGCCGCCGAGGGCCTCGACGAAGCGCCCGTAGGCGCGCAGGATCTCGGGGGTCTTCTGGGTGGCCGGATCGCCGATGATCACGGCCTTGCCGCCGCCGAAGGGCAGGCCGGCGAGCGCGTTCTTGGAGGTCATGCCGCGCGAGAGCCGCAGCACGTCGTGCAGCGCGTCGCGCTCGGTGTCGTACGCCTTGAACCGGGTGCCGCCGAAGCCGGGCCCCAGGGTCGTGTCGTGGATGGCGATGATCGCCCGCAGACCGCTCGCGTCGTCGCGGCAGTACACGACCTTCTCGTGCTGGTCGACCCGTTCGTCGC
Organism: Microbacterium phosphatis; assembly: GCF_049177115.1. GTDB lineage: Bacteria > Actinomycetota > Actinomycetes > Actinomycetales > Microbacteriaceae > Microbacterium > Microbacterium phosphatis. The sequence continues at coordinate 490,130 of NZ_CP185370.1, read as the reverse complement.
CGATGTCGAACGCCTCGTGGGCGGGGAGGATAGTCAGAGTTGTGCTCATGCCTGGAGTATCGGATGACTGCGCAGGCGCGTCAATCGCATCGCTCACGACTGCGCAGAACGCCCTGCCGGCGGGGCTCCCGGGCCCCGCGGCGGAGCAGTTCGCGCCCCGCGGGGGCCGGGACGGCGCCTCGGCTCAGCGCCGGTTCCTGCGCTTCGCGCCTAGAACGATGTCGATGGCCTGGGCGACGCCGCCCTCGGCGACCGAGCCGACGTGGTCGGTGGCCGCGGCCTCGACCTCCTTCGGCGAGTTGGCCATCACGAACGCGCGACCGCCGGACTTCCTCGCCCAGTCGAACATCCCGATGTCGTTGCGGCCGTCGCCGACCACCACAACGTCCTGCCGCGCGATGCCGAGCCACGTCCGCACCTGCTCGAGCGCAGTGCCCTTGTCGACGCCCTGCGGCGCGATGTCGAGCCAGGCGCTCCAGCCGACCGCGTACGAGACGTGCTGCAGGCCGATCTCCTCGACGAGCGCGACGAAGTCGGTGTCGCTGCGCTGGCCGTCGTCGTGGTTGTGGTCGGGCGAGACGACGACGACGCGGGCGACGTTGTGGCCCTTCATCTCCTCGAACTCGACCTGACGCGAGTTGTCGCGCCACAGGCCCCAGTCGTCGACGTAGTGCGTGTAGAGGCGCGAGCCGTCGGCGAGCTCGACCATGTAGTTGGCGTCGGGCAGGTGCTCGTGCAGCATGTCGAGCACCTCGGTCGGGTCGAAGACCTCGACCGTGTGGCGCGCGTAGCCCGTCTCCTGCGTGTAGTCGCGGTTCATGATGGCCGCGCCGTTCGAGGTGACGACGTACTCGGGCAGGATCGCCAGGCGGTGCAGGATGTAGGAGGTCGACTCCCAGCTGCGGCCGGTCGCGATCGTCACGATGTGGCCGGCGTCGACGGCGCGGCGCACGGCCTCGTCGAGACCGGGGCTGAACGACTCGTCCTCGAACAGGCAGGTGCCGTCGAGGTCGAGCGCGATGAGCTTGGTGCCGGGTTCCGCGGCGGGGGCCACCACGGTCAGGCCACCGGCTCGAGGATCTCGAGGCCGCCCATAAACGGTCGCAGCACCTCGGGCACCACCACCGATCCGTCCGGGCGCTGGTGCGTCTCGAGGATCGCGACGATCCAGCGGGTCGTGGCCAGCGTGCCGTTCAGGGTCGCCACGTGCTCGGTCTTCGCGCCGCCGGTCTCGGCGTCCTTGACCGGGCGGTGGCGGATGTCCAGGCGACGGGCCTGGTACGTGGTGCAGTTCGACGTCGAGGTGAGCTCGCGGTACGCGCCCTGCGTGGGGACCCACGCCTCGGTGTCGTACTTGCGCGCGGCGCTCGAGCCGAGGTCGCCGGCGGCCACGTCGATGACGCGATAGGCGAGGCCCAGCGACTGCAGCATCTCCTCCTCGAGGGCGACGAGCCTCTGGTGCTCGGCCTCGGCCGTCTCGGGGGTCGCGTAGACGAACATCTCGAGCTTGTTGAACTGGTGCACGCGGATGATGCCGCGGGTGTCCTTGCCGTACGACCCCGCCTCGCGGCGGTAGCAGGTCGACCAGCCGGCGTACTTCAGCGGGCCCTTCTGCAGGTCGATGATCTCGTCCTTGTGGTACCCGGCGAGCGCGACCTCGCTGGTGCCGACGAGGTAGAGGTCATCGGCCTCGAGGCGGTAGATCTCGTCGGCGTGCGAGCCGAGGAATCCGGTGCCCTGCATGATGTCCGGGCGGACCAGGGTCGGCGTGATGAGCGGCGTGAAGCCGTTCTCGAGCGCCTTGCTGAGGGCGTAGTTCATCAGCGCGATCTCGAGCCGCGCGCCGACGCCCTTGAGGAAGTAGAACCGGGCGCCGGAGACCTTGGCCCCGCGCTCCATGTCGATGGCGTCGAGCTTCTCGCCGAGGGCGAGGTGGTCGAGGGGGCCGTCCGGGAACTCGGCGGCGTCGAAGACGCGCTGCTCGCCGACCTCGCGCAGCACAACGAAGTCGTCCTCGCCGCCCTCGGGGACGCCGTCGATGACGACGTTCTCGATCTTCGACATGGCGGCCGTGAAGGCCTCCTCGGCGGCGGTGACCGCCTGCTGCGCGTCCTTGACGGCGCCGGCGAGATCCTTGGCCTGCGCGACGAGAGTGGCCTTCTCCTCCTTGGGCGCCTTCGCGACGAGCTTGCCGAACGCGTTCTGCTCGGCGCGCTTCTCCTCGAACGCCGTGATCGCGGCGCGGCGGGTCTTCTCGGCCTCGAGCGCCGCCGTGACGGTCTCTGGCGAGTGCCCGCGGGCCACCTGCGAGCGGGTCACGAGGTCGGGGTTGTCGCGGAGCAGCACGGGATCGATCACCCGGCCAGTCTAGGGCGGGGGCCTGACAGTGCGGTTTGACCGGGCCCTGCGCGGCCGGTGCGTCGGCGAGGCCGCGCAGGGCGGCGACGCGCTCTACCTCCGCGGGTGTCCGTCCTTCTAGGCTCGACCGCATGGACCCCCTCGACGCCGTCGTCTGGCCCGTGCTGACCGAACGGCTCACGATCCGCCGGGCGACCGAGGACGACGCCGAGACGGTCTGGCGCTGGCGACGACTGCCCGAGGTGGGCGAGTGGATCACCCGGGCCCCGCGCGACTTCCCCATCTTCCGCGCGCAGTTCGTTGATCCCGCCCGCCTGGCCGTGACCCTCATCGCCGAGCACGAGGGCGCCGCCATCGGCGACATCATGCTGCGGATCGAGGACGGCTGGGCGCAGGCCGAGGTCGCCGAGGACGGCGCGGGCACGCAGGCCGAGCTCGGGTGGGTGCTCGATCCCGCTCACCAGGGCCGCGGCTTCGCGACCGAGGCGGTGCGCGGCGTGATCGGCGTGTGCTTCGAGCAGCTCGGGCTGCGCCGGGTGCACGCGGGCTGCTTCGCCGCGAACGAGCCGTCATGGCGGGTGATGGAGCGCCTCGGCATGCGCCGCGAGGAGTTCAGCCGCAAGACCGGCCTGCACCGCTCGGGCGTGTGGATGGACGGCATGAACTACGGCCTGCTCGCCGAGGAGTGGGCCGGCTGAGACCGATCAGACCTCGGCGGCCAGCAGGGCCTCGCCGTCCGCCGCGGCGAGCACGAGGGCGGATCCGTCCGGCCCGACGATCGTGCTGAGGCCCGCGTAGTCGAGCGCGCCCTCCGTGCCGCTGTAGTTCGCATAGGCGATGGCCACCCCGGCCTCCCGCGCATGCGCGGGGACGAGCGCCGTCGACACGGTGGGGTACTCGGCCATGTTCGCGGTGGGCACGAGCACGACCTCGGCGCCGGCCGTGGCGAGCGCGCGCACCGCCTCGGGGTGCTCGACGTCGAAGCAGATCAGCATCCCCACCGTGCGCCCCCGCAGCTCGAAGACCGGGAAGTCGGATCCGGGTGCGAAGCGGGTCGCGTCGAGGTCGCCGAACAGGTGCGCCTTGCGGTACCGCCCCACGGACGTCCCGCCGTCGACAAGCTGCGCGGCGTTCGCGATGCCGCCGCCGGGCAGCGCCTCGGGATAGCCGTAGGCGATGGCCACGCCGGTGCGGCGGGTCACCTCGGCGACCGCGGCGAACTCGGGCCCCGCCGGGTCGAGCCCGGGCACCGCCCCGACGTCGTAGCCGGTGAGGAACATCTCGGGCGTGACGAGCACGTCGGCGTCCACCCGTTCGGCGGCCGTGGCCAGGCGCGCGAGGTTCCCCGCGATGTCGCCGGGCAGCGAGCCGCACTGCCAGACCGCCACCCGCAGGCCCCGCGCGCGCACGCTCACTCCGGCAGCGCCACGGGCGCGAGCGAGTCGAACAGGTCCCCCGGGCCCGGGTTCTCGTCCGGGGAGGCCCCGCCGAAGTGGCGCATGACTCCCCACACCGCGTTCAGCGCCGTCTGCACCGCACCCTCGGCCCAGGCGGGGGTGAACGACACGTCGTCGCCGGCGAGGAAGAGCCCCCGATGATCCGAGGGGAACGACTCCTGCATGAAGTGCGTGTACATGCGGTGGTTGTAGCGGTAGTGGCCGGGAAGCGCGCCCTTGAACGCCCCGAGGAAGTACGGGTCGTCCTCCCAGGTCACGGTCACCGGGTCGCCCACGATGTGCGAGCGGATGTCCGTTCCCGGGTAGATCTTGGACAGCGCGCCCAGCGCGAGCTCGACCCGCCGGTCGACGCCGTGCGGCAGCATCTTCAGCGAATCCGACATCCACGAGTACGACAGGCAGATGACCGCCGGCTTCCCCGGGCCGTTGTCGAAGAGGTAGGTGCCGCGCGTGAGGCGATCGGTCAGCGTCATGCTCATCACGTCGCGGCCGGTGACCGGATCCTCGTCCTTCCAGAAGGGCCGGTCGACCATCACGAAGGTCTTCGTCGACTGCATGTAGCGCGTGCGATCGAGCGCCATCCACAGATCCTGCGAGAACAGGCTCTCGTCGCAGTCGATCTCGGTCGTCAGCAGCCAGCTCTGGCAGGTGGCCACGACGGCATCGTGAGTGCGCATCGTGCCCCACCGATCGGTGACCTCGAAGCTGCCCGACGGGGAGCGGCGGATCGCCGACGCGGCGGGCAGGGTCGCCCCGCCGTGCAGCGACGCGAGCGTGGTGCCCTCTGGCCACGGGGACCCGGATCGCACGGGCAGGTCCCACATGCCACGCGGCAGCTGCTCGACGCCGCCCTCGATGAGACGCTGGTCGGTGTCGCACTCGAGCACCGCGACCCGCAGGATCTCCAGCATCGAGTTCGGGAAGTCCGAGTCCCAGCCGCCGGTGCCGAAGCCGACCTGGCCGAACGCCTCCCGGTGTCGGAAAGAAAGCTTCGAGAACGCCTCCGACGAGGCCACGAAGTCGTAGAAGGTGCGGTCGTCCCACACCCGCACCAGCTCGTCCCAGCGCTCCTTCAACGCGACCGGGTCGCGGCGGGCGATCGCGTCCTGCAGGGCGCCGAAGCCGATCTCCTCGAGGGCGGCGTCCCACGCGTCCGACACCTCGCGGAAGAACGGCGGCAGGTCATCGAGCGTGCGCCCGTAGTGCGTCTGTCCCCACAGGTCGATCACGGTGGATCCGGCCGCCTCGGTCAGCGGGTTCGGGAACGGGCGGTCGGTCAGCCCGAGCCGCCGGACGTAGTGGAAGAACGCGCGCCCCGACGACGGGAACCGCATGCCGCCGAGCTCGGCCACGGCGCCGTCGCCGCCCTCGAACCGGTGCGTGCGCAGGCGCCCGCCGATCCGCGTGGGCTCGTAGATCACCGGCTTCAGCCCGAGGCTCATCAGCTCGTACGCCGCCACCATCCCGGCAAGGCCCGCCCCGATGATCGCGACCTCGCTGCCGTGCGCCTCGGGTGGGATCGATCCGAGCCCCGCGGGGTGGGCGATCCAGTCGTCGAACGGGAACGGGAAGTCCGGCCCGAACATCGTCACGCCTGCGGGCTCTTCCGGCCCCGTGAGGAATCCCTCGTCCGCCGTCCCATCGCTCATCCGGTCATCGTAGGTCCGAGCGCGAGCCCCGGGCCATAGGCTGGCGCCATGACGCACGCTGCTGAAGAGACCCCGCGCGCCGCGCTCATCTTCAACCCGATCAAGGTGGATGGGCCGACACTGTGCGCACTGGTCGAGCGGCACTCGTCCGAGGCCGGCTGGCAGCCGCCTCTGCTGCTCGAGACGACGATCGAGGATCCGGGTCAGCAGCTCACCCGCGATGCGCTGGCCGAGGGGATCGATGCCCTGCTCGTGGCCGGCGGGGACGGCACCGTGCGCGCGGTGTCCGAGGCGATCCGCGGCACGGGCGTGCCGCTCACCATCGTGCCGAGCGGCACCGGCAACCTGCTCGCCCGCAATCTGCTTCTGCCGCTGGACGACCAGGATCGGGTGATCGCGGCGACGTTCGGCGAGGAGCACATGCCGGTCGACATCTGCGTCGCCACGATCCGCCGGGTCGACGGCCACATCGAGGAGCATGCGTTCGTGGTCATGGCCGGGATGGGCCTGGACGCCGCGATGATCGCCAACACGAGCCCCGAGCTGAAGAAGAACATCGGCTGGATGGCCTACGTCGACGGCGCCGCCCGCTCGCTCGCGGGAGCGCAGCCCTTCCGCGTCGTCTACGAGATCGTGAAGAACCGCCGGGTGTCGGGCGACACCCGCACGCAGCCGCTCCCGACGTCGTCCAAGCTGCGCTCGGCGAAGGTGCAGTCGATCCTCTTCGCCAACTGCGGCGAGCTGCCCGGCGGCATCTCGCTGATCCCGGACGGCTCGATCGTCGACGGCGAGCTGGATGTGGCGCTCGTGCAGGCCACGGGGCCGTTCGGCTGGCTGGGCGTGTGGCGCAGGGTCTGGTGGGACAACTCGGTGCTGCGCCGCTCGCGCGCCGGCCGCGCCGTGCTCGAGCGCCGCGGGCGCTCCACGTCGGTGCTGTACCTGCGCGGCATCGCCGCCGAGGCCGCCACTCCGATCCCCCAGCCCGTGCAGCTGGACGGCGACGAGTTCGGCGAGGCGACGCGCATGTCCGTGCGCGTCGAGCCGGGGGCGCTGCTGGTCAGCCTCCCCCGGGACCACCTGGAGCTGCCCCGCTGACGAGGGCCGCCCAGGCCCCGACCGCCGGCGCGCGCCGCGTTACTGCAGCGAGCTCGTCAGGCGGGCGAGGTTGTCGAGGATGGTGGAGCGCAGCGGCTGGCGCTTCCACTCCTCGAGGGTGAGCTCGCGGCTCATCTGCCGGTAGTCACCCTCGAGGCGGCGCATCTGCTGGACGAACTCGTCACCGCGCACCAGCAGCGAGATCTCCATGTTCAGGCCGAACGAACGCATGTCCATGTTGCTCGAGCCGATGACGGCGACCTCGTCGTCGACCGTGAGGCCCTTCGTGTGCAGGATGTACGGCTTCGGGTACAGCCAGATGCGCACCCCTGCCCGCAGCAGCGCCTCGTAGTAGCTGCGCTGCGCGTGGAAGACGACGGCCTGGTCGCTCTCCTCCGAGACGAACAGCTCGACCTGGACGCCGCGCTTGGTGGCCGCGGTGACGGCGAGCAGCAGGGCCTCGTCGGGCACGAAGTAGGGGCTGACCATGATGATCTGCTTCTGCGCCGCGTACAGCAGCCCGAGGAAGAGCCGCAGGTTGTTCTCGACCTCGAAGCCGGGGCCCGACGGCACCACCTGGCAATCGAGGTCGCCGGATCCCGCTTCCATCTCCTTGAGGTCGATGCCCTCGGGCACCTCATGCGCCTCGCTGACCCAGTCGGAGAGGAACACCGCGTTCACGCTCGAGACGATCGGGCCGTCGAGCTTGACCATGACGTCGACCCACTGCAGGCCGCGGCGGATGTTCCTCTTCACGTTGTAGCTGGCGTCGGTGACGTTCTGCGATCCGAGGAACGCCACGTCGCCGTCGACCACGAGGATCTTGCGGTGGTTGCGCAGATCCGGCCGCTGCCAGCGCCCCTTGAGCGGCTGGATCGGCAGCGCGAAGTGCCAGTCGGCGCCCATCGCATCGAGCCGTCGCAGCGTGCGACGGTGGAACGGCTTCGACAGGTTCGCCCAGTGATCCAGGATCACGCGGACGGGGATGTCGCGCTCGCGCACCTCCTCCATCGCGCGGAACAGGTCGTCGGTGGCCGGATCGGACTTCAGGATGTACATCTCGAGATGCACGTACTCGCGGGCGGCGCGGATGGACGCGGCCATCTCGGCGAGGCTGTCGGCGTACTGCGTGAACAGCTGCGCGCCGTTGTCGCCCGTGAGCGGCATGGCGCCGAGCTCGCGGTTCATGCGGACGAGCGAGGTGAACCAGGCCGGCTCGTTCGGGCGCAGGCTGCCGCGCTCGAGGTGCGAGCGCGCGTCGCGGATGTACTGGTTGATCTCGCGCTGGCGCACGCGGCGATGGCGAGGCAGGCGAGGGTTGCCGATCAGCAGGAACAGCAGCAGTCCCGGCACCGGCAGGAAGAAGATCGCGAGGAGCCAGGCCATGCCCGCCGTGGGGCGGCGGTTGCGCGGCACGATGATGACGGCCAGCACACGGATCGCCATGTCGACGATCGTGACGATCGCGAGCGACCAGGACGGGTCGATGAACAGCTGCATCCGGCCCCCTTCGCTGTCGGCACCAGCGTAGCGGTGCCCACGGACACCGACGGGCGCGTGCCCGGATGGGCCTTACTCGGCGGGGTGGGCGGGCAGACCGCGCTTGGCGCGCTCCTCCGCCTCGATGCGCGAGTACGCGCGGCGCTCGGTGCGATCGAAGCGCAGGATGCCGCGCAGGATCCACCAGAAGATCGCCAGGATCACCACGGTCGGCAGGAGCGACCACACCACTGCCACCCAGTACTCGTCCACACGGCGATCCTACGCCGTGGGGCTGTGCACAAGCTCCGCGCTGACTCGCTCACAGGGGCGCGCCACGCGGCCCCTCGCCCCACACGCCTCGTGCGGCCGAGTGCTCGGCTCCCAGGCTCGGTTCATGACCACCACGCACCCCATCGCCCCGCACATCGTCCGCGCCGCCGGAGCCGCCGACTTCCTCTCGATGGTGCCGCACCTCGTGGGCTGCCGCCCGCGGGACAGCGTTGTGCTCGTGCCGTTCGGGGGCTCGCGCAGCCAAGGCGGCATGCGCATCGACCTTCCGCCGGAGGGCCTGTCCCCCGACGAGTGCTCCGAGCTCGCCGCGGCCGTCCTCGGCTCGTTCGCCCGTCTGCCGCTCGCCGATCGGGTGGCCGTCGTCGTCTACACCGAAGACGCCTTCCGCGGTCCCGAGGGCCGGATCGCCCGGGCCGGTTTCGTCGACGCGCTCCTGCGGTGCATCGACGCGGCCGAGTACGGCCTGGTCGACGCGCTGTGCGTGGCCTCGGACGGCTGGGGGTCGTACATCGAGCCCGACGCGCCCTACGCCGCCCGGCCCCTCGACGACATCGCCGCCGAGCGCGTCGCGTGGCCCGGGAGCGGAGAGCCTCTGGCCGACCAGCACGCGGGCGCCGAGCTGCCGCCGTCCGATCTGGTCGAGCGCGAGCGGGTGGGGCAGTGGCTGCGCGAGAACCGGCTCGCCCCCACGTCGCCGGTGTTCCCCGAGATGATCGAGAGCTTTGTGCTCGACGACCCGGAGCTCCTCGACGCGGAGGACCTCGCCCAGCTGATCCAGCTGCTCGACCTCCCCCTGAGCCGCGACATGGCCCTGACGCAATGGGCCGGTGACCTCGCGGAGGGCCGGGCGATCTGGGCCTGGCAGCTGGCGTGGTCACGGGGAGAGCGACGACCGCACGAGGGCGCCCTGCGCCTGGCGGGCGAGGGGCGCCGTCCGGATCCCGCGCGCCTGCGCACCGCCCTCGCCCTCGCCAAGCGCGCCGCGTCGGCCGCGCCCCGGGCTCGGCGCGCCGGCCCGCTGGTCGCCGCGGCGTGGCTCTCGTGGGCGCTGGGGAACTCGACCCACGCGGCGCACTACGTGGGCCTCGCCCGCGAGGTCGATCCCGACCACGGTCTCGCAGGCATCGTGGCGACGATGATCGCGAACCACCACCTGCCCGCCTGGGTCTACGACCGCTCCAGCGCCGCGTGACCCCGTGAGCGCAGGGGTCAGCGTGCCGTCACTTGACGAGCGGGAAGAGGATCGTCTCGCGGATGCCGAGGCCCGTGATCGCCATCAGCAGGCGGTCGATGCCCATGCCCATGCCGCCGGTCGGCGGCATGCCGTGCTCGAGCGCGCGCAGGAACTCCTCGTCGATGCGCATGGCCTCGTCGTCACCGCGGTCGGCGAGCTTGGCCTGCTCGACGAAGCGCTCGCGCTGGATGACGGGGTCGACGAGCTCCGAGTAGCCGGTGGCCAGCTCGAAACCGCGCACGTACAGGTCCCACTTCTCGACCACGCCGGCGATCGAGCGGTGCTCGCGCACGAGGGGGCTGGTGTCGACCGGGAAGTCCATGACGAAGGTCGGGCGCGTGAGGTGCTGCTTGACGAAGTGCTCCCAGAGCTCCTCCACGAGCTTTCCGTGCGTGACGTGCTTCGGGATCTCGACGCCGTTGTCGCCGGCGAGCTTCAGCAGCTCGTCGACCGTGGTGTCGGGAGTGACCTGCACGCCCGCGGCCTCCGACAGGGAGGGGTACATCGAGACGCGATCCCACTGGCCGCCGAGGTCGAACTCGGTGCCGTCGGCCCACGTGACCGTCGTCGATCCCGCGACGGCGATCGCGGCGTTCTGGATCAGCTCCTGCGTGAGGTCGGCGATGCCGTTGTAGTCGCTGTACGCCTGGTAGGCCTCGAGCATCGCGAACTCGGGGCTGTGCGTCGAGTCCGCTCCCTCGTTGCGGAAGTTGCGGTTGATCTCGAACACCCGATCGATGCCGCCGACGACCGCGCGCTTCAGGTAGAGCTCCGGGGCGATGCGCATGTAGAGCTCGGTGTCGAACGCGTTCGAGTGCGTGACGAACGGACGAGCCGACGCCCCACCCGGCTGCACCTGCAGCATCGGGGTCTCGACCTCGGTGAACTCGTGCGACGCGAACGTGCTGCGCAGGCTGGCGTTCACCGTGGCGCGCGCCTTGACCGTGGTGCGAGCGGTATCGCGCACGATCAGGTCGAGGAAGCGGCTGCGAACGCGGCTCTCCTCGTTGAGCTCGGTGTGCAGGTTGGGCAGCGGCAGGAGCGCCTTGGCCGCGATCTCCCAGGCCGACACCATGATCGACAGCTCGCCGCGGCGGCTCGAGATGATCTCGCCCGAGACGGCGACGTGGTCACCCAGGTCGACGAGGTCCTTCCAGCGCTGCAGCGACTCGTCCCCGACGTTCGCCAGCGAGATCATCGCCTGGATCCGCGATCCGTCGCCGGACTGCAGGCTCGCGAAGCAGAGCTTGCCGGTGTTGCGGCTGAAGACGATGCGGCCCGCGACGGCCGCCTGCTCGCCCGTCTCGGCGCCGGCCTCGAGGTCGCCGTACTGCGCGCGCAGGGCGGGGATCGTGTGGGTCACCGGGACCGACACCGGGTAGGCGCCGCCGGCGGCCGACGCGCGCTCGGCGATCAGCCGCTCGCGCTTGGCGAGACGCACGGCCTTCTGCTCGAAGATGTCCTCTTCGGTGGGCTCGGGTGCGTTCTCGGCGGGGGTCTCAGACATGCGCCCAATTCTATGGGCGTGCGGCTGAGCGCCTTTTCAGTCCTCCGGAGGCAGGATCACCGTCGGCGACGCCTCGGCCAGCGCGTGATCCACGGTCGAGCGCACCAGCGCCGACAGGTAGCCGCCGGGGTTCTCGATGCCGATGCCGCGCAGCAGCCCCGTGGCCTGGTGCACGATCTGGCGCGAGAACTCCGCCGCCGTGGCGATCGCCTCGGCGTACGCCGCCCGGTCCTCCTCGGCCACGACGATCGGCTCGCAACCGAGCTCGACGGCCAGGGCCTGCGCGATCGGGAGCACGGCCCCGGGCGCCGTGACGGCCGCGTACGAGGCGGCGAGCTGGCGCAGATCCATGCTCGTGCCGGTGAACGCGATCGCCGGGTGCACCGCGAGCGGGATGGCGCCCTGCTCGGCCGCCGGCCGCAGCACATCGATGCCGTAGGCGGGATCGGTGTGCAGCACGAGCTGCCCCATCTGCCATGCGCCGAGCTCGGCGAGGCCCGAGACGAGCCCGGGCAGCTCGCTGTGCGGCACGGCGACGATCACGAGCTCGCTGCGACGGGCCACCTCCAGGGCGTCGAGCACGGGCACCCCGGGCAGGATCGCGCTCACACGCTCGTCATCGGACCCGCTGGTGATGCCGGTGAGCGCGTGCCCCGCTCCGGCGAGCGCGGCGCCGACGATCGGGCCCACCCGCCCGGCGCCGATGATGCCGACGCCGAGCCGCCCGTCCCGCCTCATCCGAGCCCCTCCGGCGCAGCCGGCGCCACCGGCGCGGACGGAACGGCAGGGGCGAGCGGTGCTCCGGATGCTCCGTATGCGGCGGATGCGGCGCGGTGCTGCGACCAGCGGTGCGTCTGGTCGGCGCGGGCGGCCGCGACGGCCGCGGCGCTGACACGCTGTAGCAGCTCGATGGCGTCGTCTCGATCGAGGCCCACCACATGACCGGACACCGGCCCCACCACGGTGTGCACCTGAGCGGCGGCGACGCGCTGCAGGCGGTCGATCGGCCCCTGCTGCACCGATACAGCCTGCAGTCGGGCGAGCGGGTACACGGCGAGCTTGCGCCACACCATGCCTCGGCGGAACATCAGCGCCTCGCCGGTGAGGGCGAAGCCGTGCCGCTTCCACGAGAACGGCCGGCGCCACCAGGCGCGCGGGGCCATGGTCTTGTACGGGTCGACGGCGCCCGTGGTCGGCCCGAGCAGCCCGTCCTCCCACATCAGGGGGCCGTGCTCGACGGGCACTCCCGGCAGCAGCAGCGCCAGCACCCGCTCGACGTCGGCCCGTGTGCCGACCGGCAGCACGGTGTTGAACTGCTGCGCGCTGCCCGAGGCCTGCTGCTCGGCGCTCTTGCCGCTCATGCGGTTGATCCGGATCGTCCACCATCCGAACGGGCGCCACAGCAGCGACTGCGACACCTCGACCGCGTAGATGCGGCCGGGCGGCAGTGTCTCGGTGACGGTCGTCAGCAGGCCGAAGGTCACGCGGATCCCGTCCGGCGTCGGCGCGATCGCGTACCGCAGCGACTTCGAGATCTGCGCCCACATGATCGCCACGACGGCGAACGCCATCGGCACACCGGCGCCCAGGCCGATCGCCAGCGAGATGCCGCCCCACCCGGGCTCGTCGCCCGCGATCAGCAGCGGAACCAGCACCGAGCCGACCCACAGCACGCCGAAGCCGACGAGCCACCAGATGCCGTCGAGCAGGTAGGCGCCGATCAGGCGCCCGGCGGGGATGTGCACCACGCTCTCGGGCGCGACGTCCTGATGATCCACGCCCTCGATGAGGCCCGTGACGCCGTGGCTCAGCGAATCGACGAGGCGTTCGTGGGGCGGGCGCACGATCCCCTCGGCGGCGTCCCGCGCCGCCTCACGCGCCGCGCGGGCGCCGGAGGCGAGGCGCAGGATGTCGGCGCGCACCTCCTCGGCCTTCGTCGTCGAGAGGTACTCGAGATCGACGTTCGCGCCGGTGCCGGCGCCCAGCACCTCGAGCTTGGCCATGCCGATCAGGCGCATGGGGAAGGGCCGGGTCAGGTTGACGCCCTGCACCCGATCCAGCGGCGCGCGCCGGTGAGACCGGAACACGATGCCCTTGCGCACCTCGACCTCGTCATCCGAGATCCGGAACTGGTGGAAGCGCCAGATCATCCAGAAGATGCCGATGAGGATCACCAGGATCGCGAGCACCACCAGCAGCCCGACGACGATGAGGTTGTTCTCGACCAGGAAGCCGACCCATTCGTCCTCGGGGGCCGAGACGAGCTCCCCCGCCTCGGACGGCGCGAAGATCGAGATCGCCCAGAAGATGGCGTGATCGCGGAAGTTCGAGATGACCACACCCGCGACGATGATCAGCACCAGGCCGCCCTGGAACAGGGGCGTCAGCGGGTGCAGGCGGTGCCAGACGCCGTCGGCGAGCGATGACGTCCCGCCTCCCGCAAGCGGGGCAGCGGGCGCCTGCGGAGTGCTCACAGCCCGGTCCGGCGGGTCTCGGCGACCTCGATGAGGGTGTCGCGCAGCGCCTCGGACGCCCCGAGCGCGAGTCCGGGGATCTCGACGCCGCTCGTCGCGGCGGCCGTCACCATCTTGAGCTTGGAGATGCCGAACGCGCGGTCGAGCGGCCCGTGCGTGATGTCGATGAGCTGCATGCGGCCGTACGGCACGGCGACCATGCGCTGCCACAGGATCCCGCGGCGGAACACGAGGTCGTCGGCGCGCAGCATGTAGCCGAGCGCGCGGGCCTGCCGCGGCAGCACGATCTGCGCGAACAGCGTGATGCCCACGATGATCCCGGCCGCGATCGAGTGCCACCACTGGTCCGTGAACAGGCCGATCACAAGCCAGACCGCGACCGTGATGACGATCGCCGCGACGTTCTGCAGCGTCTGCGAGACGACGTACTTGGGCGAGATCTGGTGCCATGCCCCGTCGAGGGCGAGGCGGCCCGAGGCGCGGGGCTCGCGCAGGGTCGTGTACGTCCCCGCGTCCAGGATCGGGTCGACCCCGGGGGCCGGATCAGTGCGCGGGCTCTCCGGGCTGGGGGTCGTCGGGCTGTCGCTCATCGGGGTCCTTCGGGAGGCTGCAGAAATGCTCCGCGACCAGGGCCGCCGCCACCAGCACGGCGCCCGCCGCGATGGTCGCGATGGTCGTCGCCATCGAGCCTAGCGCCGGGGTCACGGGCCGTGTCGAGACGTAGAGCAGCAGGCCGGCGGCGGCACCGCCGAAGACCGCGCCCACCACGCTCGATGCCTTCGCGAGGATCGCGATCCTCACCGCGGCGAAGGGGTCCACCTTCGGGGCGCCGGGGGTGCGGACCGATCGGCGGACCGGCAGCGCGAGCCCGACGCAGAGCAGGCCCAGCAGGGCGAGCAGGATCGGCAGCCCGATGGCGGGCGTGAACGTCGGTCGCCCCCCGAGGGTGAGGAGATGATCGGCCAGGAACCCGACCCCGCCGCCGAGGACGGCCGCGACGATGAGGGCGAGGGGCGATGTGCGCTTCACGCCGACCCCTCCCGCAGCGCGGCGAGCAGGTCGGCGACGCGGCCGCGGCCGGGCAGCACGGCGTCCGGATCGACCTGCAGCCACGGGGCGAGGACGAAGTCGCGCTCGTGGGCGCGCGGGTGCGGCAGCAGCAGGCTCTCGTCGTCCGAGACGACGTCGCCGTACGCGATGAGATCGAGGTCGAGGGTGCGGGCCCCCCAGCGCTCGCGACGCTCGCGACCGTGCCGGGCCTCGATCGCGTGCAGCATGCCGAGCAGCACCGACGGAGCCAGACGCGTCGACACCAGCGCGACGCCGTTCAGGTAGCGCGGGGCCGTCTCGTCCGGCCCGTCGACGGTCACGGCGATCGACTCGATCGGATCCGAGGCCCGCACCTCGTCGACCAGCGGCAGGCGCCGCAGCTCGGCGATGGCGTCGTCGAGGGTCGCGGCCCGCTCCCCCAGGTTCGCCCCCAGGGCCACCACGGCCGTCACGGCCGGACGCTGCCCGCGCGCGGGCGGAGCGCCGAGCGGGCGGGTGAGGTCCTTGCTCATGCGAGCCACCTCCCGGGGCTGGTCGCGCGGGGTGCCGCCGCGGCGGCGCGGAACGGGGTGGCGCAGGTGGCGATCACGACAGCTCCACGGGGGAGGACGGGTAGCGCGCCGACGTCCAGGACACCGAGACGTCCTCGAACTGCAACGCGATCGGCGCCTGCGGCTTGTGCACGGTGACCCGCGTGACGGAGATCCTCGGGTCCTCCATGACGGCGTCGGCAAGACGGCGGGCGAGCGTCTCGATGAGGTTGACGGGCTCGCCGCCGACGATCGCGGCCATCTTCTCGGCCAGCTCCCCGTAATGCACGGTGTCGACGACGTCGTCGCTCGCCGCCGCCCGCTCGGCGACGCCCTCGGCGAGCTGCAGGTTCACGTCGATGACGAACTCCTGCCCGTTCTCGCGCTCGAAGTCGAAGACCCCGTGGCGCCCGAAGACGCGCAGGCCCTTCAGCTCGATCTCTCCCGTCGACTCCTCGATCAGCTCGACGGCCTCGTCGGATGTCATGTCAGCCCCTCCAGGCGTCGAGCACCGCGAGCGCATCGCGCGTCGCGGCGACGTTGTGCACACGCACCGCGTGCACCCCCTGCTGCGCCGCGAGCACGCTGGTGACCGCGGTCGCGAGATCCTTCTGATCCTGCGTCGCCTCGTCGCCGAGGGCGGAGACGAGGAACCTCTTGCGCGACGTGCCGATCAGGATCGGGTACCCGAGCGCCTCGATGGCGGCGAGCTCGCGCAGCAGCGCCCAGTTCTGCTCGCCGGCCTTCGCGAACCCGACACCCGGGTCCAGGATGATCCGGTCTGGGTGCACACCGGCGGCCAGCGCGGCGTCGGCCCGCTCGCGCAGCTCGGCCGCGACGTCGGCGCCGATGGAGTCGTAGGACGCGCGGGCGTACATGTCGGCGGACGGCCCGCGCCAGTGACCGAGTGCCACCGTCGCCCCCGTCTCGGCGACGACGTCGAGGAGCGCCGGGTCGGCCAGCCCGCCCGAGACGTCGTTCACGATGCGGGCGCCGGCGGCGACGGCCTCGCGCGCCGTCGCGGCCCGGTACGTGTCGATGCTCACCACGGCGCCGTCGGCGGCGAGGGCGGTGACAACGGGCAGGATGCGCCGGATCTCCTCGTCGGCCCCGACGGGCTGGGAGCCGGGCCGCGTCGACTCGCCCCCGACATCGAGGACGTGCGCGCCCTGGGCCCGCAGCGCGCGGCCGTGCGCGATCGCAGCGGACGGATCGAGGTAGCGGCCGCCGTCGGAGAACGAGTCGGGCGTGACGTTGACGACGGCCCAGATCTCGGTCATCGGGCGTCGCCCGCGGTGTCATCGGCGCCGGCACGGCCGTGCGCGCTCGCGGGCGACGCGGCGGACGGCGGCGCGATCAGCGCGATGATCTCGGCGCGGGCGGACGGCTCGGCCAGCTCGCCGCGGGCGGCCACCGTGAGCGTGGACGAGTCGGACTGGCGCGAGCCCCGCATCGTCACGCACTGGTGCTGGGCGTCGAGCACCACGAGCACGCCGCGGGCGTCGAGCGACGAGGCGACGGTGTCGGCGATCTGCTCGCCGAGGCGCTCCTGCACCTGCGGGCGGGCGGCGAGGATGTCGACGACCTTCGGCAGGGCGCCGAGCCCGACGACCTGCTCCCCCGGCAGGTACGCGATGTGCGCGCGGCCGGCGAAGGGAAGCAGGTGATGCTCGCACACCGAGCGGAACCGGATGTCGCGCAGCACCACCGCACCGGACGGGATCGTGTCGGGGGCGGGGCCGTGCGACACGCTGATCGTGTGCGCGAGCGGCTCGGACGGATCCTCGCCGACGCCCGCGAAGAACTCGGCGTACGCGTCGGCCACCCGCTGCGGCGTCTGCTTGAGACCCGGGCGATCCGGATCCTCGCCGATCGCGATCAGCAGCTCGGTCACCAGCGCGGCGACGCGCTCCCTGTCGACGGACATCCGTTCGTCCCGGGGCGTCGTCAGGCGGTGGCCGGGCGCGTCTGCGGTCCGGTGACGGGGTGAGCCGTGGGAGCCGGCGCGGGCTGGTCCGAGGCGACGGTGGCGGCGACCGCGACCTGGTCGGCGCGACGCGGCACCTGCACGGGCGGCAGGGTCGAGACGGGGCGCTCCTCGCTCGAGAGCCACTGCGGGCGCGGCGGCAGCTTGCGGACGTCCTTGAAGATGTCCTCGAGCTGGTTGTGGTCGAGGGTCTCCTTCTCGAGCAGCTCGAGGGCGAGACGGTCGAGCACGTCGCGGTTGGCGTTGATGACCTCGTACGCCTCGTTGTGCGCCTGCTCGATGAGCCCGCGCACCTCGGCGTCGATGCGCTCGGCGACCCGCTCGGAGTACTCGCGGCCGTGACCCATGTCGCGGCCCATGAACACCTCGCCGCTGGCGGAGGCCAGCTTGACGGGGCCCACGTCAGTGGTCATGCCGTACTCGGTGACCATCTTGCGGGCGATGCCCGTGGCCTTCTCGATGTCGTTCGAGGCGCCGGTGGTGGGGTCGTGGAACACGATCTCCTCGGCGACGCGACCGCCCATGGCGTAGGCGAGCTGATCCTGCAGCTCGTTGCGCGTGACCGAGTACTTGTCCTCGAGCGGCAGCACCATCGTGTAGCCGAGCGCCTTGCCGCGGGGCAGGATCGTGATCTTGGTGACCGGGTCGGTGTGGTTCATCGCCGCCGCCGCGAGCGCGTGACCGCCCTCGTGGTACGCGGTGATGAGCTTCTCCTTGTCGTTCATCACGCGGGTGCGGCGCTGCGGGCCGGCGATGACGCGGTCGATGGCCTCGTCGAGCGCGCGGTTGTCGATGAGCTGCGCGTTCGAGCGGGCCGTCAGCAGGGCGGCCTCGTTGAGCACGTTGGCGAGATCGGCACCGGTGAAGCCCGGCGTCTTGCGGGCCACGACGTCGAGGTCGACGCTGTCGGCCAGCGGCTTGCCGCGGCCGTGCACGTCGAGGATCTTGCGGCGACCGGCGAGATCCGGGGCGTCGACGCCGATCTGACGGTCGAAGCGGCCGGGGCGCAGCAGCGCCGGGTCTAGGATGTCGGGGCGGTTCGTCGCCGCGATGACGATGACGTTCTGCTTGGGGTCGAAGCCGTCCATCTCGACGAGCATCTGGTTCAGCGTCTGCTCGCGCTCGTCGTGACCGCCGCCCATGCCTGCGCCGCGGTGGCGGCCGACGGCGTCGATCTCGTCGATGAAGATGATCGCGGGCGAGTTCTCCTTCGCCTGCGTGAACAGGTCGCGGACGCGGCTCGCGCCGACACCCACGAACATCTCGACGAAGTCCGATCCCGAGATCGAGTAGAACGGCACCCCGGCCTCGCCGGCGACGGCGCGGGCGAGCAGGGTCTTGCCGGTTCCGGGAGGGCCGTACAGCAGGGCGCCCTTGGGGATCTTGGCGCCGAGCGCCTGGTACTTGGCCGGATCCTTCAGGAAGTCCTTGATCTCGGCGAGCTCCTCGAGCGCCTCGTCGGCACCCGCGACGTCGGCGAACGTGACGTCCGGGTGCTCCTTGTTCGAGAGCTTGGCGCGCGACTTGCCGAACTGCATGACCTTGCCGCCGCCACCCTGGGCGCTCGACAGCAGGAACCAGAACAGGACTCCGAGCAGCAGCATCGGCAGCAGCAGCGACAGCAGGCTGTCGAACCAGGAGGCGCGCGGGACGGCGTCGTTGAAGCCGTCCTTCGGCTCGGCCTTCTCGACCGCCGCGACCACCTCGTCGGCACGCGCGCCGACGTAGTAGAACTGCACGTCCGTCGCGCCGTCATGGGCCTTCGACAGATGCAGGTCGACGCGCTGGTCGCCGTCGGTGATGAGCACCTTCTCGACGGTGTCACCCGCGAGCAGCTCGAGACCCTGCTGGGTCGTCACCTGACGGGTTCCCGTGAGACTCGAGATCAGCGAGAAGCCGACCACGAGAAGAAGGCCGATCAGCAGCACATAGATCAGCGGATTGCGCGTCAGCTTCTTGAAGTCCATGGTTCCGCTCACGTTACCCGGGGATGCCTATGCCTTCACCGGGATTCGCCCATGGCGTACGGGTGAGCCGTACTCGGCCCCTCAGGCGTAGACGTGCGGTGCGAGCACGGCGACGTCGCGGAGGTTGCGGTAGCGCTCGGCGTAGTCGAGGCCGTAGCCGACGACGAACTCGGTGGGGATGTCGAAGCCGAGGTAGCGGCAATCGATCTCGACCTTCGCGGCCTCGGGCTTGCGGAGGAGCGCAAGCACCTCGACCGACTCGGCCCCGCGCGAGGCGAAGTTCTCGAGCAGCCAGCTCAGCGTCAGACCCGAGTCGATGATGTCCTCGACGATCAGCACGTGCCAGCCGCCCAGATCGGTGTCGAGGTCCTTCCGGATCTGCACGACGCCGCTCGACTTCGTGGAGCTGCCGTAGCTGGAGACGGCCATCCAGTCCATGGCGATGTCGCGCTTGAGGTGACGCGCGAAGTCGGCCATGACCATGACCGCGCCCTTCAGCACGCCGACGAGGAGGAGCCGCTTGCCCTCGTAGTCCTGCTCGACCTGACGCGCGAGCTCTGCGAGCTTGACGTCGATCTGCTCCTCGGTGACGAGGACGGTCGTGAGGTCGTTCGGGATGTCGGCCGCGCGCATGTGCCGAGTCTACGTGCGGGAAGTGAAGATGATCAGGGCGTTCTCGCGGCTTGCCGTGCACGACGGCAGGTCGATCGGGCCCTGGCCGGACCAGTGGGTCGCGAGGCGGGCGACCTCGAGCGTCTGGACGCGCGTGAGGGCGGCGCCGAACTCGGCCTGCACGACGTGGCGGATGATCCGGTGGCGCAGCGCGGGAGGGTTCGCGGCGAGCGCGGCGACCGACACGGCGATGCCGGCCTCGGCGTGCTCGACGATGTCCTCGATGGTCTCGTCGATCATGTCGGCGAAGGCCTCGGAGTCCTCGCGCAGCTGCTCGGCCGTGCGGGCCAGCGCCTCGGCGATGCCCGGGCCGAGCTCGCGCTCGAGGACGGGCAGGACGCGCTCGCGCACCCGGACGCGCGAGAAGCGGGCGTCCGAGTTGTGCGGGTCCTCCCACGGCTCGAGCCCCTGGGCGGCGCACGCGCCGACCGTGGTCTCGCGGCGCAGGCCCAGCAGCGGACGCACCCACCGCACACCTCGCTCGTCCTCGCGGACCGGCGCCATACCGGCGAGGCTCGTGCCGCCCGCACCGCGTGCGAGGCCGAGCAGCACCGTCTCGGCCTGGTCATCGAGCGTGTGCCCGAGGAAGACGGCTGCGGCCCCCGCGTCGGCCGCCGCATCGCGCAGCACCGAGTAGCGGGCCTCGCGCGCCGCGGCCTCGAGGCCGCCGGCCGCCCGGACGTCCGAACCGATCTCGACCGCGACGATGAGCGGATCGATCCCGAGGGCCGCCGCCTTGTCGCCCGCGGCGCGCGCGATCCGATCCGATCCCTCCTGCAGGCCGTGATCGACGGTCACGCTGGCGACGCGGATGCCGCGCGCCCTGGCCTCGTGCGCGACCGCGGCAGCGAGCGCCAGCGAGTCGGCCCCGCCGGACAGCGCGACGAGCACGACCGACCCCTCGGGCACGTCCGAGAGGGCGGTGCGGACGGCGAGACGGGTGGCGGCGACGGCAGGATCGAGCACGCGTCTACGCTAGCGGGACGCCGCGGCGGGCCACCGCCCCGACGACGGCGGCGAAGCCAACTAGGCTGGCTCCGGCAGATCCCCTGATTTTCAAGGAGCAACCGGCATGGGCGCCTACGACGCAGTCATCGAGATCCCGCGCGGCAGCCGCGTGAAGTACGAGGTCGACCACGGCACGGGCCGGGTCTTCCTCGACCGTGTGCTGTACACGACGTTCGGCTACCCGACCGACTACGGGTTCTTCGAGAACTCGCTCGGCGAGGACGGCGACCCGCTGGACGTCCTGGTCGTCATGGACCACTCGGTCTATCCGGGTGTGGGTGTGAAGGTGCGCCCCGTGGCCGTCCTGAAGATGTCGGACGAGGCCGGCGGCGACGACAAGGTCATCGCGGTGCTCGCGAAGGACCCGCGCTGGGAGCACATCCAGGACATCGACGACCTGGCCGAGTACACGAAGAAGGAGATCGCGCACTTCTTCGAGCACTACAAGGACCTCGAGCCCAACAAGTGGGTCAAGGTCGACGCCTGGGGCGACGCCGCCGAGGCCGAGCGCCTGGTGACCGAGGCCTACGAGCGCTTCGAGCAGCACGAGCAGCAGACCCGCACCCAGGGTGCCGGCGAGGCGCCGAACACGCGCGACTGACGCACAGACATACGGAAAGGGCCCGGCTTGCGCCGGGCCCTTTCTCGTGGGTTCAGTACGTGTTGACGCCGCGCGCCGACATCCAGGGGCCGGGATCCGTCGTGCCGCCGCCGACGTAGACCTCGAAGTGCACGTGGCAGCCGAACGAGTTTCCGGTGTTGCCCTCGTAGGCGATGACCTGGCCGGCGCGCACGTACTGGCCGTAGCCGACGATGATGCCGCCGTTGACGATGTGGCCGTAGCCGGTGCCGACGCCGCCGCCGTGGTCG
Organism: Microbacterium phosphatis; assembly: GCF_049177115.1. Classification (GTDB taxonomy): domain Bacteria; phylum Actinomycetota; class Actinomycetes; order Actinomycetales; family Microbacteriaceae; genus Microbacterium; species Microbacterium phosphatis. The sequence goes on along the minus strand of NZ_CP185370.1, from coordinate 468,499 downwards.
AGGCGGATGTAGTTGCCGTAGCCGCCGTTGTAGCCGGCGTAGACGACGGTGCCGTTGGCGGCCGCGTAGATCGGCGAGCCGCAGCCGGCCGCGAGGTCGATGCCGGCGTGCATGGTCGAACCGCAGTAGCTCGGGCCGCACATGCGCGGGCGGCGGCCGTAGCCCGAGGTGCGCCAGCCGTCGCTGGGGCGAGCCCAGCCGCTGCCCTGGGCTGCGCCACCCGTGGTGGCGCCTCCGCCGCCGGGTGCGGGCGCACCGCCCCCGCCGCCGGCGTTCGCGGCGGCCTCGGCCGCGGCGCGGGCGGCGGCATCGCGAGCGGCCTGCTCGCGCGCGGCCTTCGCGGCGGCGGCGGCCGCGGCCGCGCGGCGCTGCTCTTCGAGGCGACGCTGCTCTTCCTCGTACGCCTTCTTCTGCGCGACGCCGGCCTCGTAGTCGGCGACCGTCTTGCTCGTGGTGTCGCGCAGGGCCGAGAGCTGGGCCTCGAGGGTGACCATGTGGGTCTGCTGGTCGGCGAGCGCCTGCTCGGCCGCCAGCTGCGCGTTCTGCGCGGCGATCATCTTCTCTTCGGCGATCGTCTGCAGACGGTCGCGCTCGGTGCGGGCGACCTCTGCCTGATCCGACAGGCTCTGGGCCGAGTCGCGGGCCGCGACGGCCTCGGCGTAGATGGTCTCGCTGCCGCCGATGAGCTTGTCCATCTGGCCGAGCTTGGTGAGCAGGTCGTCGGCGTTCTGCGCGGATCCGGCGAACAGGACCTCGAGCGAGGTGCTGTCGCCGCCGGTGCGCGAGAGCTGCGACGCCACACGGGCCGCGTTCGTGGCGGCGGTATCGGCGATGGCGGCCTGGTCGTCGGCCTGCTTCTGCAGCTCCTGCGCCGTGAAGTCGGCCTCGAAGAACGCCTGCTGGGCCTCGTAGAACTCGTTGGCGGCCGCCTCGGCCGCGGCCTGCGCCTCGGCGACGCGCTGCTGCAGCTGCGCGATCATCGCCTCGAGGCGGGTGATCTCGCCTTCCTTGGCGCTCTGGTTGCCCTTGGCCGCGACGACGTCGTCCCACGTGGGGTAGTCGTCGGGGTTGTAGGTGACGGCGAAGGCCGCTCCGCCGCCTGTGCTGATGCCGACGCCGAGAGCGATCGCACCCGTGGTCGCGAGCGCGAGGGCGCTGCGACGGGTGATGGGGCTCCATGATGTGGGGGCCCAGAAGCGCGCGCGCTCGGCCACGGTGGGAGCGCAGTCGCACTCCTCCGCCGAGGCCTCCGGGGCGTCCATCGGGGTGGTCCGCGCCTTATTCACATCAGTCACACTAACAACACCCGTCACATGGGGAACAGAGCCGGTCCCACCGTGCGGGGCAGGGTTCGACGTCGCGCGGGGGCCAGCCCATCATGGGGGCGACTCGCCCGGGATGCGGGAGGACGCGCCCCGAATTGGAGAATCCGGCGCGGTGCGCTTAAGCTATTCCAGTCGGCACGTGAGCCCCGAGGTTCACTTCGGCCCCATCGTTTAGCGGCCTAGGACGCCGCCCTTTCACGGCGGTAGCACGGGTTCGAATCCCGTTGGGGTCACACGTTCTGATACAATTCCATAGTTTGGCCCTGTAGCGCAGTTGGTTAGCGTGCCGCCCTGTCACGGCGGAGGTCGCGGGTTCAAGTCCCGTCAGGGTCGCTCCAAGCGACGGGCCTTCTCATTCGGGAAGGCCTTTCGTATAGGAACGGCAGCAAGCAGTACCCGCCGTTTCGGCTCTGTAGCTCAGTTGGTAGAGCGCACGACTGAAAATCGTGAGGTCACGGGATCGACGCCCGTCGGAGCCACCACAGAAACCCCCGGTTCGCCGGGGGTTTCGTCGTTTCCGGGAGGATGCTCCCTCACGGTGTTGCGCCGTCTTGAACCGGCCCCCGGGCGATGACGCGAAGGGCGAGCGGGTCGGCGACTACCTGCTGGTCAGCCGTTCCGGCCCCTGAAGACGAGACTGTCCGGGCTGCGCACGGGAGGCTCGACCATCCGCACACGCGAGGCGATGACTCCCGCCAGCAGCGCGCCGAGGCCACCCGCCGCCATGTCGCCGATCGTGTCGACGTAGGCGACGAAGATCTCCTCCGTGACGAAGGTGTACCCGGCCCACTCGATCATCTCCCAGATGGCGCTGATCGCCAGGCCGGTCATGCCGACGATCACGATCGGCACGCGGGCGGCCTGGCCCTCGTCGAGGCCACCCGGCACCACGCCGATGCGGGAGGCCAGCACGAACAGCATGAGCGAGAGGACACCGGTGCACACGAAGTGCACCACGAGATCCCAGCCGGGCACCGTGCGGTACAGATCGAAGACGTTGCTCCACGAGGCGACGAGCACGCTCACGCAGTAGATGATGTCGAACGCGGCGCGCGCCCCCAGGAACCGGGGGAGGACGAGGGCCGGGAGCCCGATCGCGACGATGCCCGCGTCGGTGCCGCCCCATCCGATCGCGGCGATGAACACGCTCAGGAACCCCACGACGCGGACGGCGTCGGCGAGCCACTCGCCCGGGGTGACCGGGGGCCGCAGGAAGCGCTCGATCACGCGGCCACCGCCCGCTGCCGCACAACCGCCTGCACGGGCAGGTGATCCGACGGCCATCCGCCGAGCGTCGGGCGCCCCTCGATGCCAGCGCGCGCCACATCGAACCCGCGTGTGTGGATCGCGTCGATCCGGTTGCCGCCGGCGCGGGGACGACCGCCGAGAACATGCGTCGACCACTCGGGGCTCACACGCGCGCGGGCGATCGCCCAGCTGTCGTCGAGCCCCGCCCCCTCGAGGATGCGGCGCGGCGGGGATGCCGGCCCCGCGTTGAAGTCACCCGTCACGATCACGGCACCGTCGCCCACCCGCGCGACGATCGCCTCCGCGGCCCGCCGGCGCGCCAGAGGGGACAGCACGTCGAGGTGCGTGTTGACCACCGTGAATCGCTCCCCCGTGACGCGGTCGAGGAACACCGCCCGGACGAAGACCCGGGGAAACAGCGACCCCCACGAGAGCGACCCCGGCACGTCCGGGGTCCGCGAGAGGGCACCCTGCTCGCCCTCGACGAGAGCGAGTCGGGTCGCGTCGTAGAGCAGCGGACATCCCTCGCCGGTGCCTCCCGCGTCGCGACCGTGCCCGAGAAGGCGGTAGTCGCCGCCGAGAGCCGACCGAAGCAGCGCCGCCTGATGCGGCAGCACCTCCTGCGCGCCGAGCAGCGTCGGGCGCTCGCGCTGCAGCAAGGCGCGGATGCGGTCGCGGCGACGACGCCACGGGGCGGACGCGGCACGGGCGCGGAGCACGTTGAAGGTCATGATCGACAGATCCGGTGGCTGCACGGCGCCGACGAGCGGATCGCTCCCCCGCGCGCCGGCGGGGTCACCTGACGCGTGTGAGCCCATCCCTCGAGTATGAGGCCCCCGGCCCCGCACCCGCCCGGGACCGCAGAGAGACCCCCTCCACCGGAGGGGATCTCGTCGTCCGCGAGCGATGCCGCTAGCGCCGCGGCTGGTCGGCGCGCAGCACCTCGAGGCGGGCGCGGTACTCCTGCTCGTCGATGTCGCCGTTCGCGAACCGGCTGGCGAGCGTCGACTCGGCCGACGGGCCCGAGTGGCCGCCCCAGCCGCCCCCGCGGAAGCGCGGCCCGCGCCGGATGAACACCGCCAGCAGGATGAAGAAGCCGATCCAGAAGAGCGGCACCAGCAGGAACAGCCAGCCGGGCCCGCCGCCCCACGGGCCGGGCCCGTGCGCGATGACGTCCTGGGCTTGAACGAGTGCTTCGGTGAACATGATGCGTCCTTTCGCGGATGATGCGGCCCGTGATCCGACCGCTCATCCAGGCTCGCGAGCATCTGCGATCCGCACATCCGCCGGCGGGAGGCACTCGCTGTCTCCCCCGGGAGTCATCTCCAGCCGGGCTTCACCAGTCCCGAGTCGTACGCGAGCACAACGAGCTGCACGCGGTCGCGCGCGCCGAGCTTGCCCATCATCCGCGAGACATGCGTCTTGGCGGTGAGCGGGCTGAGGAACAGGCGCTGGGCGATCTCGTCGTTGGTGAGGCCCTGCCCGATCAGCACCAGCACCTCGCGCTCCCGATCGGTCAGCATGCTGAGCTCGGCGCCCCCCGGCGCGCGCACGCCGTCGGCCACGCGCGCGAGCAGGCGCCGCGTGACCCCGGGGCTCAGCAGCGCGTCGCCGCTCGCCGCGACCCGCACCGCGCGGATCAGCTCGGACGGCTCGGAATCCTTCACGAGGAAGCCGCTCGCCCCGGACAGGATCGCCTCGGTCACGTACTCGTCGAGCTCGAAGGTCGTCACCACCACCACGTGGATGTCCCCGAGCGCGGCGTCGGCGACGATCTCGCGCGTGGCCCACAGGCCGTCGCGCCCGGGCATCCGGATGTCCATCAGGAAGACGTCGGGGCGGTGCTCGCGCGCGACGCGCACGGCCTCCTCGCCGCTCGCCGCGTCGCCCACGACCTCCATGTCGGGCTCGGCATCCAGCAGGGCACGGAAGCCCGCCCGGATCAGCTGCTGGTCGTCGGCGATCGCGACCCGGATCATCCTGTCTCTCCCTCCGCCGGGATGCGGGCGACAACCGCGAAGCCGACGCCGCGGGGGCCGGCCTCCAGCGTGCCGCCGAGGAGCGCAGCGCGCTCGCGCATGCCGAGAATGCCGCGGCCGCTGCCGCTCGCCGGCTCGACCGGACGCGTGGCGCCCTCGTCCACGACCTCGGCGACGGCCGCACCCCGCTCCCACCGCAACCCGACGCGCACGCGGGCGCCCGGTGCGTGCCGGGCGGCGTTGGTGAGCGCCTCGCGCAGGATCCGGTGCAGCGCGAGCTCGACCGTGCCGGTCGGCCGCGGGTCGAGGCGATCGTCGAGCTCGACCGTGAGCCCCAGGCGCTCGGCGTCGCGGACCAGGTCGGGCAGCGTCGACAGATCCGGCTCGGGGGTCAGCGCCGCCGCCTCGTCGCCGCGCAGCACACCGAGCACCTGCCGCACCTCGTCGAGCGCCTGCGTGGAGGTGCGCCGGATGTCGCGGAGCGTGTCCTGCGCCCGCTGCGGGTCGCGATCCGCGAGGTGGATCGCCACGCCCGCCTGCACGGAGATCGACGACAGCGAGTGGGCGAGGACGTCGTGCAGCTCGCGCGCGATGCGCACCCGCTCGCGCTCGGCCTCGGTCCGGCGGCGCTCCTCGAACGACGCGCGCATCCGCGCCATCCTGTCGTGCCGGGTGCGGACGGCGAGGCTGACGGCGAGCGTGACGCCGGAGGCGATCACCACGAGCATCGACGGGAGGAAGATGACGCGGACGCCGAAGATCGCGGCCGCCGACAGCGGCACCAGCACCGATCCGGCGGTGACACCGGCCGCCCACCACACCGCGCCGTATCGCACACCGCGCGCGATCGCGAGCAGCAGAGGCAGCAGCGCGAAGGGAGGCGGCGCCGGATACGCGGCGAGCGCGACGATGGCGAGCCCGCCCGAGAGGACGACCCCGAGGGTGGGGTGACGGTCGATCAGCAGCAGCGCGACCGCCGCGCCGACCGTGGCCGCCGCCGAGACCCAGAGCACGCCCGCGGGCATCCACCACAGGGCGCGGCCCAGCGATGCGGTGGCCGCGAGCATCGAGACGGCGAAGGCGATCCAGCGGCCCCTGCGCGGATCGCGGGCCTCGCCCCAGGCATCGGGAAGGGCGGGCGCGGGCATGGCGTCAGCGTAGCGACGCGCACGCGAGCCCGACACCGCCGCCGGGAGGCCCCCGCGTACTCCGGCGGGAGCATGCGCGACGGAGGCCCGCGCCGACCTACTTGGCCGAGGCCATCGTCGCCGGCGCGGTGCGGTGCGCGTCCCCGGTGTGGGGCGCGTCCGCCGAGCGGGGCGCGAGACGACGGCCCGCGGCGCGGTACCACTGGGCGCAGAAGATGACCACGATCGCGACCTCGATCGCGGCGCCCCCGTAGTACATGAGCAGGGCCCCGTCGTGCGCCTGGCCGATCGGCACACCCGTCGGCGGGTGGGCGTAGAGGTGCTTCGCGAGCACCGCGTGCGACGCCATAGCGAGCACCAGCACTACGGCCTTCAGCACCCACCGGGGCGCGTGCGGCGCCGGATCCCTGCCGATGATCGCCGCGGTGAAGACGTATCCCGACAGCAGCAGGTGGCCCTGCACGAGCACGTGCAGCACCGGGATCGCCTGCATCATCTCGAAGATCGACGTCAGGTAGATCAGCCACAGTCCGCCGGCGCTGAGGATCCCGGCGGTCACCGGATGCGCGATGAAGCGCACGGGCGCGCTGCGGAGCAGCCGGGAGATCCGCCGGGCGGGGGTGACGTGCAGCGTGCGCAGCGCGAGGGTGACGGGCGCCGCGAGCACCAGCAGCAGCGGTGCGAGCATGCCGGCCGAAAGGTGCGCCGCCATGTGCCGGACGAAGTCGACCTGCGCCGCCTCGGGAAGCGGGCCGACCACCGTGGCGGTCGCCGCGGCGATCCCCAGTGTCCACAGCCCCAGTCGATCCGTCGACCACGCGCGACCCTGCCGACGCGACGTCAGCATCCCCGAGGCGTACACCAGCACCGCGAGCGCCGCCAGGCCGATCAGGATCAACTCGAGCGTCGGCGCGCCGCCACCGCCGTGTCCGTGTCTCATGCCCGCTCCCCCGAGTCGCCCGCGGCGCCCGCCCGCGAGGGGCGCGTGCGGACCGCGAGGATCACGCCGGCGGCGAGGATGACCGCGGCCGAGATGTTCCACGTCAGGTCGTACGGAAGGAGGTCGTCGACGTACCGGATCTGGTGGATCTGCCACCACTTGTGGTGCACCGTGCCGTCGTAGAGCTGGAAGGCCCCCGCTCCCAGAAGCACCCCGGCGATCCACCGCGGCCACCGGAGCGCGCCCCGCCGCCGGAGATCGGCGAGCAGGAACAGACCCGCGATCGTCGCGAACCAGCTGAACGCGTGGAACAGCCCGTCCGAGACCAGCCCCCACGCGGGCGTCGCACGGTCGTAGAAGTGGTGCCAGTGCAGCAGCTGATGGAACACGGCCTCATCGATGAACGCCACGAGCCCCACGCCGAACAGGACCCCCGACCACAGGTTCTGACCGGATCGCGCCGCACGGGTGTCCCGCGCGGCCGCGTCGACCGCCGCGTCCGGGCTGCGCGGGGACGGTGGCTCGGAGGAGGTCATGATCCGATGCTGGCCGTCGGGGATCGCTCTTGTCACCCTCTCGACGTCCGGGCCCGCGGATGGTAATCCGCACCGGGGCGCGCCGCAGCGGCCGGACCTCAGCTCACGCGATGATGCCAAGCAGCGCGTCGACTTCGCGCGCCGTGGGAACCGCGTCCTGCGCACCAGGGCGCGCGACGGCGATCGCCGCAGCGGCCGCACCCACCCGGGCGGCGTCCGCGATCGCGTCGATCTGCGGGCGCCGGCCGGCGCCCGAGAGGCGGGCCGCCAGCACACCGCAGAAGGTGTCGCCGGCGCCGACCGTGTCGACGGGGGACGCGGGGAAGGCCGGCACCTGGCGCCGCTCGGGCCCGACGGCGATCACCGCGCCGGCGGCACCGAGCGTGACCACGAGCGCGGGCACCTCGGCCGCGAGCGCGTCGACGGCGGCGTCGAGCTCGTGCTCGGTGTCGTCCCCCGCGCCGCGCAGGATGTCACGCAGCTCGTGCTCGTTCACCACGAGCACATCGACCTCGGCAAGCAGCCGGGCCCCGGCGCCGCGCTCGGCCAGCGCGCTGGAGGGCGCCGCGTTCAACACGAACGGAGCGCGCTCGGCGCGCGCGGCGGCCGCGGCGAGCACCCCGGCGACGGGGATCTCGAGCTGCGCCAGCACGACATCGGCCGCGGCCACCAGGGCGCGCTGGTCGTCGGCGAGGCGATCCACGGTCGCGTTGGCGCCGGCGACGACGACGATCGCGTTCTCGCCGTCGTCCGAAACCGAAATGAGCGCCACACCGGTGGGCGCGGACGCGGTCACCAGGCCCGAGATGTCGATCCCGTCGGCCGCGAGCGCGGCACGCAGCGCGTCGCCGTCCGCATCGGCGCCGACCGCGCCGATGAAGACGGAGGGCGCACCGCCAGCGCGGGCCGCGGCGACCGCCTGGTTCGCGCCCTTCCCCCCGCCGCCGCGCGACACCCCGGTCGCCATCAGCGTCTCGCCGGGTCCGGGGATGCGCGGCACACGCGCCACGACGTCCATGTTCACACTGCCCACAACGGCGACGGTCATGTCCGTATCTTCTCCGAAAACGGTCGAGCGTGCTGATCCGGAGCCGCACGGGCTCGCGTCGACCGAGTGGGCGATCGCCGCGGGCTCGGGTCAGAGCTCGCCGGGGCGCATGGCCTCTTCGTCGATCATCCGGATGATCTTCTGCCCCGCCGTCTCGGTCGTCGGCTCGCTGGGCGCGGGTGCGGCCCGCGGGCGGTAGACCACCAGCGAGTGGAAGACGAACCGGGCGACGAACGCGACCATCAGGGTGATCGCCGTGGCCAGCACGGCCGAGATGTGCCAGGTCTCAACCAGCACAGCGAGCACCGGGATCCGGATCGCCGCCTCGACGTTGTTGAACGTGAACGAGGTGAGGAACCGCCGCCAGAACCCGCCGGCCCGCTCCCGCATCTCGGCGAAGACGAAGCGCTCGGCGAGCAGGAAGTTCGCCACGATCGTCACCTCGGCGGCGATGATCGCGGCGAGGACGTAGTGCATGCCGGCGCCGGTGAGCGCCCAGACGATCGCGAGGTTCGCGAGGGCGCCGAGGCCGCCGATCAGGGCGAACAGCGACATCTTGCCGAAGCGCAGCCGCGCGAGGTGCACGAGGAAGGTGACGCCCTGGCGCATCGACGCCTTCGACTCGCCCTCGGTGCGCGGCAGGAACTGCATCGGGATCTCGGCGGCGCGCAGGTCGCTGCGCACCAGCAGCTCGAGCAGGATCTTGAATCCGCTCGGGCGCAGGGCATCGACATCGAGGCGCGAGCGATCAACCAGGAAGAACCCGGTCATCGGGTCGCTCGTGCCGTGCAGGCGCATCGGGAACATCGCCTTGGTGAGGATGGTGGCGCCCCGCGAGACACCGAAGCGCAGCGTCGTGCCGAGGCCGGTCGAGTCTCCCCCGCCGATGTAGCGCGATGCCACCACCACATCGCAGCCGCCCTGCGCGTGCCGGTCGAGCAGCTGCGGCACGAGGGCGGGCGGGTGCTGGAGGTCGCCGTCCATCACGACGCACACGTCCGCCGTGGCGGAGCGCAGCCCGGCGACCACGGCGCCGCTGAGCCCGCCGAGGCGCTCTCCCTGCGGCCGGTGCAGCACGCGCACGGCGAGCGGCGCGTCCTGGGCGACGCGCTCGACCTCGGCGGCGGTGCCGTCCTCGCTGTCGTCCACGAACAGGATCTCGGCGCGGCGCCCGGCGAGCGCCTGGGCCAGCCGCTCGACCAGCGGAGCGACGTTGGCGCGCTCGTTCCGCGTGGGCACGATGACGGTGACGTCCACGCGGATCCTCCCCCTGAGATTCGAAGTCCATCCATGGTGTCATGCCGGGAAGAGCGTCTCGATCCCGTGCCCTCCCGGGCGCGTACCCTGGATATATGACCGCTGTCGACCCGACCCAGATCACGATGTTCAGCGCCGAGTGGTGCCGCGACTGCCGCCGCACCAAGGCCCAGCTCGACGGGCTCGGCGTCGCCTACAACTACATCGACCTCGAGGCCGACCCCGCGGCGGCCGAGATCGCCAAGGACATCTCGGGCCGCACCAACATCCCCGTTGTGGTGTACCCCGACGGCACCCACCACGTCGAGCCCTCCAACGCCGACGTCGAGGCCAAGCTGAAGGCCCTCAGCCTGATCTGAGGCACATGTACGAGGCCCGGTCGCTCTGCGGAGCGGCCGGGCCTCGTTCGTGTGCGGGACGGATCAGAGAGCGGCGCCGTCCACCGAGAAGGTGTCGCATGCCGCGTATCCGCCGGAGCGCCCCTCGTCGAACCACCGCTGACGCTGCTCGCTCGAGCCGTGGGTCCAGCTCTCGGGGTTGACCTGCCCGCCCGACTGCTCCTGGATGTGGTCGTCGCCGACCGCGGCCGCCGCGTTCAGCGCGTCGGCGATCTCCTGCGGCGTGGGCTCCTTGAGGTACGGGTCGCCGTCGGCGTCCTTCGCCTCGGTCATGCCCGCCACCCAGGCTCCGGCGTAGCAGTCGGCCTGCAGCTCGGTGCGCACGCCGTTGCTGTCGGGGCCGGACCCGTTCTGCGGGTGCTCCTGGAACACCCCGGTGAGGTTCTGGACGTGATGGCCGTACTCGTGCGCGAGCACGTAGAGCTGCGCGAGAGATCCCGCCGAGGCGCCGTACTGCGAGCGCAGCAGCCCGAAGAAGGTCGGGTCGACGTACACGGTCTGCTCGGGCGGGCAGTAGAACGGGCCGGTGGCGTTCGAGGCGGTGCCGCACTGCGTGCTCGTGGACTGATCGACGATGATCAGCTGCGGCTCGACGTACCCGTCGAGCGTGCCCGCCCAGAAGTCGTCGATCGCCTCGGCTCCGAGGACGAGGCGGCAGTCGTCGTTCTCGTTCGCGTCGGCGCCCGTCTCGCAGCCCTCGATGAGCGTCGACTCGCCCGATCCGCCCTGCGTGCCCGAGCCGCCGCCCGCCAGTCCGATCAGGCCGCTGAGATCCTGGCCGGTGAACATGCTGATCAGCAGCACCGCGATGGCGCCGATGCCCACCACGCCGCCGCCCGCGATGGCGGTGGTGCGTCCGCGACGACGGGCACTCGTGCGCCCCACGTTCGCGTTCTCGTTAAACGTCATGGGATCACGCTACCCGGCGCCCCTGTGGCTTGGGAGTGTCGGAGGGGCGGGGCAGAATAGACGCGACGAAAGGGGCTGTCATGGTCGACACCGCTCACGAGCCGGATCACACGCACGCCGCCCCTCACGGGGATGTGCAGGCCGCCGACACCGCACCCATCCACCTCCCTCACGCGGCGACCGAGTGCCCGAAGTGCTTCACCGAGCTGCAGCGCGATCGCGATTGGTGGCAGGCGCGCCCGGCCGGCTCGCGCCTGGTGGGTCTTGTCGTCTCGCGCGACGACATGCCGTCGATCAAGCAGCAGCGCGACGACCTGATGCGCTTCGGCGTTCCCATCGAGGGCTTCCGCCACCCGGCTCCCGACATCCTCGAGTCGTGGGAGCAGCGCCTGGGGCGCCTGTTCGACACCTTCAAGCCGGGCGACGTGCTGGTCGTGACGAACGTGCAGGCCCTCGGCCGCGACGTGGATGAGGGCACCCGCACGGTCGCCGCCCTCACGCGCCGCGGCATCGTGGTGAAGGTGCTCTCGCACGGCGCCCGCCACCTCGGCGCCGCCCCGACCGTCTGACGCGCGGCGCCTACTCCGGCGTGCAGATCCGGACGGGATCGTCGGTGAGCTGCCCGCTCTTCCGGATCAGCGTGACGTCGATGCAGACCCGCGACTCCCCCTCGGTCGGGATCCTGACCGTCGGATCCGACACCCGCTTGGCCTTCGTCTCGCCGTCGAGGGTGACCCGCGACCACGCGTAGACGTCACCCTCCTCGGGCTCGGGGTTCTTCCACGTGAACACCGCGTCGTCACCCGAGATCCTGCCGGTGCCCTCGCTCACGCGGGGCACCGCGTCGTTGCCCGTCGGATCCTGCGGCTGGCTGATCACGCCGGTCGTGTCGGTCGGCGTCGGCTCGGGGTCGGCGTTCACGAGCTGCGGGATCGTGACCGCCGCGATGCCGATCAGCGCCACCCCCACCACCGAGGCCGCCACCGCGAGCGGCCACCGCTTCGGACGCGGGCCCGCGGGCGTCGCCGGGACCGCGGCGGCGGCGGGCGGCCCCCACGGGGCGACACCCGGCTGCTGGGGCACGTGCGCCGGCGCGCGCACGATGGTCGCGTCGTCGACGGCCGACGCGTCGCTCGGCACCACGACCCGCGGCCCGCGCACAACGGTCGCGTCGTCGAACGGCGCGGGCTCCACCGCGCGCCCCGGGACCTGCGCGGTGGTCGCCGAGGGGCGGGTCGCGGTGTCGACCGGGGTGATGCTCGTGATGCCGCGCACCCGGGTCAGTCCGCCGTCATCGTCCTCGCGCTCGGCCGCATCCGGCTGGTCGTCGAGGATGTCGATCGGCGTCACCGAGTGCGCCAGCTCGATCTGCACCTTCTGCAGCGCACGCGCGAGCGCGACGGCGCTCGGGTGGCGATCGGCCGGATTTTTCGCCATCGCCCGCGAGAGCACGGCCTGCAGCGAGGACGGCACGTCGGCGCGGTCGATCGCGGGCAGCGGCATGCGCGAGATGCGCTCGATCAGCTCGGCGCTGCCGTTGCGCTGCCCCGGGATCTCGAAGGGCGAGCGGCCGGCGAGCAGCGTGTAGATCGTCGCGCCCAGCTGGTAGACGTCGGTGCGCGCGCCGCTCTGCACCAGCCCCGCCGACGGATCGGCCGCGAACACCTCGGGCGGCGACCACGGGATCGACATGCCCGTCGTCTCCGAGACCGTCTGCGACGTCGAGGCGATGCCGAAGTCGGTCAGGGCCGGCCGGTTGTACTCGGTGACGAGGATGTTCGCGGGCTTGATGTCGCGGTGCAGCACCCCGGCGCGGTGCGCGGTCTCGACGGCCGCGGCGACCTGGATGCCCACCCGCAGCGTCTCGGCGACCGAGAACGGCTCGCGCCGGTACCGCGCCTGCAGGTTCGGGCGCGGGCAGTACTCCATCACGAGGTACGGCCGCCCGTCGGACGACACCCCCGCCTGATAGATCGTGACGATCGCCGGGTGCGTCGACAGCATCGCCATCACGTTCGCCTCGGCGGTGAACTGCGCGGCCGACGCCGAGATGCGCTCGGGCAGCAGCACCTTCACCGCGACGCGGCGGCGGGGCAGCTCCTGCTCGTAGAGGTAGACGTCGGCGAAGCCGCCCGATCCGAGCAGCTCGAGGTGCGTGAACCCGGGCAGCTGAGGCGGCGGCGCGGGCGGGCGCCGCTGATTCACGGAAGCTCCTCGAATGCCACCGTGACGCCGTCGCCGAGGTCGACGACGTCGCCCGCGATGACGACCGTGCGCTCGCCCGGGTGCAGCCGGGTCGGGTCGGTGGCGGCGCCGAGCGGGCCCGTGCGGTGCAGCACCGTGCCGTTCGTCGTGTGCAGGTCCGTCACGATCACGGTCTCACCGTCGGTGGAGACCTCGATGTGGTTGCGCGAGATGTCGTTCTGGGGGCTCTCGACCGCGACGAGGCAAGGCATGTCGGCGCCGGTCGTGCGGGATGACCGCGGGCGCCGCCCGATGATGACGGTGCGATCGAGATCGACCACCTCGCCCGTCGAGATGCGGATGCGGGCCCGGGCGCGCGGCACCGCCGGCATCTGCTGCGTGGCTAGGGACTCGAACGCGTGCGCGGGCGCGGCCGACACCTCCTCGAGGGGGATCTCGGCGGTCACGGGGCCCGCGACCGGAGCCGGCCGCGGCACCAGCAGCGTGACGCCGTCGTGATCGCCCCGCACGTCGTCCGGCTCGGGAGCGGGCTCATCGGCCTGCCCGCGCAGGGCGGCGAACTGCGCGGCCGAGAGGGTGGCGCCGTCGTGGTCGCCGAGCGGCTCCCGCTCGAGCGGCTCCAGCGGCTCGACCGGGCCGGAGAGGTGCATCGGGTCGAGGGTGTCCGCCGGGAACTCGCCGCCCGGGGCCGCAGCCGGAGGAGCTGCCGGCACCTCGGGCAGCGGGGGCAGCGGCGGGATGGGCGGGAGCGGGGGCAGCGGCGGAACCGGCGGCAGCGCATCGACCGGCGGCAGCGGATCCGGGATGGGGTGCGCCACGGGAGCGTCGTCTCCCGCGAGCAGGGTGTCGAGCGGCACCTCCGCATCGACGAGATCGTTGGGCACCGGGGCGTCGCGGGCGTCGTCGCCCTGCGGTCGCGCGGGCTCCAACGTGTCGCTGGGCTCGAAGAACACGGCGCGCGCGGTCGCGGCGAGCACAACCCCCGACGCGATCGGCAGCTCGGAGGCGCTTGCCGGCGCGTCGAGGCCCGGGCGCACGAGCACGGAGAGGGCGTCCTCGACGAGCCGGACGGTCCACGTGTCGGAGCCGCCGCCCGTGAGCTCGAGCGGCCCGCTCAGGCGGTCGACGGTGACGCGCAGGTCGCCGCGCACCGCCGTGCGCACGGCCTCGCCCTGCAGCAGCGCGACGGCGAAGGGCGGCAGGCCGGCGGTCTCCGGCCCGAACGCGCGACCGAGGGCGTCGAGCACGGCGGCGACGCCGTCGCCCGAGTCCAGACCCTCCCAGACGTCCTCGATCATGTCCTGGGGCAGTCCGCCCGGGAGCACGGCCAGCCCGTCGTCGGCGACGATCGTCAGCATGCCGCCGGGCTCGTACGTGACGCGCATCAGCGAATCCCTCCCACCGGCTCACGCGGCAGCGTGTCCGAGTCGATGTCGGTGTCGTCGCCCGAGAGGGCGGACCCCCGTCGGGCCACCGAGATGGCGTCGACGACGATCGCGGTGATGTTGTCGCGCCCGCCGTGCAGCACGGCCTCCTGCACGAGCCGCGTGGCCGCCGCCTGCGGGTGGGCCTCCACGCTCAGGATCATGCGGATCCGCTCGACGGGCAGCTCGCTCGGCAGGCCGTCCGAGCAGACGAGGATCCGGTCGCCCTGGGCGGCGGGAAGCATCCAGTAGTCGGCGTCGGCGTCGCTGCCGGCGCCGAGCGCGCGCGTGATGACGTTGCGGCGACGATCGCGCGAGGCGTCCTCGGGGCTCAGCTCGCCCCGATCCATCAGCTCCTGCACGACCGAGTGGTCGACGCTGATCTGGTGGAGCACCCCGCCCGACAGGCGGTAGGTGCGCGAGTCGCCGAGGTTCAGCGCGAGCCAGTAGCCCTCGCCCGCCACCTCGGCCACGACCACGCCGGTGAGCGTGGTGCCGGCCCCCGCCTCGCTGCCGACCGAGAGGTCGTCCACGCGCGTGCGGGCGCGATCCAGCGCCGCGCGGACGTCGTCGATCGAGAGGCTGTCGCGGCCGGCGAAGCCCGCGAACTCGGCGATCGCCGTCGCCGACGCGACCTCGCCGCGGTCGTGGCCGCCCATGCCGTCGGCCACGAGGAACACCGGCGGCACCGAGAGGAACGAGTCCTCGTTGAGGGTGCGGCGCAGCCCCGCGTCGGTGGCCGCGCCGCTCAGGGCGATGACGGGACTGGTCATCCGCGGCCCTTGAAGGTGACGATGCGGTCTCCGATCTCGAGCGCGTCGCCGTCCTGCAGAACGAGCGCCGCGCCGGGCTCCGCGGTGATCCGCTCACCCGACCGCACCACGATGACCCCATTGGTCGAGTGCTGGTCGATGACCGACACCGTCTCGGCGTCGACGACGATCTCGAAGTGCGTCTTCGACAGCGACAGCGTCTCGTCGCGCACGGCGACCGCGTCGGCGCCGTCGACGGCCTGCGGATTGCGGCCGAACAGGGCCCGCGAGGCGACCGTGTGCTGAGTGCTGTCGTCCCACTCGAGCAGGGCGGGGCGGGTGCGCACCACGAGTCGTGTGTCCTCGAGATCCCCCTCCGGCTCGGGCTCGGGCGCCACGGCGGGCGGACGCACGAGCACGGTGTCGCCGTCGATGTCATCCTCGGCCGCGGGATCCGCGGGGGCCGGCGGCACGGCGGGGGCCGCGGGGACGGCCGACGTCTGCGGGAGGAAGGCCGGCGGATCCTGCGTGATGCCGGGAACGAAGGCGATCAGGCCCGCGGCCTCCGCGGGCGTCGGCGCCAGGGGGGCCAGAGGAGCCGCGGCGACCGGCACGATGGGCGGCTCCGGCAGCGGCGGCCCGGGCAGGGGCGGGCGCGGCGGGACCTGACCGTCGTACGAGACGGCGGGCGGCACCGGCGCGGCGGGAGCCGGGATCACCGTGGCGGCCGGGGGCGCGACCGGCTCGGGTGAGGAGGCGGCGTAGGTGGGGAACGCGGCACCGCCGTAGGCGGGAGCCACCGGCGACACCGGCGGCACGGACGTCGTGTGCGGGGTCGCGGCCGGGGCCGCCGGCACGCCCTGCGCATCGCGCATGTAGCCGTGCACGGCCTTGTCGTGCCAGCCCTGCTGTAGCCCCGACCTGTCGAAGAGGACCGAGAAGAAGCCCACGATGATCGCGCCGGCCGCCCCCCAGACCACGTTGCGCAGCAGCGCCCGTCCGAAGCCGAGGGGGGTGCCGGTCTCCAGGCGGACGAGCTGGATCTTCATCAGGCGCATGCCGATGGAGCCATGGCCGCCCTGCAGGGCGCTGTAGATGAAGATCCAGCCGACCGCGAGCAGCCAGGCGACGGCCGCGAAGACGAACAGGATCGTCGCATCCTGCAGCGCGCCGGAGATGACGACGCCGAGCACGACCCACACGACGATCACGAGCGAGACGATCACCGTGTCGATCACGTAGGCGCCGACGCGACGGCCGAGGGATGCCGGTGCGCCGGGGGCACGCACCGGGGCCGGTGCGCCGTATCCGGGCGGGGGGTAGGCGCCGGGGGCGGGCGATCCGTACGGGTTCGGCGTGATCATGTCAGCCATCCTTCCGTCGTGCGGAGACGGCCGTCTCCCGCAGCGAGCGCACACCCTTGACCAGCGACGAGCTCTGGGTGAGCGATCGCAGGTTCAGCTTCGCGCCGAGTCTCTTCCAGAACGAGGCCTTGCGGCTCATCCCGCCGACCACGCCGTCGACCTCGGCCCAGAAGGCCTCGATCTCATCCGGGGTGGGCTCGCCGGGCCCGAAGACGCCGGCATCCGCGCGCACGGCGAGGGCCTGCACCCGGGGCTCCTCGAGCGTGGCGACCAGCTGCGCCGACTGCTCGTAGCGCGTCGCGCCCACGGGCACCCCACGCCCGAAGTCGGCGGCGCGATCCATCAGCTCGTCCCATCCGCCGCTGATCCGGTCGGCCGGATCCTCGGCCTCGCGGCGCTTGCGCCGACGGGCGGCCTTGATCCCGCCGATGATCACGAACGGCGACAGGATCAGCGCGACCGTGCCGAGGCTGATGCCACCGACGGCGAGCACAAGGCCGAGGTAGCCGGGCTCGGGGTCGGCCTCCTCCTCCTTCTTGCGGTCGTCGGGAACGAGCGGCGGCTCGTCCGCGTCCTCCTTGGGCGGGGGCGGCGGCTGCAGCGGCATCGGCTGCGGGTCGGTCTTGGGCTGCGTGGTCTGGTCCTTCGGCTCCTTGTCCTGGTCCGGCGTCGGGTCGAAGGCGACCCAGCCGGCGTCGGAGAAGGCCACCTCGACCCAGGCATGCAGGTTCTCGCCGGTGGCGACGAGCTCCCCGCCGCCCGAATCGGCATCGGCGTGGAACCCCATCACCACGCGGGCGGGGATGCCGACCTCGTAGGCCATCAGCGCCATCAGCGCGGCGTACTGCTCGTCGTCGCCCACCATCTGGTCGGCACCGGCCATGCCGCCCAGACGCGCGGAGCCATGGCCGGAGGGCGAGTACTCGTTCTCCTTGAGGCCGTGACTGAAGAACCCGGTGTCGGCGAGGTACGTGCGCAGCGCCTGCACCTTCTCGAACGGCGTGGTGGCCTTCGCCTCGGACAGCGCCTTGGCCGCGATCTCGCGCAGCCGCTCGGGCACCGCCTCGGCCTTGGGGATCTCGACGGGAGCGAAGGTGTCGTCGGCGAGCACCGACTCCTCCGGGACCTCGGGGAAGACGGTGGTGAAGGTGTACGCGTCGCCCTTCTCGAGGCCGGTCGTGACGACGCCGGTGTCAGTGGCGGGGTTGAAGTAGGTGGCGCGGCGCAGGTCCTCGGCCGAGGACCCCTCGAACTCGACCGCCTCGACCTCGCCGGCATCGGGCAGCCAGACGTCGTTGTAGGCGCCGATCTCGACGCGGATCTCGGCGGAGGCGCCCTGCGCGTCGCCCGCCATGTTCGAGCGCAGCGGGGTGAAGGCGCTCGACTCGTCGGAGACGTTGTAGACGACGCCCGAGTAGGCGTCCATCGTGCCCAGGCGCACCCGTGCCCCGGCGGGTAGGCCCGAGACCGTGAAGAGCGGCTCCTCGGCGAACTCGTCCACGTAGATGCGGAAGTCCTGGAGCGGGCTGGCGTATTCGCGGATGTCGAACGGCGGGACGATCACGTCGCGGATCACGTAGCGCACCTCGTACGGCGGTGCGGCCAGCATCGACGCGCCTCCGACCGCGGCGGCGATCGCGACGACGGCGCCGCCCGCGCCGATGCGACGCAGCACGCTGCGGTGGTCGACGGCGACCTCGTCGCCGGCCGACGACAGCGCCACCGCGCTGCGCGTCGGCGCCCAGGCCGCGCGCACCGTGAGCCAGACGATCGCCACCGCCCCGAGGACGATGCCCTGGAATGCGGGGGCTGCGGCCTCGGAGGTGCCGAGCGCGATCTGCAGCCCGAGGGCGAGCGCGACGGGGATCAGCGCCCAGGCCGGGTGGCGCAGCCGCAGCGCGAGGCTGCCCGTCACGACGGCCGCGACGAGCAGCAGCAGGAACGGCACGATCATGTGTCCGTCATCGGGCGCGACCGGCGCGACCGTCGTCAGCAGCGACTTCCACGACGTCACCACACCGAGCGCCAGCCGCCGCAGCGTGTCGATGCCCGGGATGACGCCGAGGATCGCGGTGTGCGAGAGGGCGAACAGCCCGCCGAACAGGAAGTAGGCGACGATCGTGGCGGCCGTCAGCAGCAGCACGCTCCAGCGGCGGATCGTCCCGAGCGCGGCGATGCCGAGACCGAGACCGATCCCCCCGAGGCCGGGGAGCAGGGCGATCGGCCCGCCGAACGTGGGCCAGAAGCCGATCGCCGGCACAAGCAGCAGCAGGGCCACCGCGCCGAGATCCAGGATCCAGCGGCGGCGATCGGGAAGAGCGGTCAGGGCCGCGCGGTGCTCCCGGCGCGACCGCGGCGGTGCGGCGACGGCCTCGTCCGCCGCCTCGTCGACGGGATCCTCGAGCAGGGCCGACATCATCCCAGGACCCTTCGCAGCGACGGCGGCAGGTGCTCCAGCGCCCCGATGGTGATGACGTCGGCGTCGCCGATGCGGCGGCGGCCCGCCTCCTCGCCGAGCGCCGCGACGACGACCAGCGCACGAGACCCGAGGGGCAGGCGCGAGACGGCCGACTGCAGCTGGGGCGCCGGCACACGACTGCCGCACACGAGGACGACGACGGCGGCGGCGGGCGCGCCCGCCGAGACGGTCCCCGCCAGCGCGGCCGTCGATCCGTCGCGCGGGCGCGTGCTGTCGACCCCCGAGAGGGCATCGAGCAGATGCTTCTGCGTGTCGGTGCGCAGCTTGCCGGCCTGCGTGCGGACGTCGACCCGATAGGCGTCGCGCAGCGCCCGGAGGCCGAGCGATCCCGCGGCAGAGACCGCGAGCTCGAACTCGTCGGGATGCGCGTACTCGCCCGGGTGGCTGGAGAGGCCGATGACGAAGTGCGAGCGGCGGGTCTGCTCGTACGTGCGCATCATGAGCGTGCCGGTGCGGGCCGTCGAGCGCCAGTGCACGTGACGGAGATCGTCGCCCGGCTGGTACTCGGACAGCGCGTGGAACGCGATGTCATCACGCGCGAGGTCTCGGGAGGTCATGCCCTCGAGGTCGCGCACGAAGCCCAGCGACTGCCCGTCGAAGCGCACCGTCCGGGGGTGGACGAAGAGATCGACGGGCTCGTCGCGGCTGTCCACCCGCTCGAACAGCCCCAGCGGGTCGCCGCGCACGATGCTCACGGGGCCGACGGGAAGCACCGCGCGGCGCGTGGTCGGGATGGCGAACAGCTCCTCGACCTCCTCACCGGGCGAGAGGTGCTTGATCCCGAACACACCGCGTCCGGTTCCGACGGGCAGCACCACACGAGAGGGCAGGATCGCGCGGCTGCCGGAGTTCGCGAGCGTGAGCGCACCGATCGCCCGCTCCCCCACCACCACCCGGGTGCGCGAGAGGTCGAGGCGCACGTCGTAGGTGGTGCGGCCGATGAGGAACAGCAGGCACAGCGCGATCACGACCGTGACGACGACGGCAGCCACCGTCACCTCGCGCCAGCCCATGGTGAGGCCGACGATCCACAGCACCGGAGCGATCCCGATCAGGATCCAGCCGACCGGCCGCACCACCTTTGCCGCACGGCGCAGCGCGCCGGCGACCCGGCCCAGCAGGTACAGGGCGACCTCGCGCCAGCTGGCCTGCGCGGGCGCGTCGTCGATCGAGGTGGGCCCCTCGGTCGGGGGCGCCTCGGTGGCGGCGGGTGCGGTCGTCATGCGCGGGAGATTCGCTCGGCTTCCTCGGATCAGACGGCGGCGGTGCGCGTCTGCGGCGCGCCCACACGCTCGAGCACGCGGGCGATGACGGTCTCGGGCGTGGTGCCGACGAACTCGGCCTCGGGGTCCATCACCAGGCGGTGGCCCCAGGCGGGCTGCGCGAGGGCCTTGATGTCGTCGGGGATCACGTAGTGGCGGCCCTGCGCCGCCGCCCACACCTTGGCCAGGCGCACGATCGCGATCGCGCCGCGCACCGAGACGCCGAGACGTGTGTCCTTGTCCGAGCGCGTCTCCTCGGCGAGCTCGGCGGCGTAGCGCAGCACGGCGGGCTCGACGTGGGCGGTCGCGGCGAGGTCGGCCATGTCCGACACGGCGCCGGTGGTGATGATCGCGCTGAGGCTCGCCGACGGGTTGCGGTCGGCCGAGCCGGCGAGGATCCGCTCGGTCACCTCGAGGGTCGGATAGCCGATCGATGTCTTCACGAGGAAGCGGTCGAGCTGCGCCTCGGGCAGCTTGTACGTGCCCGCCTGCTCGATGGGGTTCTGCGTCGCGATCACGAGGAACGGGCGACCCACCTCGTGCGCGGTGCCGTCGACGGTGATCCGCGACTCCTCCATGACCTCGAGCAGCGCCGACTGCGTCTTCGGCGATGCGCGGTTGATCTCGTCCGCGAGGACGATGGAGGCGAACACCGGGCCCTTGTGGAACTCGAAGGTGTGGTTCTGCTGGTCGTAGATCGTGACGCCGGTCACGTCGCTGGGCAGCAGGTCGGGCGTGAACTGGATGCGGTTCGAGGTGCCCTGCACCGTCGCGGCGAGCGCCTTCGCGAGGCTCGTCTTGCCGGTGCCGGGAGCGTCCTCCAGCAGCACGTGGCCCTCGGCGAGCATCGCGGCGAGCACGAGGCTCACGATCTCCCGCTTGCCCATCAGCGCCTTGTCGACGTTGTCGACCAGACGGGTGAAGGTGCCCTGGAACCAGGCGGCCTGCTCAGGCGTCATCGTCATGCGTTGATCCTTTTTTGGAGATAGCTCGGGGATGCAGTGGTCAAGGCGCGGTGAAAGTCACGGGGCCGGACACAACAGCGCGCACATCGTTGCTGTATCCATAGGCGCACCTCAGGCGGACGCTGCCCGATCCCGCAAGATGAAGAGTCTCATCGGAGAACTCGCGCCAATTCGGGTCGAGCTCCTGACACGAGACGTTGTAGGTTCCGGACGGCACCTCGCTGTAGGTAAGGAGAAGGTAGCGGCACGTGGTCGAGCAGCCCCTCACGGTGCCGTTCGGGTTCGCCTCCGACAGCGGGACGTAGGAGACGGAGCCTGACGGCTCCGGCCCGCGCGTCGTAGCAGAGGCGGCAGCGGAGTTGCTGCCACCGGGATCCGCAGTGACCCGCACCTCGACCTGTCCGGTCTTTTCGTAGCCGCTTGCGCACTCCCGAGACCCTGTGATGCCAACGTTCTGCCACCCGGCCCCGTCGAAGAAGCGTGCCTGCACCGAGATCGGGTAGCCGTTTGCGCCGCCGCTGGCGTCCCAGGAGCAGGTCACCTTGGTCCGGTCACCGCTGAGGGTGGCGGAGACGCGCGGCGCGAAAGGCTGCCCGTACGGGACGAAGGGGGCCGACTCGGCGGACGACGGGCTCGGCTCGGAGTTCTCGCCCGCGGCGACCGAATACGCCTGCACCTGGACGGTGTAGGTGCCGCCGTTGCTGAGGCCGCTCACGGAGGCGGAGGTCGCCGGGCCCACATCGACCCAGCCCGCTCCGCTGCCGTTGACGAGGTACTTGTAGTGGATCGCGTCGGCGCCCTCGGCGGTCGCCGGCGCCCACGAGAAGGCCATCTGCTGGTCGTGCGGGTCGGCGGCGACCTGCGGTGTTCCGGGCGCGGTCGGCGACGTGAACTGGCGCAGCGGCGCGCTCGCGGCGCTGGGCGCACCCCAGCCGGCCTTGTTCTTCGCCTTGACCGTGAAGGTGTAGCCGGATCCGCTCGCGGCGAGCGAGAACACCGCGGAGGTGCCGGAGGTCCGCTGCGGGTTGCCGTGCGGGGCGCCGCCGAGGTAGGCCTGCACCTCGTAGAGGTCGACGGCGTCGCCGCCGGCCGCGGCCCCGGTCACCGCGGGCCACGTGACCGCGATGGATCCCGGGGTCGGCCCGATGCTCGACTGGCGCGTCGCGGTCGGCGTCCCCGGGGCGGCCGGGGGCTTGGCCGGGATGTTCACGGCCGACCAGCCGCTGAACTCCGAGGGGTCGGGCGCGAGGTTGTGCGCGCGCACCCGGAAGCGGTACTCCGTGCCGTTGGCGAGCCCCTCGATGGTGCGCGTGATCTTGCCCGCGGACGGATCCTTCACCACCATCTGCGCGACGCCGTTGGGCATCGCGGGCTGGATCTCGAGGGTGTACGACGTGACCGGTGAGCCCTCGGACTTCGGCTGCGCCCACGTCACGGTCAGGCTGCCGTCGCCGAAGCCGGGCACGGCGGGCGCCGCGGGCGTGTTCGGACGCACGTCGGGGCGACCGTCCTGGCTGACCGGCGAGGGGTCGGACTCCCCCACGCTGTTCGCGGCGACGACGGTGAACGCGTAGGTGACGTTGTTGGTGAGGCCCTCGAGCACGCAGGTGGTCTCGGCGCAGGTCTTCGCGTAGGAGGTGTCGCCCTTGACGGCCGTGACCTGGTACCCGGTGATCTCGGCGCCGTTGTCGGCGGGAGCGTCCCACGAGAGCGTCAGCTGGCGGCTCTGGACGTGCGAGACGCGCGGCTTGGTCGGCGCGTCCGGCGCGCCCTGCACCGTCACGTGCACCCGGCCCTCCGCGGTGCGCTCCGAGTCGCCGGTCTGATCCTGGATCGTGTAGCGGAACACCAGACGGCCGTGGAAGTCGGCGGCGGGCGTGATGGTCAGACCCGACTCGTCCCAGTCGAGCTCGGCCTGTTCCGCCGTGCCCGTCTCGAGCTCCGCGCCGATGACCCGCAGCGGCTCGCCGTCGTCGGCGAACGGGTTGGTGTCGTTGCCGAGGACGTCGACCTTGCGGGTCTCGCCCTGGTTCCACCGCAGGAAGGTGTCGTCCGCGGCCGCCGGCATGGGCCGCGTCGAGGCCGTCACCGTCACCGCGATGCTCGCGAGGGTCGGCTCGGGGAAGTCGGGGTTCGGCTGGCCGTCGTCGGCGAGGATGACGATGTCGCCCGTCGTCCCCTTCGCATCGGCCTCCGCCTCGACCTCGAGGACACCGTCCACGACCCGCGCCGTGACGCCGTCCGGCATCGACTGCGGGGTGAACGAGATCGGGTCCTCGTCGATGTCGGTCGCGAGCCCGTTGAGGTCGACGCGGCCGGGCTCGGCGTCGCCCGCTCCGACCGTGACGGTCGCCCCGGACATCTCCGGGGGCTCGTTGCTCGGCGGGAGCACGGTGATCGGGATCGACAGGATCGAGGTGCGCCCGTCGGGGTCCTCGGCGTTCTGGCCGTCGGTCACCTCGAAGGTGATCGCGTCCTTGCCCGAGTAGCGCGCGGCCGACGTGTAGGTCAGCGTCTGCGCGTCGACCACGAGCGATGAGCCGTTGTCGTGGGCGGCGCTGACGCTCTCGGCGGACGTCAGGCGCACCTTCTTGCCGTCCATCGCCTTCACGTACTCGTCGAGGGGAAGGGTGATCGGCTTCCCGCTCTCGACGACGGCGGCCTCGGCGGTCGGGTCGAGCTGCGGTCGCAGATCCGCGAGCCCGGGGACGTGGATGAACGCGTACGCCGCGTGGCCGTCGATGTCGGTGACCGAGTACTTGACGAGGCGGCGGTCCTCCGTGACGGTGACGGTCGCCGTGGTTCCCGACAGCCGGACGGCCTCGTCCTCGCTCAGGATCTCGACGGTCAGGGCGGTCGGATCGCCGTCCGGATCCTCGTCGTTCTCGACGAGGTCGATGGTGCGCTGCTGGGTCTCGGTGTCGATGTCCTCGGCCAGCACGAAGTCGTCGCGGGCCACCGGGGGCTGCTCCGGGGCGTCGGCGCGCACGCTGATCTGCAGCACGCCCTGGGCCCGGGCGCCGCGCGCGTCCTCGATCGTGTACTGCAGCGAGGTCTCGAGCTCCTCGTCCGGTGCCGTGACCATCACGCGGTTGCCGACGACCTCGGCCGTGATCGGCGAGTCCTTCGGGAGGATCAGCGCGTCCTTGCCCGCGACGAGGTCGATGGGGTCGCCGTCGGGGTCGGAGTCGTTCGCCTTCACCGTCGCGGCGACCACGCGGCCCGGCTTCACGACCAGGCTGTCGCGCACCGCGAACGGGTTCTGGTTGGCGTCCTGCTTGGGGGCGATGCCGATCCGGATCGTGCCGGTCGCGACCGCTCCGAGGGCGTCGCGGACGCGATAGCTGAAGGTGTCGAGCCCGGACATCCCCGGGTGCGCCGTGTACTCGAGCTGACCGTTGCTGTTCTTCGTGACAGCGCCCTTCTGGGCGGTGGAAGCGATGGTCAGCAGCTCGACCGAGTCGCCGTCCGGGTCGATGCCGTCGAGCGGGATCAGGAGGGGCGTCTTCGCCTCGGCCACGGTGCGCGCCTCGACCGTCACGGGCCGGGGAGCGTTGTTGTTCTTCACGTCGACGGGCGCCACGTGGATCGTCAGGGTCTCGGTCGCGCGCTGACGGTTGTCGTCGACGACGGTGTACTCGATGCGCACGTCGCCGGGCTCGTCGTTCGCCTGGAAGCGGACGTACTTGCCCTGCGACACGAACGCGGTGCCCAGCGCGGTGTCGACATCGCCCGACAGCTCGTCGCGGACGTCCATGTCGAGATCGTTCGGGTGGTAGTCGTTGTCGAGCACCGGGACGGTGACGACGTCGCCCACGCGCACCGTCGCCTCGTCGGGGTACGCCACCGGCGCCTCGACCTTGGCGGGGGCCGGCATCGGCAGCACAACGACCTCGCCCTGGGCCGTCTTCGCGCCGTTGGAGATCGTGTACGTCACCTTGACCTGCGTGGCCTCACTGCTGCCGAGCCCCGCGTCGGTGACGCGCAGCGTCTCGTGGTTGACGACGGACACCGCGATGTCGCTGTTCTCGGGCACATCGACGCGCTGCACAACGAGCACACCACCGGCCGGATCCGAGTCGTTGGCGAGCACGTTCACGCGGGCGTCGCCGCCCGCGGGAAGCAGGGCCACGTCGCGCACCGCCACGGGCGGCTGCGTGGACGCCGCGTCGGGCTTCAGGACGTCGACACGCACGATCCCGTTGACGGGGCTCGTGCCGGAGGTCATCACCTTGTAGTCGAGGTAGTAGGTGCCGGCCTTGCCGGACTCGAAGGTGAAGGTGCCGGCCGTGAGGTCGGTGACGACCTCCGCCCCCTCGACCTGGCTCACCTGCGTGAGGGTGAGCGGCTCGTCGCTCGCGCTCAGGTCGTTGGCGAGCGGGTCGACCGTGCCGAGCTGTCCCTCCCGGACGACGAGGTGGTCGGCGGTGACCAGCGGCGGCTTCGAGCTCTGCGGGTAGACCTCGAGCTGGAAGACGCCCACCATGCTCGCGGTGCCGTCCGACACCGTCACGGCGACCTCGATCGGGCCGACGTTGCCCGAGATGGCGCGGTAGGTGATCCGGCCGTCCGCAGTGAAGCGGGCGGTGTCGCCCTCGGCGGGGACGACGTTCTCGAGATAGATGTTGTCGCCGTCGGGGTCGATCCAGTCCGGCAGCACGTTGTAGGTGATGGTGCTGCCGGTCTCGACCGGCAGCGCGATCTTGCGCAGCTGCTTGGGGGCCTTGTTCTCGCCCTCGGGGCGCACATCGATCTTGACGCCGGTCTCGGCGGTGCCGCCGATGCGCCCGTCGTTCACCCGGTACCGGAAGCTGTCGACGCTCGTCACGCCCGGATCGACGGTGATCTGCAGCGCCGTGCCGTCGTTGACCGGCTGGATCGTGGTGCCCGCCGGGGCCTTGCCGAGCAGCGACGCCACGAGCACGTCGCCGTCGGGATCGCTGTCGTTGTCGAGCACGGGGAGGATCGTCGAGGCCCCGGCCCGCACCCCGAAGGTGTCGGGGTTCGCCACCGGCGGGGTGTTGTCCTTGCCGCGATCCGGAGGCGTGGGATCGGGCACCTGCACGGTCGTCGGATCCGGGTTCTCGACGCCGTCGCCCTTGGGCGGGGTGAGGTCGTCCCAGTTGTCGACCTTGGCGAGATCCTCGCTGGCGAGCCAGGCGCCGCCCTTGACGACGTCGTTGAGCATCACGACGTCGCGGTTGACGCGGAAGACGAGCTCGCCGCCCGGCTCGTACTCCTTGATCTGCGTCACCATGTCGAAGCCGTCGTCGAGGCACTCGCGCACGAACCGGCCGGATCCCATCCAGGCGCCGTAGGCGCAGCCGTTCAGCCAGACGGGGGCGGCCGGCGTGCCCGAGGACGCCCCCGTCTCGGTGACGACGGGCTTCGATCCGTCGAACGGGACGCGGATCAGGGCGTCTCGCGAGGCGATGACCACGCCGTCGCCGTCGGCGGCGTCCTGGGCGAGCTGGGCGTCCTTCGGATCCTCGAGGGTGAACGCGTCGGCGCCGGGGATCGTGACCGTGCCGGTCTCGCGGTCGAGCACCACCGGCCGCTCGCCGACGGCGGTGACGGACAGCTCGGACTTCTTGTCGACGCCGGGCAGCTCGAGCTTCTCGATGTCGTCCTTGCGGGCCGCACCCTCGGGCGACACGGGGACGGTGTATAGCGTCGCCCGGGTGCGGGACGCGACGTGGACGGCGCCATCGTGCCCGACCGTGAGCGCCGCGCCCTTGCCGAGCTTCTCGAGCACCGGCTTCGCCTTGGCGAGGTCGAAGCCCGCGAGGCCCTCGAGCGGGGTGACGTAGACCGCGCCCTTCTCCGGATCGAGGATGGCGACCGTCTTGCCGGAGTAGTCGACCTTCGCCTTGACCGGCAGCTTCGCCGACGTCGGGAGGGACATGGCGGCCGGGTCGACCTGCCCGATGGAGTTGTCGCCGAAGTCGTGGACCAGCACGACGTCGTCGTCCTGGAGGATGTCGTAGTCGGCGGTCGGGGCGCTGAGCTTGCCGTCGAGCAGCCGGGACTCGGCGTTGAAGTGCCCGACCCACTGCTTGTCGGCCTTGGTGATCCAGACCGCGCCGTCGTTGAGGTCGAGCTCGGTCGTGGGATTGCCCTCGTAGGCGACCGCCATGGTGGTGATGCCGATGGCCGCGATGCTGACGATGGACGCGCCGATGAGCGTGCGCGGACGCACATTCAGCCACGACAACACGCCCATTCGAGCAGACCCCCTCTGCAACACCTGGCCGTCATCCTAATCTGCCCCTCTGGGCCCTTCCGGCCCGAGAGAGGGGGAACCTCTCCCCTGCCCGCGCGGTTCCGGCGATCGCACGTCGGCCGGCTCCGCCGCGACGCGGAAGAGCCCGGCCCCGTGCAGGACGGGGCCGGGCTCTCGCGACGGGAGCGTCAGCGCTGGGCGGGCTTCTTCTCCTTGGCGGGGGCCTCGCCGCTCGCCAGCAGCGCGGCGTAGTGGGCCGCCGCCTCGTCCTGACGGGCGCGCTCGGCGCCCGAGGCGATCGGGGCGCGCACGTGCTCGGGCGCGTGCCCGAAGGCGTCGACCAGGTCCTGCGCGTGCGGCCGCAGGCGCAGGCAGAGGCGGTCGATGTAGCGCGTCACCGCGCTCGCGCGCTGACCCGACAGGCGACCGTGGATCAGGTACCAGGCCAGGTGCTTCTCGATCACCGACAGGCCGAACAGGTCGCGCAGCCAGCCGAGCACCTCCTTGGTGCCCGGGTCCTCGATCGAGGCGACGATGTCGGTGAACGCCTCCCACTGCAGCAGCTCGCCGTGCGCGCGGGCCGCCTCGAGCAGCTCGACCTGGTTCTCGTTGAACAGCGCGGCCGCGGCCTCGGGCCCGAGCTTCGAGGCGTTGCGCAGTCGTCCGGCGACGTCGGCGACCATCTGCTGCACGCGATCCGCCAGGAGCTCGTGCTGGTCCTTGGCCCGCAGCCCCCGCTCGACCGAGCGGGCGACCTGGCCCATGTCGCCGACGGCCTGGCCGAGCTGGCGCAGGCCGGCGCCGTGGAAGACCTTGCCCGCGGTCTGGCCGACGACGAAGGCCGCGATCTCCTTGGTGTCCTTGCCCTTGAACTGCTTGCCGTAGTCGGCCAGCAGGCGCTTGCCCACCAGCTGCAGCAGGACGTTGTTGTCGCCCTCGAAGGTCACGTACACGTCGAGATCCTGGTGCAGGCTGACCAGGCGGTTCTCGCCGAGGAAGCCGGCGCCGCCGCAGGCCTCGCGGGCCTCCTGGATGGTGTCGAGCGCGTTCCAGGTCGACAGCGGCTTCAGCGCGGCCGCGAGGGTCTCGAGGTCTTCGCGGTTCTGCTCGGTGTCGGTCTCGCCGCCGAAGACGCCGTGGAACTTCTGCAGCAGCTCGTCGTGGGCGAAGGCCTGCGCATAGGTCGTGGCGATCAGGGGCAGCAGGCGGCGCTGATGCTTGCCGTAGTCGAGCAGCACCGTCTCCGTGCCCGTGGCGCCGGCGAACTGCCGGCGCTGGTTGCCGTAGGTCACGGCGATGTTCAGCGCGAGGGCCGAGGCGTTGGTGGCGGATCCGTCGAGCGAGACGCGCCCCTGGACCAGGGCACCGAGCATGGTGAAGAAGCGACGGCCGGGGCTGGCGATGGGGCTGGTGTAGCTGCCGTCCGCGGCGACGTCGCCGTAGCGGTTCAGCAGGTTCTCGCGCGGGACGCGCACGTGGTCGAAGTGCAGGCGGCCGTTGTCGATGCCGTTCAGCCCGCCCTTGACGCCGTCGTCCTCGCCGCCGATGCCCGGCAGGAAGCCGTTGTCATCGCGGATGGGCACGAAGAAGCAGTGCACGCCGTAGTTGACGCCGTTCGTGATGAGCTGCGCGAACACGGTGGCGGCGCGGCCGTGCACGGCCGCGTTGCCGAGGTAGTCCTTCCACGCGCCGCGGAAGGGCGTGTGGATGACGAACTCCTCGGTCTCGGGGTCGTAGGTCGCCGTCGTCCCGATCGAGGCGACGTCCGATCCGTGGCCGGTCTCGGTCATCGCGAACGCGCCGGGGATGTCGAGCTCGATGGAGCCCCGCAGCCACTTGTCCCAGTGCTTCTTGGTGCCGAGCTGGTAGATCGCCGAGGTGAACAGCCCCCACTGCACACCGGCCTTGATCTGCAGGCTCGGGTCGGCGAACACAAGCTCCTCGAAGCTCGCCAGGTTGCCGCCGTTGTTGCTCTCGCCGCCGTACTCCTCGGGGAACGCCCGGGCGATCGAGTTGTGCGCCACGAGCTTCTTCAGCTGCTGGAACACGCGCTCGCGGTGGTCGTGGTGCGAGAGGCCGTCCTCGCGCCAGAACGCCGGGTCCTTGATCATCTCGCGCGCCGTGCGGCGGACGTCCGCCCACGTGCCGAGCAGCTTGTCGGTGACGAGGTCGATGTCGATGCGGGGCGCGTCGGGGCGCGCGGCGCCCGTCGCGGCGGTCGGTGCGGCCTGGGGGACGCGATCGGATTCCTGCGGGCGAACAGCGGTGTCTGCCATGTCTGCCTTCCACGTTCGGGGGTCGGGGCAATCACGACCCACCGTAGGACGGCGACAACCCAACGCCGAGGTTCTTGTCGACGATGGACAGGATCCCGTCGCACGCGTCGAGACGCGGATGTGCCGGCGCCACAGACACCCCGGGCATCGGCCGTCAGCGGACGGTGAAGGTCGGTGTGCCGAGACCGACCAGGACGTCCATCGTCGTTGTGCCATAGCCGGAGCCGTCGAGCCGGAGCGTCGCGGCCTGCAGTCCGAGCAGCCCGCCCGAGATCGTGACCGTGGAGTCCGGCTGGCCGGTGACGGCGAGGTGGTAGCGCGTGGCGACCTGCACCAGCCCGCCGACGGCGAGCACGCTCGTCGGGCTCTGGGTCTGCGTCACGGTGGGAGCGAGGGGCGCGGGCGGCTGCGTCACCGGCGGCTCGGTGACGGGAGGCTGCGTCACCGGCGGCGGCGGGGCTGGGGGCTGAGTCGCGGGAGGCTCGGCCGCGGGAGGCTCGGTGGCGGGAGGCTCGGCGGCGGGAGGCTCCGCCGCGGGAGGCTCGGTCGCGGGCGGATCCGTCGGCTCGCTCGGGACGACCGGCGCCGGCGCTGTCGGCGCTGTCGGCACGGCCACGTCGGGTTCGGTCGTCCCCGGGCTCGTCGCCCCGGGGGCCGACGGCGTCCCCGAGCCGTCGCCATCCGTCGTCGAGTCGGTGCCGGACCCCGTCGGAGATCCGCCGACCGGCTGAGACGGCGCGGTCGGGCCGGCTTGGGGCGCCGAGACCGGCAGCCCGCCCGCCGCCTCGGGAGACGCGGAGGAACCCTGGCCGCGGAGCGGCGCCGCTCGCGAGGCGGCGCCCTCCACGGCGTCGCGGACGGGCACGTCCGGGGCCGTCGCGTCGAAGCGACGCGGGCCCTCCGCCCGCCGCGCCGGCTCGTCCGACCCGTGCAGATCGACGCGGACGCGGCCGCCCTCCGCGGCGAGCGGCTGCGGGGCCGATGACGGGAAGGGCTGCGCGACCGAGGCGGACGGGGGCGAGCCCCGGAGCGCCTCACCGCCGAGGAGCGGGGGCGCGAAGGCGGCGGCGATCACCGCGATCGCGGCGGCGGCCGCGCCGGGCGCCGCGATCCGGGCGGCGTGCTCTCGGCGCCCGCCGCTGAGGCGATCGGGGTCGAGGTAGAGGGTGACGGCCGCGGCCGCGGGCAGCATGCCCGGCGCCCGCGTCGCGCCCTGGCGGACGGCCGGAGCGGCGAGGATCGGCGCGACCTGGCCCGCGCCGTCGGCGATGGAGCCCGGCGCCACGGGCTCGGCGGAGGGCAGGAACGTGCGGCGGCGAGGCGCCGCGGCGGCCTCGGCGGCGCGTTCGTGCTCGGCCATCGGATCCCAGTCCCCCGGGGACGCGCCTCCGGGGAGGCGATATCCCGGGCAACGTACCACGACGGGCAGGCGCGACGGAGGCCGGATTGCCGCTCACCGCCGCTGCGCCCCGGGCGGCGTGGGCGCGTCAGGCCGCGGCGGCGATAACCGCCAGCACGGCCTCGCCGTAGGCCTCGCGCTTGCGCTCTCCGATGCCGGAGATGCCCGCGAGGGCGTCGGCCGTGGAGGGACGGTGCTCGGCGAGGGCGCGCAGCGTCGCATCGCCGAACACGATGTAGGCGGGGACCCCCTGCGTGCGCGCCTGCTCGGCCCGCCATGCGCGCAGCGCCTCGAACAGGTCGCGGTGCTCGGGCGCGAGCTGATCGGCCGCGGATGCCTTGCGCGCGCCGCCGCTCGAGCGCGACACACGCCCGATCACGTCGCGCCGGAGCGGCACGGTCGTCTCGCCCCGCAGCACCCCGGCGCTCGCCTCGCTCACCGCGAGCGTGCCGTATTCGCCCTGCGCCACGAGCAGACCGCGCGCGAGCAGCTGGCGGATGACGCTCCGCCAGTCCTGCTCGGACAGATCCGCGCCGATGCCGTAGGTGGCGATGGTCTCGTGGCGCATCGACCGGATGCGCTCGGTGGACGCACCGCGCAGGATGTCGATGAGGTGGCCCGCGCCGAACGCCTGATTGCGCTCGCGCCGCAGTCGCACGATCGTCGACAGCAGCTTCTGCGCGGGGACTGTGCCGTCCCACGTCTCGGGCGGGGTGAGGCACGTGTCGCAGTTGCCGCACGGCTCGGACGGCTGGCCGAAGTACGACAGCAGGTTCTGCCGGCGGCAGCCGACGGTCTCGCACAGCGCGAGCATGGCGTCGAGGTGCTGCCCCTGGCGCTGCTGGATCGCGCGGTCGCCGTCGGACTGCTGGATCATCCGGCGCTGCTGCACGACGTCGCCGAGCCCGTAGGCCATCCACGCCTGGGCGGGCTCGCCGTCGCGGCCCGCACGGCCGGTCTCCTGGTAGTAGCCCTCGACCGATTTGGGCAGGTCGATGTGCGCCACGAAGCGCACGTCGGGCTTGTCGATCCCCATGCCGAACGCGATGGTCGCCACGACCACCACGCCATCCTCCCGCAGGAAGCGCGACTGGTGCCGCGCACGCGTGGGGGCGTCGAGACCCGCGTGGTACGGGATCGCGTCGATGCCCTGCTTCACGAGGTACTCGGCCACCTGCTCGACCGACTTGCGGCTGAGGGCGTACACGATCCCGGCCGATCCCTCGGGCTGGGAGCGGATGAACGACAGCAGCTGCGCGCGGGGCTCGGTCTTCGCATCGATGCGGTACCGAATGTTGGGGCGATCGAAGCTCGCGACGAAGTGCTTCGCATCGGGCAGCCGCAGGCGCTCGGTGATCTCGCGGTGGGTCTCGCGCGTGGCCGTCGCCGTGAGGGCCAGGCGCGGGACACCCGGGAACCGCTCGGCGAGCCCGCCCAGCGCGAGGTAGTCGGGGCGGAAGTCGTGGCCCCACTGCGAGACGCAGTGCGCCTCGTCGATCGCGATCACGCTGAGCGAGCCGCGCTCGAGCAGCCGCAGGGTCTGCTCTCCGTTCAGGCGCTCCGGCGCGACATAGAGGAGGTCGAGGTCGCCTGCCAGGTACGCCTGCTCGACGCGGGCGCGCTCGTCGGGAGCCTGGGTGGAGTTGAGGTACGCCGCGCGCACGCCGTTGGCGACGAGCGCGTCGACCTGATCGTGCATCAGGGCGATGAGCGGCGAGACGACGAGCCCCGTGCCCTCTCGCACCAGCGCGGGGACCTGATAGCAGACGCTCTTGCCACCACCGGTGGGCATCAGCACAACCGCGTCGCCGCCGGCGATCACCTGCTCGACCACGGCCGCCTGGTCGCCGCGGAACGCGTCGTAGCCGTAGACGGTCTTGAGAGCCTCGATCGCGGTGGCGTAGCGCGCCGGCGCCGCTCCCCGAGGCCCGGCCGCGGTGGGCGCGGCGGGTCCGGCCGAGGGGCGGTGCTCCTCGGGCGGGGCGGCGTCGTAGTAGGGGTCGTAAGGCGGGTCGTCGTCGTACGGCACCCAGTCGCCGGGACCGCCCTGATCGGATGGATCGGCGGGCGCCCACGAGCCCCAGTCGCTGCGGGATTCGGGGGCGTTCGCACTCACGTCCCCGAGTCTAGGCGGCGGCTCCGACAGGGCTCCGGGGCGGGACGACACGGCCCGGCGACACGCGTTGTGGACGAGTGCCACCGGCCGCCGTAGCGTGGCACCATGACCGACCTGAAGGTGACCCGGAACGACGCCGAGAGCCGCTACGAGCTGCACCTCACGGATGAGACGCACGACGGCGTCCTCGCCGGGTGGGCGGCGTTCGACCAGGCCCCCGGACGGATCCGGCTGACGGAGACCGTCGTCGACCCCGCGTTCCGGGGCAAGGGGGTGGGCACGGTCCTCGCCTCCGACGCGCTCGCCGACATCGCCCGCCGCGGCGACACGATCGTCCCCGTGTGCCCGTTCATCGCCGATCACCTGCGCAAGAACGAGATCGCCGGCGCGATCGTCGACTGGCCGGGTGACACGCCCCTCGACTCGGCGACCCAGGGCGAGTCGCCCGCGTGAGCCGACTCGACGTCGAGGCCGACGAGACTGACCTCGCCTCGGACGCCTGCGACGGGCCCCGCGAGCTGCTGCTGGAGCCGCGCGAGGTGCCCCTCGGCGGGGTGAGGGCGTGGCGGTGCACCGATCACTGCCGCAGCGCGACCTGCCCACGGTGGGCGCGTGGTGCTTCTTCGACCGCTTCGGCCCTCAGGAGGCGATGATGCGGGTGGATCCCCACCCCCACATCGGTCTGCAGACGGTCACCTGGCCGCTCCTCGGCGAGATCCGCCACCGTGACAGCCTGGCCAGCGACGTCACCCTCCGCCGCGGGGCGCTGAACATCATGACCTCCGGCCGGGGCATCTCGCACTCCGAGTACTCGCTCGGCGACACCCCCGCGCCGCTCGACGCGCTGCAGCTGTGGATCGCGCTGCCCGAGGAGCGCCGCCATGGCGAGCCGGGCTTCGAGCGCCACGAGGATCTGCCGACACTGGCGCTCCCGGGCGCGACCGCGACGGTCGTCGTCGGCGAGCTGGCCGGCGTCGTCTCGCCCGCGACCGTGCACACGCCGATCGTCGGCGCGGAGATCGTGATCGAACCCGGCAGGCGGGTGCGCCTGCCGCTGCGTCGCGAGTGGGAGCACGCGCTCACGCTCGTCGACGGCGATGTCACCGTGCTCGCGGGGCGCGAGGGCGAGCCGACTCCGCTCGGGGCCCTCGATCTCCTCTACCTCGGCGTCAATCGCGACGCCGTCGAGGTGACGAGCACCGGGGGCGCGATGCTGTTCCTCCTCGGAGGCGAGCCGTTCGGCGAGGACCTCGTCATGTGGTGGAACTTCGTCGGCCGCGACCACCACGAGATCGTCGAGGCACGCGAGGAGTGGGAGAGCGGATCCGCTCGCTTCGGCCACGTCACCGGGCACGGCGGCGAGCGCATCCCCGCTCCCCCGATGCCTCAGATCCGGCTCACTCCGCGCCGACGCCGGATCTGAGGCCCACGGGGCGGGATCAGCCCGCCGTGACGGCGTCGACCAGCTTCTGCACCACGGCGGTCGCGGCGGTCGCGTCGTCGCCCATGATCGAGGTGCCCGTGGCGATGATGTTGCCCACGGCCGCGGTGACGCTCACCGACGGGGTCTCGGTGCCCTGGACGACCGTGACCGTGCGGACCGCGTACGCCGAGTCGGCGCCGTTCACGGTGGTGTCCACGAGCTCGGTGGTGGAGGTGGTCTCCGTCCCGTCCGGCAGGGTGATGGTGAGGTTGGAGCACGTGCCGCTGCCGACCGCCTCACTCTGCGCGAGCGCCTGGTCGATCACGGCCGGGTCGGCGTAGCTGGTCAGCCCGCCGACGATGCCCGTGCCCGCGTCGCTGCCGACCGCGAGGGCGGCGTCGTTGTCCTTGGCGAGCGCGAGCGATCCCTCGATGAGCGCGGCGCACTCGGCCGGCTCGATGGTCATGCCGTCGGTGGCGGCGGTGAGCGCGTCGAGGCCGCCCTGCGCCTCGATGTCGATCAGGGTGAGGCCTGCGCTCTCGACGTAGCCCTCGAGGGTCGCGGCGTCGGCCGCCTCCTCGGCGGGTGCCTCCTCCTCGGCGGGGGTCTCCTCGGCCGGGGACTCGGCGGCGGGCGTGCTGTCTCCGGCGGGCTCGGAGGGCTCGGCCGGGGCGGAGCATCCGGCGAAGGCGAGGGCGGCGATCAGAGCGAACGGGGCGGTGAGGCGCAGACGATTATCCATGCCGTCAGTATCGCGGGCCGCGGCCCGCCTGCCGTGGGGATTACTGCCCTCGGCACCGCTGGGTAGGCTGTGCGAGACCGATGGAGGACACGTGGCGAACTCGAGCCCCGACAAGCCGAACATCCGGCAGGTGGCCTCGATCGCCGGTGTCTCGCACATGACGGTCTCGCGTGTGCTCAACGACTATCCGCACATCAAGGAGGCCACGCGCCGGCGGGTGCTCGAGGTCATCGAAGAGCTCGACTACCGGCCGAACATGGCCGCGCGTGCGCTCGCCACCCAGCGCAGCCGGCGCATCGGCGTGCTCGTCGAGAGCGCCGTCGAGTTCGGGCCGATCAGCACGCTGCGTGCGGTCGAGTTCGCGGCCAGGGCGTCGGGATACGCGGTCAGTTCGATCGCGCTGCGCGACGGCGACGAGATCTCGCCGCAGGAGGCCGTCGACAACCTCACCGCCCAGGGAGTCGACGCGCTGTGCGTCGTCTCACCCCGGTCCTCGTCCATCGCCGCGCTGCGGCGGATCTCCATCGGCGTGCCGATGCTGGTGGTCAAGCCCGAGAAGGATCCGCTGTTCCTCACCGTCGCGGTCGATCAGCAGGCCGGGACCACCCTCGCGGTCGACCATCTCGTCTCGCTGGGGCACCGCGACATCCTGCACCTGGCCGGGCCGCTCGACTGGCTCGACGCCCGCGCCCGCGAGCGCGCCTTCCACACCCGCGCCAAGGCCTGGGGCCTGCGCGAGCGCGCCATCGTCGTCGGCGACTGGACCGGCGACTTCGCGTACGACTTCGCCACGGGGCTGCGGGAGCTCCCCGAGTACACGGCGATCTTCGTGGCCAACGACGACATGGCGATCGGCCTCGTGCACGGGCTGCACGACCGGGGATTCTCGGTGCCGGACGACCTCAGCGTCATCGGCTTCGACGACATCCCGCTCGCCCGGCACGTCCTCCCCCCGCTGACGACGGTGCGGCAGAACTTCCACGCCCTCGGGGTGTCGGTCGTCGACATGCTGCGCGCGGCGATCGAGGAGCGCGAGATCCCGCAGACCACCCGGATCCCGGCCGAGCTCATGGTGCGCGCATCGAGCGGACCGCCGCGCGGAGGCCGCGCATGAGCCGGCGGCCGATCATCGAGATGACCGGGATCACCGTCGAGCGCTCGGGGGTGCGTGTCCTGGACGGCGTCGACCTCGCGCTCTACGCCGGCGAGGTCCACGCGGTGATGGGCGAGAACGGCGCCGGCAAGTCGACCCTCATCGGCGCCCTCACCGGCACGCTCGCGATCCAGTCGGGCGATGTGCGGGTCGACGGCGTCGAGCGGATGCCGACCGGCGTCGCCCGCAGCCGTGCCGAGGGCATCGCGACCGTCTTCCAGGAGACGCACCTGAGCCCCCACCTCACGGTCGCCGAGAACGTCATGCTCGGCAACGAGGAGCGCGGCCCCTTCGGGATCGACTGGAGGCGCACCCGCGCGCGCACCGCCGAGGTGCTCGCCCGCCTCGGGCTGGAGGACGTCGACCCCAAGGCGCCCCTGTCCTCCCTGTCGCCCGCCGTGAAGCAGCTCGTCGCCGTGGCGCGCGCGCTGGTGCTCGAGCCCCGGGTGCTCGTCCTCGACGAGCCGACGTCGAGCCTCGACGCCGGCGAGGTGCACATGCTGCTCGCCGTGGTCCGCCGCCTGCGCGACCGCGGTGTGGCGATCCTGTTCGTCTCGCACTTCCTCGAGCAGGTGTTCGCGGTCAGCGACCGGATGACCGTGCTGCGGGGCGGGCGCGTGGTCGGCGAGTACCTCACCGAGGATCTGGATCGCGCCGAGCTGATCTCGAAGATGATCGGCGAGGATCTGGACGCCCTGCGGGCCCTTCGGTCGCAGCGCCTCACCCATCACTACTCCGTTACCGGTAACGCGGCGCTGCGCGCCACGGCGCTCGGCCGGAGGGGCACGCTCGAGCCGACCGACCTCGACCTGTCCCGCGGGGAGATCGTCGGGTTCGCCGGCCTGCGCGGGTCGGGGCGCACCGAGCTCGCCCGCCTGATGGGCGGCGGCGAGCGCGCCGACAGCGGCGAGCTCTGGCTCGACGGCGAGCGGATCCAGCTGCGCAGCCCGGGGGTCGCGCTGCGCCACCGCATCGCGATGTCGAGCGAGAACCTGCGCGAGGAGGGGGTGGTCGGGGGCCTAACGGCACGCGAGAACATCGTGCTCTCGCTGCAGGCCCTGCGCGGATGGTCGCGGCCCCTCTCGCGCGGCGAGCAGGACGCCCTCATCGACACCTACCTCGACGTGCTCCACCTCTCGCCGGATGACCTGGATCGGCCGGTCGCCCGGCTGTCGGGCGGCACCCAGCAGAAGATCATGCTGGCGCGGCTGCTGGCGACGCGGCCCCACGTGCTCATCCTCGACGAGCCCACCCGCGGCATCGACATCTCGGCGAAGCTCGACATCCAGCGCCGCATCGCCCAGCTCGCCGGGGACGGCGTGGCGGTGGTGTTCATCTCCTCCGCACTCGAGGAGGTCGTGCGCCTCAGCGACCGGATCGTTGTGCTGAAGGACCGCACCAAGATCGGCGAGCTCAGCAACGGGCCCGGCGTCACCGTGGACACGATCGTCGAGATGATCGCGGCCGACCTCGACGAAGCGGACTCGCTCGACTGACGAGGACGGATCCGGTCACGATCCGGATTCGTTCTTGCATGTGCCAAATTGTTCCCGGTAACATCCGAACACCGACGCACCACCGCGTCAGTGCGATCACAGCGGAGCCAGTGACGGATCCGCACCCGCCGGTCGACCCTGCGCCCGGCATCTCAACGAGGAGATAGACATGTCTGCACGCAAGCGCATCATCCAGGTGCTGGGCCTGGTCGCCGTCGGCGGCCTCTCGCTCGGCCTCGCCGCCTGCTCGGGAGGCGCCGACGACGGCGGCTCCGCGGGCGGAGACGGCGGCGGCTCGGACGAGCTGATCAGCGTCGGCTTCGTCGCCGTCGGCCCCGAGGGCGGCTGGCGCCAGGCCAACGAGCAGAACATCAAGGACACCTTCACCAAGGAGGCCGGCTACGACCTCAGCTACGCCCCCGCGGCGAACCTCGACCAGAAGTCGCAGATCGACAACTTCACGTCGTTCGTCGACGAGGGCGTCGATGTGATCCTGCTCTCGGCCACGGAGGCCACCGGCTGGGAGGACTCGCTCAAGCGCGCCCAGGAGGCGGAGATCCCCGTGATCCTGCTCGACCGCGGCATCGAGCCCGAGGACACCAGCCTCTACGTCACCCGCATCGCGCCGGACAACGTCGAGGTCGCCAAGGAGGTCGGGGCCTGGGCCGCCGCTCAGTTCCCCGACGGCGGCAACTACGTGGTGCTCGAGGGCCCGGCGGGCGTCGGCGTCGTCAACGAGCGCAACAAGGGCTTCGAGGAGGGCCTGGGCGACTCGTCGCTGAACAAGGTCGACGCGCAGACCGCGAACTGGTCGACGGAGGAGGGCAAGAGCGTCCTCGAGACCATGCTCAAGGCCAACGACAACGACATCCAGTTCGTGTTCGCCCAGAACGACGAGATGGGCCTCGGCGCCGCGCAGGCCGCCGAGGAGGCCGGCCTCGCCGTCGGCACCGACATCAAGATCGCGACGATCGACGGCACGAAGAACGCGATGCAGGCGCTCGCCGACGGCAAGCTCAGCTACGTGCACGAGTACAACCCGCTGTTCGGCGAGACCGCGCTCGACGTCGTCACCAAGGCGCTCGCCGGCGAGGAGGTCGACCCGTACATCATCGTCCCGAGCGAGGAGTTCGACTCGGCCGAGGCCGCCAAGGCCGTCCTGGCAGACCGCAAGTACTGATGTCCACCGCCGGGCCGGGAGAGCGATCTCCCGGCCCGGCCCCTCGACGAAGAGGCAGCGATGAGCGAACCACTCGTGCAGATGAGCGGCATCACGATCGAGTTCCCCGGGGTGAAGGCGCTCGACGGCGTCGACTTCCGCCTGTTCCCCGGCGAGGTGCACGCCCTGATGGGCGAGAACGGCGCCGGGAAGTCGACCCTGATCAAGGCCCTCACGGGCGTGTACCGGATCGACGCCGGCACGATCGTCGTCGACGGAACCGAGCGCGAGTTCGCCGGCACCGGCGACGCGCAGGCCGCGGGCATCTCGACGGTCTACCAGGAGGTGAACCTCGCCCCGAACCTCTCCATCGGCGAGAACGTGATGCTGGGCCACGAGGTGCGCGGGCCGTTCGGCGTCAACTGGCGCGCGACCCACCGCGCCGCGGGCGAGGCGCTCGCCCGCCTGGGGCTCGGCGATCTCGACACCCGCGACCCGCTCTCCTCCCTCTCGATCGCGATGCAGCAGCTCGTCGCGATCAGCCGCGCCATGGCGATCCAGGCCAAGGTGCTCATCCTCGACGAGCCCACCTCCAGCCTCGACGCGGCCGAGGTCGAGGGCCTGTTCACCGTGATCCGCGCGCTGCGCGCCGAGGGCGTGGCGATCCTGTTCGTCTCGCACTTCCTCGACCAGGTCTACGCGATCAGCGACCGCCTCACGGTGCTGCGCAACGGCCGCTTCGTGGGCGAGCACCTGACGACCGAGCTCGACCGGCACGCGCTCATCTCGACCATGATCGGCAAGGACCTCGACACGCTCCGCTCGCTCGGAGGGAGCCGCCGCACGTCGGCCCGCGCCGACGACGAGCA
This sequence comes from Microbacterium phosphatis, assembly GCF_049177115.1. Taxonomy (GTDB): domain Bacteria; phylum Actinomycetota; class Actinomycetes; order Actinomycetales; family Microbacteriaceae; genus Microbacterium; species Microbacterium phosphatis. Next base: position 428,404 of record NZ_CP185370.1, on the reverse strand, counting down.
GCCGCTGCTGACCGCCTCGGGCATCGCCCGGCGCGGATCCGTCGAGGCCACCGACCTGCAGATCCACCGCGGCGAGGTCGTCGGGTTCGCGGGGCTGCTCGGCTCCGGGCGCACCGAGCTCGCCCGCCTGCTCTACGGCGCCGACCGCGCCGACGCCGGCACCGTCGAGCTCGACGGACGCCGGGTCGATCTCAAGTCCCCCGCCGACGCGCTGGCCCACCGCGTGGCGTTCTCGACCGAGAACCGCCGCGACGAGGGCATCGTCGGCGACCTCACCGTGCGCGAGAACCTCATCCTCGCCGTCCAGGCCGAGCGCGGCTGGGCCAGGCCCATGTCCCGCCGCGAGCAGGACGAGCTCGTCGCCACCTGGATCACCCGGATGGGCGTGCGACCCGCCGACCCGAACCGCATGATCAAGAACCTCTCCGGCGGCAACCAGCAGAAGGTGCTGCTGGGACGCTGGCTCGCGACGGAACCGGATCTGCTGATCCTGGACGAGCCGACCCGCGGCATCGACGTGGGAGCGAAGGCCGAGATCCAGGAGACCGTGGCCGAGCTCGCCGACGACGGCATGGCGGTGGTGTTCATCTCCTCCGAGCTCGAGGAGGTCGTCCGCCTGTCCGAGCGGATGGTCGTGCTGAAGGATCACCGCAAGATCGGCGAGATCCAGAGTGGCGAAGGCGTCACCGCGCAGGAGATCGTGGACATCATCGCCGCGCACGGCACGGAAGCCGCCGCGGCAGAACTCGACGACATCGACGCAGACACCGTGGTCTCGATCGACGCAGAGGAGGGGGCGCGATGAACGCGTCGCAGACGTCCTGGTGGCGTGACCTGGTCCACAAGCCGTTCTTCTGGGGGATCGTGGCCATCGTCGCGCTCCTCGCGCTGAACGTGATCAAGGATCCGGGCTACCTCGCCATCTCCATCAACCCCGCCAACGGCAACCTCGTGGGCAACCTGATCGACATCCTGCGGTACGCCGCGCCCATCATGATGATCGCGATCGGGATGTCGCTGGTCATCGCCACCGGCGGCATCGACCTGTCGGTCGGGTCGCTCATGGCCGTAGCCGGTGCCACCTCGATGCAGTTCCTCTCGGAGACCGGGGATCCGTCGTCCGTCGGGTCCGCGCTCACCGCCGTCGGGCTGTCGCTCGCGATCGCGGGCGCGCTGGGGGCGGTGAACGGCGTGCTCGTCGCCTACGTCGGGCTGCAGCCCTTCATCGCCACGCTCGTCCTGATGCTCGCGGGGCGCGGCATCGCGAAGGTGATCACCGGCGGGCAGAACACCTCGGCCTCGAACGACCCGTTCCGCTGGATCGCGAACGGCTACGTGCTCGGCATCCCGGTGATCTTCCTGCTGGCGGTGGCGATCGTCCTCGTCGTCGCGTGGGTCGTGCGCCGCAGCGCGCTCGGCCTCATGATCGAGGCCATCGGCATCAACCCGAGGGCGAGCCGGATGGCCGGCATCCGCCCCAAGGGCCTGCTGCTGACGGCATACATCCTCAGCGGCGTGCTCGCCGGCATCGCGGGCCTCATGTCGGTGGGCAGCGTCATGACCGTCGACATCTCGCGCACCGGCAACCAGCTCGAGCTCGACGCGATCCTCGCCGTCGTCATCGGCGGCGCGTCGCTCGCGGGCGGCAAGTTCTCGCTCGCGGGGGCGTTCGTCGGCGCGCTGATGATCGCGACGCTCGACAAGACCGTGCTGTTCCTGGGCATCTCGTCGTCGGCGACGCCCGCGTTCAAGGCCATCGTCATCGTTGTGCTGTGCCTGCTGCAGTCGAGTCGTGTGCGCGGCTGGTTCCGCCGGCGCCGCACCCCCGCCGCTCCCGCCCCGCGGGTCGAGATCGTGAAAGAGGAGGTGGCGGCATGACCTCGCTCGCCGCAGCGCCCGTCGAGGGCACCACGGGCGGACTCGCCCCGCGCCTGCGCCGCATGGCCACGGCGAACCCGTCGACCCTGCCGACCGTCGCCTCGGTCGTGATCTTCGTCGGGATGGTGATCTACGGCGAGGTCGCGTACGGCCGGATCGTGCAGTTCAGCACCCTCTCGAACCTGCTGATCAACAACGCGCACCTCATCGTGCTCGCGGTCGCCCTGACGTTCGTCATCGTCACGGGCGGCATCGATCTGTCGGTCGGATCCGTCATCGCCTTCTCCTCCGTCGCCGGCGTGATGCTCGCGAACGCGGGATGGCATCCGGCGCTCGTGATCGTCGTGATGATCGGGGCGGGCGCCGCCTTCGGACTCGGGTCGGGCATCCTGATCCGCTACTTCGGGGTGCAGCCGTTCATCGCCACGCTCGCCATGATGTTCCTCGGGCGCGGTCTGGCGTCGCTGCTGAGCACCACCCCCGAGCGCCTCGCCGAGGGCTCCCCCATCCGCGCGCTCGGCGCCGAGTGGGAGATCGTCGACGGGCCGAAGGTGAACGACCTGGTCATCACCCCCGCGGTGCTGATCGCCGCGGTCGTGGTCGCCGTGGCGTACTTCGTGCTGCACCGCACGCGCACCGGCCGCACCGTCTACGCGATCGGCGGATCCGAGAACTCCGCCCTGCTGATGGGCCTGCCGGTGCCCCGCACGAAGGTGCTCGTCTACGTCATCAGCGGATCGCTCGCCGGCCTGGCCGCCGTGCTCTACACGGCTCGCCTGGGCACCGCGCAGAACATCACCGGCATCGGCTGGGAGCTCGACGCCATCGCGGCGGCCGTCATCGGCGGCACGGTGCTCACCGGCGCGTACGGCTACGTTCTCGGCTCGGTCATCGGAGCGCTGGTGCTCGGCCTGATGAACGTCCTCATCACGCGCGACGGCGGCATCCCGCCGGAGGCGACGACCATCATCACCGGCGGCATCCTGCTCGCCTTCGTGCTGCTGCAGCGGGCGGTGCTGGCGCGACGCCGGGAATGAGCCGGGCCAACCGGGGATCGAACTTCGCTTCGATCCCCGGTTGACCGAGTCTCGAAGATCTGTTCCAATGTATGCATGCGATGGCAGGGACAGCAGCTGGGCGTCGGCGACGACAACGCCCTGCCCGGCATGGAGCAGCTCGACGGGCTCGTCCGCTCGGTGACGACGCCCGAGTTCGCCGGCGTCACGTTCCACGAGGTCGCCGCCAAGTCCGCCCTCAACCACGTTCCGCGATCGAGCAGCATGCCGTTCGACTGGACGATCAACCCCTACCGCGGCTGCACCCACGCCTGCGTCTACTGCTTCGCTCGCGGCACGCACGAGTACCTCGACCTGGACGCCGGGGCCGACTTCGATTCGCAGATCGTCGTGAAGGTGAACGTCGAGGAGGTGCTGCGCCGCGAGCTCGCGCGCGCGAGCTGGGGTCGCGAGCACGTCGCCCTCGGCACCAACACCGATCCGTACCAGCGCGCCGAGGGGCGATACCGTCTGATGCCCGGGATCACGACCGCGCTGGCCGAGTCGGGGACGCCGTTCTCGGTCCTCACGAAGGGCTCGCTGCTGCGACGCGACCTGCCCCTTCTCACCCAGCTGCACCGGCAGGTGCCGATCTCGCTCGCGATGTCGATCGCCGTCTACGACGACGAGCTGCAGCAGGCGATCGAGCCGGGCACCCCCACCACGCAGGCGCGCCTCGACACGGTGCGGGCGGCGGCCGACGCGGGGTTCGCGGTGCAGGTGTTCCTGATGCCGATCCTGCCGCACCTCACCGACTCCCCGGAGGCGCTCGATGCGGCGCTGGCACGGGTGAAGGCGGCGGGGGCGTCGCGCGTTGTGCACGGTGCGCTGCACCTGCGGCCGGGGGTGAAGGGGTGGTTCATGCAGTGGCTCGCCCGCGAGCACCCCGAGGTGCTGCCGCTCTACCGCGGCCTCTACCCCGGGGCCTCCGTCAATGCGCCCCCGGCCTACCGCACGATGCTCTCGCAGCGGATCCGGCCGCTGATCCGCGCGCATCGGCTCGATGGCCGCAGCGACGGCGATCCGTGGCGACGGCCGTCGGCGCCGTCGCAGGCCGCGACCGCGTCGCGGGTGGTCACGACGTCGCGGGGCAGAGCCGCGGCGCGTCCCGCCCCGAGAACGCCGGAGCCCGCGCGCCTGTTCTGACGCGCGGGCTCCGGGATCGAGGGATCAGACGAACTCGATCACCGCGTTCTCGTCGCTGACGACGATGACGGGGGTGATCACCGAGAGCCCGGCGGCCCTGATCCGGTTCGGATCGAAGATCACCAGCTCGTCTCCCGCCTTCACCTGGGCGCCCTGGGCGACGAGCGGGCGGAAGCCCTCGCCCTTCAGCTCGACCGTGTCGATGCCCACGTGGATGAGCAGCTCGACGCCGTCGGCGAGCGTCAGGCCGATCGCATGGCCCGAGGGGAACAGGGTGGTCACCGTTCCGGCCGCCGGCGCGACGACGGTGTCGCCGGTCGGATCGATGCCGACGCCCGGGCCCATCGTGCCGTCGGCGAACATCGGATCCGGGATCTCGGCGAGGGGAACCACGCGCCCCGAAATCGGCTGACGCAGGCGCACCACCGTCCGCGCGAGGGTCTGCACCGCCACCGTCGCCGGCGCGGCGATCGACTCGGCCACCGCCACCTCGCGGCCCGCCATCAGGTCCTCCATCGCGTCCTTCACGAACTGGACGTTCAGCCCGTAGACCACCTGCACGCTCCTGCCGCCGGGCTTCATCGTGCCGGCCGCCCCGGCGCGGCGCAGGGCCGCGTCGTCGACCTTCGACGTGTCGGCCACCTCCAGCCGCAGGCGTGTGGCGCAGTTGTCGAGGGACGTGATGTTCTCGACGCCGCCGAGGCCGGCGATGAAGCCGGACGCGATGCTGGCGTACTTCGAGTCACCCGTCGGCACGGCCCCCGAAGCGGTGCCGCGGGTCCCCGCGTCGGACGAACCGGGCTCGAGGGCGTCCACGTCGTCCTCGCGGCCGGGGGTCTTCAGCCGGAACCGCAGGATCATGAAGCGGAACACGAAGAAGTAGACCAGGAACCACCCGACGCCCATCACGGGGATGAGCCACGGGTTCTGAGCGAGCGGGTTGACCCAGCCGAGGACGAGGTCGATGAAGCCCCCGGAGAAGCCGAAGCCCATGCGCACGGGCAGCAGCGCCGAGATCGTGAGCGAGATGCCCATGAAGAGCGCGTGCAGCGCGTACAGCCACGGCGCGAGGAACAGGAACGAGAACTCCAGAGGCTCGGTGACGCCCACGAAGAACGAGGCGATCGACGCCGAGAGCAGGATGCCGGCCACGACCTTCTTGCGGCTCGACTTCGCGGTGACGTACATCGCGAGCGCGGCCCCCGGCAGGCCGAACATCATCACGGGGAAGAAGCCGGTCATGTACTGGCCGGTGACGCCGTAGACGCCGTCGCCGTTGGCTCCCTCGAGGAAGTTGCCGAGGTCGTTGATGCCGGCCACGTCGAACCAGAACACCGAGTTCAGCGCGTGGTGCAGGCCGAACGGGATCAGCAGTCGGTTGAGCATGCCGTAGATGCCCGCGCCGACCGGGCCGAGCGTCACGATCCACTCGCCGAACGTGACGAGCCCGCCGAACACGAGCGGCCAGACGAAGAACAGGACGATCGCCAGGATCAGCGAGATGCCGGCGGACACGATCGCGACCGAGCGCTTGCCCGAGAAGAACGACAGCCAGTCGGGCAGCTTCGTGTTCTTGAAGCGGTTGTACGCCCAGGCGCCGATGAGACCGCAGATGATGCCGACGAACACGTTCTGCACCTTGCCGAACGCCGCGTCCACATCGCCGAGGTCGGCGGCGCCGGTCAGGACCTGCACGGTCTCGGGCTTCAGGAGCGTCGTCACGGTGAGCCACGACACGAGCCCGGCGAGCGCCGACGTGCCGTCGGGCCTGTCGGCCATGCCGATGGCGACGCCGACCGCGAACAGCAGCGCCATGTTGTCGAGCAGCGCTCCGCCGGCGGCGCCGAAGAACGCGGAGGCCACGTTCGCGCCGGCGGTCATCTGGATCCAGTAGCCGATCCCCGACAGGATCGCTGCCACGGGAAGGACGGCAACGGGCAGCATCAGCGATCTGCCCAGTCGTTGGAAGAACTTCATCGTCTCTCCAAAGGGGTGAGGGGTGTGCCCGAGACTGTACTCCCGGACGGCCCCGATCCCGCGGATCCCGATCAGCCGTAGTCGGGCGCCGCCGGCAGCCCGAAGAACTCCTCGAGGGTCGCGTAGCCGCCCTCGTGGTACACCGCGGCCAGCTCGGGACCGATGTAGCGCAGGTGCCACGGCTCGGGCTCGTAGCCCGTCGTCGGCGTCTGATCGGGGCCGTAGCGGACGATCCATCCGAAGCGCCACGAGTTCTCAGCGACCCAGGTTCCCTGCCGGGTGCCGCCGAACTCGTAGATGGTGCTGCACCCTCCGTCGCACGCGACGACATCCACCGCGAGGCCCGTCTGATGCTCGCTGAACCCCGGGCGGGCCGACAGCGCGTCCGCCCCCTGCTGGCCCCGCGCCCCCACCTGCGATCCGTACGTCTCGACCTGGACGCCGTACGAGCGGTAGCCGCTGAACAGCGAGATCGCACCGGCGCCCTCGCCGGCCGCGGCGGCCACCAGCTGCTCGTACGAGTCGATCACGTCGGCGCGCAGCTCGCCCTCGACCATGTGCGACGGCGGCACCCGCACGTCGGCCGGGGCGTAGTCGTTCGGCTGCAGCGGCCGCGTCTTGTTCACCACCACCCACGGCAGCGAGGGGTCGTCGAGCGGCACGCACGGGGCGTCGCCGTCGAGGATCGCCGCCTGCATGCCGGCCGCGCCGCCGAATGCGTCGAGAAGGGCCTGGGGCCCCTTCGCCTGCAGCGCGCCGTCGGCGCATCCCTTGGGCGCGTCGGCGGGGTCGCCGGCGGTGGCCTGCACGATCACGGGCACGGGGATGATCTGATCGGCCGCGACCGTCGGCGCGGGCTCCGGCAGACGCTCGGCGGCACTGGCCCCGCCCCGCTCGACGAGCTGGCTGAGCATCGCGACCTCGCCGGCCAGCAGCGCGCCGGCGGCGAGCGCCACCAGCGCCAGTCGCCGCGCGCGGCGCACATGCACCGCCCGGCGACGAGCCGCGACCCGCCGTGCGTAGCTCATCGCTCCATTGTCGCCCGGCACCCCGAGCGCCGCCTGGGGCACAGGTGCCCCGGCGTTTCGGATCAGCCCTGGTACTCCACGCCCCACGTCGCCGTCCACGTCTCGCCCGGGGCGAGTCGACGCAGATCCTGGTTCGAGTTGAACGCGTCGGTCGGGGAGGTCATCGGCTCGATCGCCACCGCCAGGGCGTGGCCCGGGTACTGGTCGGTGTTGAAGGCCTGGATGTAGCCCCAGTTCTCGTCCTGCCACATGGTGACCGTGCGGCCGTCCGGCGCGGTCAGGATGCTGCGCGCGCGACCGTCCGCGTCGCGATCGAGCGAGCCGAAGCCGGTGTCGAGATCGAGGTCGCCGAGACGGGCGCCGCCGCGCAGGTCCCACTCGCCCGCCACGGGCACCTCGCCGGTGGGCAGCAGGCGCTCGTCCACCTCGAAGACGGTCTTGGCCGGGAGGGTCAGTGTGAGGTCGGCGGTCTCGACGCCGCCGATGCAGAAGAAGGGGTGCGTGCCGAGCGCGACGGGGGCGTCGCCCTCGCCGACGTTGACGACCTCGTGCGTCACCTCGACGCCCGCATCGGTCAGGGTGTAGGTCACGCTGGTGTTCAGCGTGTACGGGTAGCCGTGCTGCGGGAACACCGTGGCGCGGAGGGTGACGGCGCCGTCGGATTCCTCGATCTCGTACGGCGCGTAGCGCAGCAGGCCGTGGATCGCGTTGTTGAGCGCCACCTCGGTCAGGTCGAGCTGGCGCTCGGTGCCCTGGTCGTTCCACTTGCCGTCGCGGATGCGGTTGGGCCAGGGCGCGAGCACGATGCCCGAGCCGAACGGGGTGGGCTGACCCTCGGGGTAGCCCGTGACGATGTCGATGCCGGCGACCGACAGGCCGCGCAGGGCGGCGCCCACCTGCGCGATGTGCGCGGTGACCTCGCCGCCGCCGCCCTCGCGACGGAGGTGGATCTGGATGCCGGTGGGGTCGATGGGCGTCTTCGCAGTCACGAGACCGAGCCTAACGGTCGCGGGCCCGGCAACGACGGATGCCGCCCTCGACGTGCGAGGGCGGCATCCGGATCCCGATGCTTACGCGGTGAGGTCGGCGAGCGTCATGCCGCCAGTGAGCTCATCGATGATGTCGTCGCCCGGGCGGACGTCATCGAACGGCGCCTCGATCTCGGCGCGCTCGAGCATCTCGGTCATACGGCGACGGCGCTGACGCGGGATCAGCGTGACGACGCGACCCGAGTTGCCGGCGCGGCCGGTGCGGCCGGCGCGGTGCAGGTACGTCTTGTACTCGTCGGGGGCGTCGGCCTGGATGACCAGGTCGACGTCGTCGACGTGGATGCCGCGGGCGGCGACGTCGGTGGCGACGAGCACGCGGGCGCGGCCCTTCGAGAAGCGCTCGATGTTGCGCGTGCGCTTCTGCTGGTTCAGGTCTCCGTGCAGCGAGATCGCGTCGATGCCGGCGCCCTCGAACTGCTCGGCGAGCATCTCGGCGTAGGCGCGGGTGCGGGTGAAGACGAGCGTCTTGCCCTCGCGGTCGACGAGCGCATCGAGGATGCCCGCCTTCTCGCGGTGCTCGACCACGAGCACGCGGTGCTCGATCGTGCCGGTCTCCTGCGTCTCGCCGGCGACCTCGTACACCTGCGGGTCGACGAGGAACTCGTCGGCCAGCGCCGCGACCTCACGGTCGAGCGTCGCCGAGAACAGCAGCTTCTGGCCGCCGAACTTGGTCTGGCGCAGGATCTCCTGCACCGGCTCGAGGAAGCCGAGCTCGCACATGTGGTCGGCCTCGTCGAGGACCGAGACGACGATCTGCGAGAGGTCGAGCTTGCCCTGCTTGGCGAGGTCGCCGATGCGGCCAGGGGTGCCGATGACGATGTCGACACCCTTCTTGAGCGCGCCCACCTGGCGGCCCTGCGGGACGCCGCCGTAGATCTGCGTGGTGAACAGGCCCACGCTGCGGGCGATGGCCTGCACCGTGCGGTCGATCTGCAGCGCGAGCTCGCGCGTGGGGGCCATGATCAGCGCGACGGGCGCGCGGCCGAACTCGCGGCGCACACCGGCCTTCGAGCGCAGGATGCGCTCGACCAGCGGTGCGCCGAAGGCGATCGTCTTGCCGGATCCGGTGCGCCCGCGGGCGAGGACGTCGCGCCCGTCGAGGATCGCCGGGGCGGTGGACGCCTGGATCGGGAACGGCTTGTCGGCACCGAGGGCGGCGAGGGCGCGGACGATGTTGTCGCCGAAACCCAGGTCGCCGAAGGTCACATCGGCGGTCTCCTCGGCCTGAACGGCCTGCGCCTCGAGGCGCTCGTGGACGACATCGATGCGGTCCTCGTGCGACTTGGTGCGGACGGGGGTCTGCGAGCGCTCGGTGCGCTGCTCGGCCCACCTGCGCTCACCGTCGCTGCTGAAGCGCGGGCGCTCCTCGCGGGCGGGGCGCTCGTCGCGGTCGAAGCGGGGACGCTCGTCGCGGTTGAACGAGGGACGACCACCGTCGCGAGCGGGGCGGTCGCCATCGCGGTTCGGGCGGTCGAACGAACGACGCTCGCCGTCACGCGCCGGGCGCGCATCGCGGTCGAAGCGGGGACGCTCGTCGCGGTTGAACGAGGGGCGGCCGCCGGCGCGAGCGGGGCGGTCGAACGAACGACGCTCGCCGTCACGGGCGGGACGGGCGTCGCGATCGAAACGCGGGCGGTCGCCATCACGGGCCGGGCGGTCGAACGAACGACGCTCGCCATCACGCGCCGGGCGCGCATCGCGATCGAAGCGGGGACGCTCGTCGCGGTTGAACGAGGGACGACCACCGTCGCGGGCCGGGCGGTCGAACGAACGACGCTCGCCATCACGGGCGGGACGCGCACCGCGGTCGAAGCCGGGACGCTCGCTGCGGTCGTAACGGGGACGCTCGCCATCGCGGGCCGGGCGGTCGAACGAACGACGCTCGCCATCGCGGGCCGGGCGCTCGGCGCGGTAGCCGACGCTGTCGTCGCGACGGGGCCCACGGGCGCCGTCGTTGCCGCGGAACGGGCCGCCGGGCTTCTTCTTGGCGTAGCGCGGATCGAAGTTCTGGGCCGGACGTCCGCCGGCGGGCTTCTTGTTCTTGGGCATGCGGAAGTACGCACCTTTCCGTAGGTGTTCTCATGCGGCCTGTAAGGACCACATACACCCACGCTTCTTGCGTGGCATCCCAAGCCGACCCTTCAGAATACCGATCACGCCTGAAAGAATGCCCGCCGGGTCGGGCGGGCATCCTCCGGCGTCAGCCGCGGCGGTCGCGCCGGCGCAGCGGCGCCTGCACGGTGGGCGCAGCGGGCAGCGCCTCGCCGGCGGGCACAACGGCGATCTGCGAGGTGGCCGACGGCACGACGATCGGCTCGCGCTCCTCGGCATCCGCGTCCGCGTGGTGGCGCTCGGGCGGCAGGCCCTTCTTCTCGCGGCGACGCTCGCGGGCGCCCTCGACGAGGTTGTACAGCGTGGGCAGCACGATCAGGGTCAGCACCGTCGACGACAGCAGGCCGCCGATCACGACGATCGCGAGCGGCTGCGAGATGAACCCGCTGTGGCCCGTGATGCCGAGCGCCATGGGCGTGAGCGCGAAGATCGTCGCGAGCGCCGTCATGAGAATCGGCCGCAGTCGGTGCGAGGCGCCGGCCACGGTCGCGTCGTGGGTCGAGAACCCGCGTGTGCGGTACTGATTGACGAGGTCCACGAGCACGATCGCGTTGGTGACCACGATGCCGATGAGCATCAGCACGCCGATCAACGAGGCCACCCCCAGCGGCACACCGGTCGCGACCTGCAGCAGGATCGCACCGGTCGCGGCGAACGGCACCGAGACGAGCAGCAGCAGCGGCTGCCGCAGCGACTTGAAGGTGGCCACCATGATCACGTAGATGATCAGGATCGCGGCGAGCATCGCCAGCCCCAGCTGCGCGAACGAGTCGGCCTGCTGCTCGGCCACGCCGCCGACCTCGGCCTCGGCGCCGTCGGGCAGGTCGACCGCGGCGAGCGCGGCCGTCACCGAGGCGGTCGCCTCGGCGAGGTTGTCGCCCGACGGGGGCACCGTGATGGTCGCCGTGCGCTGGCCCTGCTGGGTGCTGATGGAGGTCGGGCTGTCCGCCATGTCGACGGTGGCCACCTCGTCGAGACGGGCGGGGCCCGCGGCCGTGGGGATCGTCAGCGCGCGCAGCTCGTCGACCGACACGGGCGCGTCGGCCGTCTCGATGTAGACGGTCAGCGCGGATCCGTCGATCTCGATCGATCCGGCCTGCTGGGGGCGCATGGCGTTGGAGACGATGGCGCCGACGGCGACCTCCGAGAGCCCCCGCTCGGCCGCGGCCTTCCGGTCGACCTGGACGGCGATGTAGGGCAGCGACGCGGCGAGGTCGGTGGTGACCTTGCCGATGCCGGCGCGGCCGTCGAGCTCGGCCACGATCGCGTCGGACGCCTGCTGCAGGTCCTCCTGGCCGAGCGCGGAGACGGTGATCGCGATGTCGGACGAGCCGAACCCGGCCGAGGTCTGGATCGTGAGCTCGCCGGCGCCCTCGACGTCGTCGAGCGCCTTCTGCACCCGCGCCTGAAGGGCCTCCTGGTCGGCGTCGGGGTCCGTGACGATCGAGTAGGTGACGCTGCCGCCGCCGGAGAACGCGTCGCGCAGGGGCGATCCGCTCGATCCGATCGAGGCCTGCACGGTCTCGATGCCGTCGATGCCCTCGAGCGCCGCCTCGACCTTCTGCGCGGCCGCGTCGGCGGTGGCCAGGCTCGCCGTCGGGTCGAGCTCCTGCGAGATGGTGAGCGTGTTCTGGCCCGAGCTGCCGAGGAAGTTGATCTTCATCAGCGGCGCGGCGGCGATCGTGCCGCCCAGCACGATCACGGCCAGCAGGAGCGTGATCCACGAGTGGTGCAGCGTCCAGCGCAGGATCGGCAGGTACGAGCGCTGCAGGCGCGACGGCGGTGCCACGGGCGACTCGGGGTCGATCCGGTTGCCCTCGGCGTCGAGCAGGGGCTTCCCCGGGCGCAGGAACCAGTACGCCAGCACCGGGACGATCGTGAGCGAGACGAGCAGCGACGAGGTCATCGCGATCGTGACGGTCATCGCGAACGGCCGGAACAGCTCGCCGACCATGTCGCCGACGAACACGATCGGCAGGAACACCGCGACCGTCGTCAGGGTCGACGCGGTGACCGCCATCGCCACCTCGCGCACCGCGAGACGGATGGCCGCGCCCTTCTCGACGCCCTCGACGTAGTGCCGCTTGATGTTCTCGATGACCACGATCGAGTCGTCGACCACACGGCCGATCGCGATCGTCAGGGCGCCGAGGGTCAGCATGTTCAGCGAGTAGCCGAACGCCTGCAGGCCGATGAAGGTGATGAGCACCGACGTCGGGATCGAGATGGCGGTGACGATCGTCGACCGCAGCGACATCAGGAACACCAGGATCACCACGACGGCGAAGACGAGGCCGAGCAGACCCTCGGTGGCGAGCGACTCGATCGACTGCGTGATGAACGGCGCCTGGTCGAAGACGACGGTGAACTCGGCGTCGGGGAAGGCATCGCCGAACGACGGCAGCAGATCCTGCACCGCGTGCGAGACCTCGACCGTGTTGGCCGCCGGGAGCTTCGTGATCGCGATCGTGAGGGCGTCCTCGCCGTTCACGCGCGAGATGGAGGTCACCGGATCGGAGGTCACCGCGACGTCGGCGACGTCGTCGATGATGGTGGTCTGGCCCGGCTGGCCGGCCCCGCCGAGCAGGGGCAGGGCCGCGATGTCCTCAGCCGAGGTCAGCTTCACGCCGGTCTGGACCGTGAAGGTCGACTCGCCCTCGGTGATCTCGCCGCCCGGGAAGAGCACGCCGTTCTGCTTCAGCGCGTCGGTGAGCGCCTGGGTGCTGAGCCCGCGCGCGGCGAGCGCTCCCTGATCCGGCGTGATCGTGACCCGCTGGCCGATGCCGCCGACGATGGCGGCCGATCCGACGCCGTCGATGTCCTCGAGGTCCGGGATCACCCGCGTCTCGAGGTCGGCCTGTGCGGTGGCGGCGTCCTCGAAGCCGGTGACGGCGATCTGGATCACGGGCAGGGCGTCGAGGCTGATCGCGAGCACCTGCGGCTCGACGCCGTCGGGCAGCTGGCTCGAGATGCGGTTGATCGCCTGCTGCATCTTCTGCTCGGCCGTGGCGAGGTTCGTGCCGTACGAGAACGAGGCCTGGACGACGGAGGAGTTGGTGGTGCTGGTCGCGCTCGTCGCGTCGAGCCCCGCGACGCCCTGGATCGCCGTCTCGATCGGCGTGGACACGTCGTTCTCGACGACCTCGGGCGAGGCGCCCGGGTAGGTCGTCATAACGAGGAGCTGCGGCAGCTCGATCGCGGGGATCAGCTCCTGCTTGAGCGTCGTCAGCGAGAGACCGCCGAAGATCGCCGCGCAGATCGTGATCAGCGCGATGAGCGCGCGGTTCTTCAGGCTCAGGACGGCAAGATTCGACACGGCTGTCTCTCGTTCGCAGGAGTTCGGGACGGACCACCGGCGGAGGATGCGCCGATACAGTGCTGTATCCCCGGCCCATTGTGTCACGCGGCCGATAACGTCCTGGTGACGCGGGACTATGCGGTTGCTGTGAGCCCGATGCCGAGCGCCAGGCCCGCGGTGGCCAGCGCCACGCACAGCACGAGGGTGCCGAGCGCGTTGCCCCAGGCGGCCTCGCCCCTCCCCGAGCGGGCGAGCACCTGGGTGTCGACGGCCACGGTGCTGAAGGTCGTGTACCCGCCGAGCAGCCCCATGCCGACGACGGCGAGCCAGGGCGACGGAAGCGAGAGCCCCGTGAGCAGACCGAGCGCGAGGGATCCCGTCGCGTTCACGATCAGGATCGCCCAGGGGAAGCCGGCGGGAAGCACCCGCGAGAGCAGCACGTCCGCCAGCCACCGCAGGCTCGCCCCCAGGCCGCCGCACAGCATCAGCGCGAGGAACATCAGGGGGGTCATGCCACGCTCCCCTGGCGGCGCCGGGCGAGCGCCGCGCCCGCCTGCAGACCGAGGATCGCGCCCACGCCGGCGGCCAGCAGGGCGGCCCCCGCGAAGAGCGCGGCATAGAGGACGAGCCCGGATCCGGTGAGCTCGCCGAGCAGCACGGCGAAGCCGCTGTACGTGGTGAACCCGCCCATCACCCCCGTGCCGAGGAACGCGCGGCGGCGCGGGTGCGTGTCGCCGAGGCCTGCCACGATGAAGCCGAGCAGGGCCGATCCGACCGCGTTGACGCCGATGGTGGCGACGAGGGCCGTGAAGGTGAAGCCGGGCGGGAACGAGAGCATCAGCCCCGCGCGCAGCCCGACGCCCAGCGCCCCGCCGGCGAACACCAGCGGCAGCAGCCCCCAGCGGATCGGCGCGCGCGTCATCCCGCCAGCCTAGGACGGGCGCCCGGATGCCCCGAACGGCTCCCATCCCGCGCGGGATGAAGGCCGTTCGGGGCAGAGGGTCAGAGGTTCGCGTCGGCGTACGCCCGCAGCGCGTCGCGCACGAAGGCCGCGCCCTCCTCGCCCCCGTAGTTGGCGCCGAACCGGTCGTCGGCGACGTACATCTCGCCGAGCCCGATCACGTAGCCCTTCACGTCTCCCCCGGGCGCCGCGGCGGGCGTCCCGGGGATCGCGGTGAGCCACTCGACGTGGCGACGCGCGAGCTCCTGGGCCTCGCGCGAGTCGGGCGCGACGCCCGATCCGGCGACGGCGATCCAGTCCCGCCCGAGCTGCGCCGAGCGGTCCTTCCAGGTGGCCCGCTCGCCGTCGCTCATGCCCCGCCACCACGCGTCGCCGCGGGCGTACGCGTCGGCTCCCCAACGCTGCTCGACCTCGTCCTTGTGCCGGGTGTGGTCGAAGCCGTCGAACATCTTCTCTGCCATGAGACTCTCCTCTCCTGAGAGGCCGCGGATGGTGCCGGCGACCGCGTCGATCTGCCGGGCGAGGCGATCCTGCTCGTCGCGCAGCCACGCGAGGTGCGACTCGAGCGCGCGGCGCTCGTCGGTCTCGCGCTCGAGGATCTCGCCGATCTGCGCGAGCCCCAGTCCGAGCTCGCGCAGCAGCAGGATCCGCTGCAGACGCACCAGCGCCCGCTCGTCGTAATAGCGGTAGCCGTTGGCGCCGATGCGCGTCGCGGGCAGCAGCCCGAGCTCGCCGTAGTGGCGCAGCGCCCGGCTCGTGGTGCCCGCGGCCTTCGCGATCTGCTGGATCGACCATTCCATCCGTGGTCCTCCCTTCCTGTTGATTCGATGCTCCGGGTTGACGTCGCGTCAAGGTCAAGCGCACGGATCCTGCGGATTCGCTGAACGGGGATGACATTCGAGATATATCGTGTTTCACTCCAGGTATCGAGATATATCTCGAGTCCATCCTGAAGGGACCAAGACAGTGGAGAAATGGATCGTGCAGCCGGGCCAGACCCGGGTCATCGACGTCGAGGGCATCCGCCGCCTCAAGGTGGGGCTCGCCGGCGGCCAGGTCGACATCATCGGACACGACGAGCCGGGCACCCGCGTCGAGGTGCACGGCGTGACGGTGAAGGACCTGCGCATCGAGGTCACGGGCGACGAGCTCGAGATCGACCATCCCCAGCTGCGCTGGGACAACTTCCTCGAGGTCTTCCGCAACTTCGGCGCGGGCGGGCCCCGCGCCGAGATCAGCGTCGCGGTGCCCCGCAGCGTCGCCCTCACGCTCGGCGTGGTCAGTGCCGGCGCCCTGGTGGCCGGGCTCTCGGCCGAGGCGCGCGTCAACACCGTCTCCGGCGACGTGCTCGTCGACGGCCTGACCGGCGACCTCACGGCCAACGCTGTGTCCGGCGACATGCAGGCCCGTGGCCTGAACGGCGCCTTCTCGGCGAACACCGTCTCGGGCGACGTCACCGTCACCGGCCGGATCCGCCGCGCATCGGTCGACTCCGTCGGCGGGTCGACCATGATCGACGCCGAGGGGCCCATCGACGCCGTCGCCGTCAACACCGTCAGCGGCAACCTCACGGTGCGCCTCGACGAGGGGCTGCCCGCGAACTACGTCACGCGCTCGGCCAGCGGCCGGATCGTCATCGACGGCACCGTGCGCTCCTCGGGAGGCCCCAGCAACGTCACCGCCTCGGTGGGCGAGCTGTCCGGATCCTTCGTCGACCTCCGCGCGAACACCGTCTCGGGCGAGGTGAGCGTGCTGCGCCGCCCCGCCGTCGCGACCGCCACCGCCGAGCCGGCGACCGACACCGCGACGGAGCCGCCGGCAGAGCCCGGGGAGGTGCTCTGATGCCCCCTGTCTTCTCGCACGGCGACCTGCGCCTGTACCTGCTGAGCCTGCTGGCCTCGGCCCCGCGCCATGGCTACGACATCATGCAGTCGCTCGCAGAGCGCACGGGCGGCACCTACACGCCGAGCGCCGGCACCATCTATCCGCGCCTGGCGAAGCTCGAGGAGGAGGGTCTCGTGACCAAGACCTCGGACGGCCGCAAGACCGTCTATGAGATCACCGACGCCGGCCGCGCCGAGGTCGACGCCCGTGCCGGCGACATCGCGGGCATCGAGGCGGGGCTGGCCGACACGGTCCGCGCCATCGCGGACGAGGTGCGCTCCAACGTGCGCGAGGCGATGAAGAGCCTGCGGGCCGATCTCGCCGCCGCGGCGCACGAGGCGCCCCGCGCCACGGCATCCGCCCCGAGCTCCGACGAGCAGGACGCGCGCGTCCGGGCCCGCGAGGAGCTGCACCGCGCCGAGGCGGCGATCGCCGACTTCCGCGGCCGGGTGCGCGCCGACCTGCGCAGCCACGTCGCCAAGGGCGGTGAGCTGCTGCCGGCCACCGTCGACGCGCTCACCGCGGCGCTCGACGCCGCGGCGTCGTCGCTGAGCGCCTCGCTTCGCCGCTGACGCACACGACGGGCGAGGAGGGTGACCTCCTCGCCCGTCGTCGCGCGCGGCGTGATCGCCGACGCCGGGGCCTATTCGATCTCGGGGAAGCCCTCGTCGTCGTGCAGCAGCTCGCCCTGCGGCACGACCAGCACGGGGCGGTGCTGACGGTGCGCGAGGCGCGCGGCGACGGATCCGGTGAAGAACTGCCGGATCGACTCGCCGAAGCCGCGCTTGCGGGTGCCGACGACGATCAGCTTCGCGTCGATCCGGTCGGCGAAGTGCTTGATGGCCAGGGCGGGGTCGCCCACGAGCTGGCGCACCTCCCAGGTCACGCCGGAGTTCACGAGGTGCGATTCGGCGGCGGCCTTCACGGCCTGCAGCTCGCCCTCACCGGCCTGCACGCTGATGTCGACGGGGGCGGAGTGGACGTAGCCGTCCGGGTCCTCGTAGGTGACGAAACGGGTCACGTCGACGTGCACAACGACCAGCGGCGCGCCGAGCAGCATCGCGTAGTGGGCGGCTTCCTGAAGAACGCGCGGGGCCTGCTCAGGGATGATGCCGGCGATCACGGCTCCGTGCAGTGCCGCGTCCACCGGGGGCTCCCGGCGGACCGCATCATCGTTCTCGAACGGCTGATCGGACATCGTGCGACCCCTTCCGCCTCTCGCGGCCGATCGAGGCATCGGACCCGCGTGTTATTCTGAATGCTACTCTTCACCGGCTTTCACCGCCGGTTTCCGCAGCAGACCAGGGACAGAGATCCCGGCTCAACGTGAGGGGGTCTCGCGCATGGGGCGTGGCCGTCAGAAGGCGAAGCACACCAAGCTCGCCCGCGAATTGAAGTCGTTCAGCCCGACTGTGAACTATTCGGCGCTCGAGCGCGAGCTCGGGCACCCGTCGGACGACGAGAACGAGTACGTCGACAAGTGGGCCGACATGTACGGCGACGAGGGCGACGACTCGGATGAGGACGACGACGAGGCTGACGAGCATCTGACTCAGCAGCGCGTCTGATCCTCGGCGAGGTTCGCGACAGATACCGAAAGGCGGCCCGGTCTCACGACCGGGCCGCCTTTCGCGTGCCCTGAACGGGTCAGGAGGCCTGCGTCTCCTCGACCCACGAGAGGTACTCCGGCGACACCGTGCCGGTGACGTAGCGGCCGTCGAAGCAGCTCATGTCGAGGTCGTCGAAACGGGCCTCGCCCTCGGCGCTCTCGACGATCGCGGCCTTGAGGTCCTCGACCTCCTGGTACACCAGGTAGTCGGCGCCGAGCTCGACGGCGATCTCCTCGACCGTGCGGTCGTGGGCGATCAGCTCGTGACGGGAGGGCATGTTGATGCCGTAGACGTGCGGGTAGCGGACCGGCGGCGCGGCCGAGGCGAACGTGACCGACTTCGCGCCGGCGTCGCGGGCCATCTGCACGATCTGCTTGCTCGTGGTGCCGCGCACGATCGAGTCGTCGATCAGCAGCACGTTCTTGCCGCGGAACTCGCTCGACATCGCATTGAGCTTCTGGCGCACGCTCTTCTTGCGCGCGGCCTGTCCGGGCATGATGAACGTCCGGCCGACGTAGCGGTTCTTGTAGAAGCCCTCGCGGTACTCGATGCCGAGCACCCGCGAGACCTCCATCGCGGCGGGCCGCGACGAGTCCGGGATCGGCATGACCACGTCGATGAAGTTCTCGGGCACGCTCTTCGCGATCGTCGCCGCGAGCTTCTCGCCCATCCGCAGGCGCGACTCGTAGACCGGCACGCCGTTCATGATCGAGTCGGGGCGCGCCAGGTACACGTACTCGAAGGAGCACGGCAGCAGCGTGGGCTCGTCGGCGCACTGCTTCGAGAACAGCTCGCCCTCGTCCGTGATGAACACGGCCTCGCCGGGCTCGATGTCGCGGACGATCTCGTAGTCGCCGTTCTCGAGCACCAGCGACTCGCTGGTGACAACCCACTCGTCCTTGCCGTCGGCGGCCGTGCGACGGCCGAGGATCAGCGGACGGATGCCGTGGGGATCCCGGAAGGCGAGCAGCCCGTAGCCCGCGATGATCGCGATGACCGCGTAGGCGCCCTCGATCCGGCGGTGCGTGCGCGCGACCGCCTCGAAGATGCGCTCGGGCTCGAGGTCGACGGGGCTCGTCGTCGCCTGCAGCTCGTTGGCGAGGGCGTTGAGCAGCAGCTCGGTGTCGCTCGACGAGTTGAGGTGACGGCGGTCGCGTCGCTCCATCTCGGCCGTCAGCTCACGCGTGTTCGTGAGGTTGCCGTTGTGGATGAGGATGATGCCGTACGGGGAGTTGACGTAGAACGGCTGCGCCTCCTCCTCGCTCGAGGCGGTGCCCTTCGTCGCGTAGCGCACGTGGCCGAGGCCGACGTTGCCCAGCAGCGACCGCATGTCGCGGGTGCGGAACGCCTCGCGCACCATGCCGGAGGCCTTGTGCGTGTGCATCACGCCGCTGGGTTCCGCCGTCGCGATGCCTGTCGCGTCCTGCCCTCGGTGCTGAAGGAGGAGGAGAGCGTCGTAGATGTCCTGGTTGACCGGGGTGCGCCCGACCATTCCGACGATGCCGCACATGGAGTGTTGCTTGTCCGTTCCTGAACTCAGATGCCGCGGGCGGCGTAGTCGCCGACCAGTCGCACGGCGCCGCCATCGACGCCCTTGGCGCCCTGCTCGAACTCTTCCCCGCCGGTCGGCAGCGCGCCGTCGCGGACGACGCCGACCTGCCAGGCGGAGATGCCCGAGGCCTCGATCTTCGCGATCGCCTCGGAGGCCTTGTCGGCCGAGACGACCGCCATGAACCCGATGCCGAGGTTCCACGTTCCCTCGCTGGACTGCAGCGTGGTGCCGGCGATGTCGCTCAGCACCTGGAACACCGGCGACGGCGCCCAGGTGGAGCGGTCGACGTCGACCCAGCTGCCCACGGGGAGCACCCGCGCGAGGTTGGCCGCGATGCCGCCGCCCGTCACGTGCGTGAGCGAGTGGATGCCGTCGCCGAGCGACGCGATGAGCTCGAGCAGCGGCGTCGTGTAGAGGCGCGTCGGCTCGAGAAGCGCCTCGCCCCACGTCACGCCGAAGTCGGCCGCCTGGTCGCCGTACGAGATGCCCGCGCGCGTGACGATGTGGCGCACCAGCGAGAACCCGTTGGAGTGCAGGCCGCTGGAGGCGAGCGCGAGGACCGCGTCGCCGGCCCGCACGCGCTCGGCGCCGAGAACCTGGTCGGCCTCGACCACGCCGGTCGCGGCGCCCGCGACGTCGTAGTCGTTGGCGCCCAGCAGGCCGGGGTGCTCGGCGGTCTCGCCGCCGACCAGGGCGGTGCCGGTGAGGGCGCACGCCTCGGCGATGCCACGGACGATGTCGGCGATCCGCTGCGGGAACACCTTGCCCGTGGCGATGTAGTCGGTCATGAAGAGCGGCTTGGCGCCCACCACAACGATGTCGTCGACGACCATGCCCACGAGGTCGTGGCCGATCGTGTCGTGCTTGTCGATCGCCTGGGCGATCGCGACCTTCGTGCCGACGCCGTCGGTGCTGGTCGCGAGAAGCGGATGCTTCATGCCGACGAGGGCGCTGGCATCGAACAGGCCGGCGAAGCCGCCGACGCCTCCGAGCACCTCGGGGCCGTGAGTGGCCTTGACGGACGCCTTCATCAGCTCGACGGCGAGATCGCCGGCGGCGGTGTCGACACCGGCCTCGGCATAGGTCGAAGCAGGGCGGGGGGACGTGGATTCGGTGGGGTCGGGTGCCACCCTCACAGACTACCGGCCGAGATACTGGGAAAGGACCGCCGGGTCGCGCCGGATCCCCTGTGGCCGCCCACCATAATCGGACACATGACCCCCGAATGGCACGTCCGCGAGGAGTGCGGCCGCTCGGTGCTGGTCGCGCTCTATCTGCGCCAGGCGCTGGGCGTGCGCCACCCGGGAGAGCTGCCGCAGCTGCGCGACGTCGAGCGGGGACCCGAGCCGAGCGACGAGCTCGAGGCGCAGTGGCGCCGGTACTGGGAGATGACGGTCGAGCCCGAGGCGAACCTCTCCCCCGCGCCCCTCGAGCTTGTCGAGGGCTTCGGCACCCACGTCGCCCTGCCCGCGACCTCGGCCGCGCTGCGCGACGCCGCCGCGCCGCACGCCCCCACCGCCCTCGCCTATGCCGCAGAGGCCGCCGTCCGGTACGACCGCACGCACCGCACCTATCGCGGCTACGCGGGCGCCGTCGTCGAGTTCGAGCGGCGATCGGGGCGCCGCGCCCACGACTTCCGGCTAGACGTCCAGGTGCTGCCGCTGGCGCAGCGCGGGGTGTGGTGGATCGGAGCCCTCACGGTCGCGGTGTCGGACACCCTGCGCGGCGACGTGGCCGCCTTCGATGCCGCGATGCAGCCGATCCTGCGCGAGCTCGCCTGAGGCGAGCCGACCCGATCCGGATCAGTCGATGACGGTCTCGTGGACCGCCGCGATCTGCCGCGTGCGGCGACCGATGGTCCACTCGAGCACCAGCGCGACGATCATCGCGAGCAGGATGCCCGCGGGCACGCACCAGAGCAGGATGAACCCGAACGTCTGCGAGAGCGAGTACTCGACCTCGGTGAAGGGGCTCGCGTGGCTGGTGCCGTCGAATGCCGTGCTCAGGACCATCGCGAGCAGGATGCCGAAGGCGGCGCCCACGCCGGCGAAGACGCCGTAGCGGGGCGACCGTCGCACCGTCACCGTTCCCGGAACCTGCTCGGTGACGAGCTGGTCGGGGGAATCGGCATTCGTGGACATGCGGCCATCAAACCACCGCTTCCTGAACGGGGGACGTGGAAACGGTGACCCGAAGCTGTGGCTCCGGCGGGGCGCGATCGGGCGCCGGATCAGGGGCGCACGGGCAGAACGGCGGCGAGGTCCGCGCGCACTCCGGAGGCGCTGATCCGGCCCGCCGCGAGGGCGTCGTCCCAGGCCTGCGCCCCGGTCGCCAGGGCGATCCATGTCTCGGGGTCCATCTCCACCACATTGGGCGGGGTGCCCCGCGTGTGCCGCGGGCCCTGGATCACCTGCGCCGCGCCGAACGGCGGCACCCGCACCTCGACGCTGTTGCCGGGGGCCTTCTCGGCGAGGAGCTGCAGCAGGTAGCGCACGGCCGTGGCGTGCGCGGTGCGCGGGGGCCGCTCGCCCGCCGCCACGGCGACCGCGACCGCGGCGAGCGCGTCGCGCCCGTCGCCGGTGTCGATCCGCTTGAGTGCCATCACCCCAGGCTAGGGGCCCGCGTCAGGCGTAGGCCGTCGCCTCGGGCGGCAGCTGCGAGACGGGGATCACGACGACGTCCTGCATCTTCCAGTCGAGGGCGATGATCTGCCGCTGCAGCTGCTCGAGCTGAGCGACGTCGATCCGCCCGCGACGCGGCACGATGAACGCCTCCACATGCAGCACCTGGCCGAGGTCGCGCACGCGCACCGCCGCCTTCTTCACCGCGCGGTCCGACCGGAGGGTGCGCAGGACGTCCCGCAGGATCGGGTGCACGGAGCCCTCGTCGTACGAGGTCGCCCGCTTGTCTATCAGGTCCTCGATGGCGGTGACCATGTTGCGCCAGCCGTCCCACAGGATGCCGAGCGAGATGAACAGCGCCGCCGCGTAGTCGAGCCACCAGAGCCCCAGCCCCACGCCGCCGACACCCACGATGGAGGCGACCGTGGTCTGCCAGTCGGCCTTGGCCATCGCCGCGTCCGCGTGCAGCAGCTTGTTGTGCAGCGGGCCGGCGAGCTTGGCCTTGTAGCTGCCGTAGAAGAACGGGCCGATGACGATGACCGCCATCACGCCCATCATCAGCCACCCGAGCCAGATCGTCTGCCCGAAAAGCACCACCGTGCCGATCGTCGGGTGCTCGCCGCGGATGAAGCCGATCACGGCCTCGACCGCCAGGTTCCCGCCGACGATCAGCAGTGCCACGCCCGCGACGAGATGCCCGACGCCCATCGCCCGGTGCATGCCGAAGGGGAAGTCCCGCGTCGGGCGGCGGCGGATGAAGATGAGCGCCACGAGGAAGGCGATCTGCGGCAGGAGCGAGAGCATGTCCTCGATCCAGGCGGTGCGCATGGCCTGCGAGCTGCCCACCACGAAGGCGATCAGCGCGATCGTGACCGAGGTGTAGGCGATCGTGATGATCTCGATCTTCACGGCCTTGCGCAGGGCCTGCGCCTGCTGCGGCGGGAGATCGGTGCGTCCGAGGCGGGTGTCCATCACTGCTCCTGCTCGTTCTGGAGGTGCGTCTCGAGCGCGCTGACGAAGCGGTTCTCGCCGAGGCGGGCGAGCATCACCGCGGGGCCGTCGACTCCCGGCAGCTCGGAGAACTCCCGGGTCACCGCGACCCGGTCGACCCATGGCGTCTGACCCGTCATGCCGCCGATGGCGAGGTCGAGGTCGCCCTCCTCGATCTTGGTGACGAGGGTCTCCTCGCTCGCGACCGTCCAGGTCACGTCCGCATCGATCGAGTCGGCGAAGCTCTCGACGAGGTCCGGCAGCGGGCCGCTGACGTCGTCGCCGTCGACCCTCACGTCGTCACCGTCCGCCGACGCCCCGACGCGCAGCTCGCCGCCCGTGACACGGTCCAGCGTGCCCTCCGGATCCTGCGGGATCCGGATCGCGTCGCACCCGGTCGCGAGCGTCAGGATCAGCGCGAGCGCGGTCGAGGCCCCGGCGATCCTCCGCAATGCGTCCATGATCCGACGGTATGCGGGGCGCCCGGCGAGTGCACGGGTCTTGCGCGTTGGCCCACTCACCGGTAATGCCGGGCGTGCTCGGTATCCTGAGGGCGTGAAGATCCTCGTCCTCGGTTCCGGCGCGCGCGAGCACGCCCTCGTCCTCGCCCTGAAGTCGGAGGACGCCGGTCACGAGCTGCTCGCGGCTCCCGGCAATGCGGGCATCGCGCGAGACGCGGCCATCGTCGCGGTCGACGCGGTCGACCCCGTGTCCGTCACGTCGTACGCGATCGCGAACAACGTCGATCTCGTCATCATCGGCCCCGAGGCGCCGCTGATCGCCGGCGTCGCCGACTCGCTGCGCGAGCGCGGCATCCCCGTCTTCGGCCCCGGCCGCGCGGCCGCGCAGCTCGAGGGCTCGAAGGCCTTCGCGAAGCGGGTCATGGAGGCCGCCTCCGTCCCCACGGGCCGCGCCGCCTACGGCCGCACGCACGCCGACGTCGCCGCCGCGCTCGACGAGTTCGGCGCCCCCTACGTCGTCAAGGCCGACGGGCTCGCCGCCGGCAAGGGCGTCATCGTCACCGACGACCGCGAGGCCGCCCTCGCGCACGCCGACACCTACCTGCCCACCGGGCCGGTGCTGGTCGAGGAGTTCCTCTCCGGCCCCGAGGTCTCGCTCTTCTTCCTCAGCGACGGCGACACCGTCCGGGCGCTGAGCCCCGCGCAGGATTTCAAGCGCGCGCTCGACGGCGACGCCGGCTCGAACACGGGCGGCATGGGCGCGTACTCGCCGCTGCCGTGGCTGTCCGAGCGCTTCGGCTCCGAGGAGGCCTTCGTCGCCGAGGTGACCGAGACCGTCGCGCTGCCGGTGATCCGCCAGCTCGACAAGGAGGGCACGCCCTTCATCGGCCTGCTGTACGCGGGGCTGATCCTGACCGACGCCGGCGTCCGCGTGATCGAGTTCAACGCCCGCTTCGGCGACCCCGAGACCCAGGTCGTGCTGCCGCGCCTCGTGACCCCGCTGTCGCGCCTGCTGATGGCCGCCGCGAACGGCACGCTCGAGGACGAGGGCCAGCCCGAGTTCTCCTCCGACGTCGCGGTCACGGTGGTGCTCGCCTCGGAGGGCTACCCCGAGGCGCCCGTCACCGGCCGCGCGCTCAGCGGCATCGCCTCGGCGGGTGAGGTCGAGGGCGTGCACGTGGCGCATGCGGCGACCGCCGGCACCGGCGACGAGCTGACCGCCACCGGCGGGCGCGTGCTGAACGTCGTCGCGGTCGGCCCGGACTTCCGCACCGCTCGCGCTCGGGCGTACGACGCCCTGGGCCGGATCGGTCTCGAGGGCGGCCACCACCGCTCGGACATCGCCGCGCGCGTCGAGTGAGGTCGAGGGCCTCCGCTCGGAGGGGGCTCTCGGACGACGGGGTCAGCGCCGCCGACGCGGCAGGCCCGCGGCGAGCGCCGCGACGGCGAGCACCAGCACGACGGCGCCGCCGGTGACCGCGGGCCAGCGCGCGACGTCCCAGGCGTAGCCGAGCAGCAGCGCGCCCGCCGATGATCCGGCGTAGTAGAAGAGCGTGTACCAGGCCTGCCCCACCGACGGTCGGGGCGAGACGGAGGGCACCGTCGCGCTGGCGCCCGCGTGCAGCAGGAAGAACCCCGCCGCGAGCACCAGCAGTCCCCCGATCACCGCGACGAGGTGATCCAGCATCAGCGTCGCCAGGCCCGCCGCCATCAGCGCGGCGCCCAGCAGGATCGTTGCGCGCGCCCCGAACCGGTCGAGCAGGATCCCCGCGCGCATGGACGTGACCGTGCCGGCCGCGTAGGTGAGAAAGAGCAGCGACGTCACGCCGAGGCCCAGCGAGAACGGCGGCTCGTGCACGCGGAACGCCACGGCGTTGAAGACGCCCATAAACGCCGCCATGCCGGCGAAGGCGATGGCGAACAGGCGCGCGCGCACGGTCCAGGGGTGCACGCGCCGCATCTCGATCGACGTGGTCGGGGGCGCCAGGGCCTTGCGGCGGAGCGTGACGGCGACGGCCAGGACCCCGCCCGCACCGGCGAGCAGGACGATCAGGTCGACTGCCGCGACGCCCGCGCGCCAGCCCCACCACTCGGCGATGATGCCCGCGACGATGCGGCCCGCCATGCCGCCCGCCGTTGTGCCGGCGACGTACATCGCCGCGACCCGCTTGCGTCGCAGGGTCGGCGCTGCCTCGGACGACCACACGAGCGCCGACACCAGCACCCCGCTGAGCACCAGCCCCGCCAGCAGGCGCGAGGCGACGAGCACCGGCCACACCGCGGCGGTGGAGGTGACGGCGGTGAGCGCCGCCCCGGCGACGAGCGAGACGATGATGACCCGGCCCCGGCCGATCCGCTCGGCCAGCCACGCCGCCGGGAACACACCGGCCGCGATGCCGAGGGTCGTCATCGACACAACGAGGTTCGCCTCGAACGCCGTGCGCCCGAACTCGCGGGCGATGGCCGCGAGCAGCGGCTGCGGGGCGTAGATGGCGGCCATCACCGCCACCCCGAGCAGCTGAGCGCCGGCCGCGGCCAGCCGCCACCGCCCGGGGGCGGGCTCGTTCATCGCGCCACGGCCGTGCGCAGGGCGGGACGGGCGGAGGGCCGCGTCTCGTCAGGGGTGATGGCCGCCAGGGCGCGCATCAGGGAGGTGAGCCACACGAACGCCAGCCCCACCGCCACCGCCTCGAGACCGGTGGCCGAGTACAGGTGCAGCGGCTGCCAGAGCAGCACGGCGAGTACGAGCCCCGCGCCCACCCCGGCCGTCGTGACCACCAGCGCGGGCGGGGGCCCGGGCATCACGATGACGACCGCGACCGCCGACGCGGCCATGAGGATCAGGGTGCAGACCGCGGCGATGAGGTGCGGCACGGGCGCGCGGTACAGGGGGAAGACGCCGATCAGCGCGAGAGCGAGGCCCGTGGCCGCGAACAGCGCGACCACCCCCGCGATCCGGCGCAGCGCGTCGTCGCCGAGGACACGATGCAGGTCACGCCCGACGTAGGAGCCCACCACGGCGAGCAGGAGGCCGCCGAGCACAAGCGTGCCGTTGAAGGCCCAGGCGCTGCCGCCCGCGCCGAGCTGCGAGAAGTTGCGCTCCCACCAGCGCGGATCGGCCGCCGTGAGCATCGAGAAGAGGGTGCCGGCCACGAGGAACGCGAACAGCAGCCCGACCAGGTCGTCGGTGCGCAGCCGCGCACCCAGCCCGAAGCCGGCCGCGCTAGCCGCGGCGGTGGCGGCGCCGATCAGGAGTCCGCCCCCGAGCGGCGCGACCTCCAGGCCGTCGAGGCCGACCGCGAGCACCTCGCCGAGACACAGCACGGCCAGCGCGCTCACCCCGGCCAGGGCGAGCGCGACGGCGGCGTCCGAGACATGCGAGACCACCCGCTGCCAGGGAGGCATCCTCGCCGTCTCCTCGCGACGATGCAGCAGCGTGCCCGCCGCGAAACCCGCCGCCGCGCCGAGGGCGGTCACTCCCGCCGCGGGCAGCCCGATCGAGCCCTCCCCGGCGAGCGGCCGGGCGGGGCCCCAGAGCAGCAGCGCGCCGAGAACGGCGCCAATGGCGAACCCGATCCACGCGGCCCACGTGGCGTGCGTGTCCCGTTCGATCCGATCCTGGCGCGTCACCATCTCATCGAACCACGCGCGTCCGACACGCGGCGGGGGTGCGCCCGATCAGCCGGTGGTGGGCGTCTCGCCTGCGCACCCGCGGGATCGTCGCATACGGGCAGGATCCCGGGCGAGACCGAGGGGCGCGACCTGGAAGAATGACGGCATGACGCTCGAGATCCCCGGTTGGAAGCACACGTACTCCGGCAAGGTGCGCGACCTGTACGCGCCCGCCGACGGATCCGAGGGCCGGATGCTCGTGGTCGCCAGCGACAGGGTGAGCGCCTTCGATCACGTGCTCGAGCCGGGCATCCCCGCCAAGGGCGAGCTGCTCACGACGCTCAGCCAGTGGTGGTTCGATCAGCTGGCCGGTGCCGACGGCGGCGCCCCCGTGCCGAACCACCTGACCGGAGAGCCGGTGCCGGACGAGGTCGCCGGGCGATCCATGATCGTCCGGACTCTCGACATGCTCCCGATCGAATGCGTCGTGCGCGGCTACCTGACCGGATCGGGCTGGCTCGAGTACCAGGAGAGCGGCACCGTGTGCGGGATCGCCCTGCCCGAGGGTCTTCAGGACGGCGATCGCCTGCCCGAGCCGATCTACACCCCCGCGTACAAGGCGCCGATGGGCGAGCACGACGAGAACATCTCGTTCGAGAAGTCGGCCGAGTTCGTGGGCGACGAGCGCGCCGCCGAGCTGCGCGACGCGTCGCTGGCGGTCTACCGCCGCGCGGCGGCCACCGCAGAGGCGCACGGTCTGATCCTGGCCGATACGAAGTTCGAGTTCGGCACCGACGAGGACGGCGTGCTGCGCCTGGCCGACGAGGTGCTCACGAGCGACTCCTCGCGCTACTGGGACGCCGAGGCGTGGCGCACCGGCACCACCCCGGCCGAGCGCATGGCCAGCTTCGACAAGCAGATCGTGCGCAACTGGCTGGCCGCGAACTGGGACAAGCAGGGCACGCCGCCCGAGCTGCCTGCCGAGATCGTCGAGCAGACGGTCGCGCGCTACCGCGAGCTGATCGGCCTGCTCACCGCCTGATCCGCGCGTCGCAAGTGAATGGCCGCTGCCCCTCGGCAGCGGCCATTCACGTCGGGCGGTGGATCAGAGCATCACTCGCGCGGGCGGTGCTCCCGCCGCTGGCGCTCCTGCCGGCGATCCTCGCCGACCACGAGCGACGCCTCGCCCGACGCCGAGTGCTCGGGGTGGTCCGGCCCCTTCGCCTGGATGCGTCCCGGCTCGAGCGTGCGGGTGACGTCCGTGGACGTGACGACCTCGATCTGCTCGGTCGCCGTGGTGTACCACTCGACCAGGGCGGGATCCGCGGTCTCGATGCCCGCGCCGGCTCCCTGATCCGCGGCGACCTCCGTCGCGCCGAAGACGAAGTCGTCGCCGTGCTCCTCGATTCCCCGCCGCACGCCCTGGGCGATCGCCGCCCGGGCGAACTGGCGGCGCATCATGTACGGATCGGTCGACAGCTCGCGCGCCCACGCCACCATGACCCCGATCATCACGATCGCGAACGGCAGCGCCGTGACCACCATGATCGACTGCAGGCCGGACAGCGCGGTCTCACCGCCGGCGAGCAGCAGCGCGAGCGACGCGGCGCCCAGCAGCACCCCCCAGGTGATCGTGACCCAGGTCGACGGCTCGGGCTTTCCGCGCTGGCTCATCGAGGCCATAACGATCGCGGCCGAGTCGGC
Source organism: Microbacterium phosphatis (assembly GCF_049177115.1). Taxonomy (GTDB): domain Bacteria; phylum Actinomycetota; class Actinomycetes; order Actinomycetales; family Microbacteriaceae; genus Microbacterium; species Microbacterium phosphatis. The sequence continues at coordinate 399,466 of NZ_CP185370.1, read as the reverse complement.
CGACGTCACGAAGAAGAGCACGATCGACACCATCGCCAGCACCGCGAGGACCGCCCCGAAGGGCAGGTGCTCGAGCACCGCGAACAGCACGCCCTGCGCGCCGCTCGTCTCGTAGGCCTCGGCGATGCCGAGCCCGCGCTCCGCGAACAGCATCGTTGTGCCTCCGGTGATGCCGAACCACACCAGGCACACCACGGACGGGATCACCGTCACGACCGTCACGAACTCGCGAAGCGTGCGCCCCCGCGAGATCTTCGCGATGAACATGCCGACGAACGGCGTCCACGAGATCCACCACGCCCAGTAGTAGTTGGTCCACGTCGACATGAACGCGGCGGCGTCCTCGCCCTGCGCGGGGTTGCGCATGAGCATCGTCCACAGTTCCGAGAAGAACGCGGACACCGACGCCGGGATGAGGTTCAGCAGGAACAGCGTCGGCCCGAGCACGAAGATCGCGATGCCGATGATGAAGGCGAGCACCATGTTGATGTTCGACAGCAGCCGGATCCCGCGCTTGATGCCGGAGACGGCGGACGCCACGAACGCGGCCGTGAGCACCGTGACAACGATGATGAGCGCGCCGTTGCCCAGCGGGCCGGCGCCCGTGACGAACTCGAACCCGCTCGTGATCTGCAGCGCGCCCATGCCGAGCGTCACGCCCGTACCGAACAGGGTCACGATGATGGCGAAGACGTCGATGATCGCGCCGAGCCATCCCTCGGTGCGCTCTTTGAAGATCGGGGCGAAGATCGCCGAGATCAGCGGGGCGCGACCGCGGCGGTAGGCGGCGTAGGCGATCGCGCCGCCGACCAGCGCGTAGAACGGCCAGGCGAGCGGGCCCCAGTGCAGGATCGACTGCGCGAGCGCCGAGTGCATCGCGTCTCGCGACCCGGGCTCCGCGTCGAATCCCGGCGGGACGTTGAGGAAGTAGTGCAGCGGTTCGGCGGGGCCCCAGAACAGCAGGCCGATTCCCATGCCCGCCGAGAAGAGCATCGCGATCCACGACACCGTGGTGAACTCGGGGGCCTCGTCGTCGGCCCCGAGGCGCACGCCTCCGGTGCGCCCGTAGCCCAGGATCAGCATGAAGATCACCACGGCGAGCGCGAGCGCGGAGAACAGCCAGCCGAAGTACTCGGTCACCCACCCGAGCGACGCCGAGCCGACGTCGCTGATGCTCTGCGGGGCGACGAAGCCCCAGATGGCCACCCCCAGCACGAGGACCCCGGCGATGCCGAACACGGGCCAGTTCGTCGAGAACGTGCGGCTGGTGTCCTCGACGCCGATGCCGGGGATCAGCGCGGGATGCGTCACCTCCTTCACGATGGCGGCGACGGGCTTTCGGGCTGGTGGTGCCCCGCGTTCGGGGCGCGACTGATCGGTCATCTTCGTCTCACTTATCGATGAAAAGGTGCGTTGCGTATGGGATCCGGATCCCTCCACCGTACGTCGCGCCCCTTCCGCGGCCCGAGTGGACGGTGGGAATGTGGCCACGCTGTGACCTCCCGGACCGCGAGGCGGCGCGACCGAATGGCCCGATCCACAGGAGTATCCGTACGAACGGAAGGGCCGATAGCCTGGCGTCACCACTCGCCTGGGGGAGGCACTCATGTCCTATCAACCGCCCGTCACCGGCGCCGCGCACCCGCCGGCGCACGACCCCGCTCCCGGGGTCAGCGCACGCCAGTCCCTGCTGCGCAGGGCGACGCTGTGGCTCACGCTCGGCGTGCTCGTCGCCGCTGCCGTGCTCGGCGGCATCTTCATCATCGTGGGCGACCAGTCGGGCGTCGCCGGGCGGGCATGGCTCACGCTGCTGCTCGTCGCGGGCTTCGCCGGCATGGTGCTGCTCGATGGCGCGGTGGGAGACGGCCCCAACAAGTGGTACCTCGCGGCCTCGACGATCATCAACGTCCTGCTGCTCGTCGTCGGTCTGCTGAAGATCTGGAACGGACCGCTGCAGCCCGGCGACACCGTCGATGCCGATGTCTGGGCGGGTCAGATCGCCCGATGGATCGGCCTCGTGCTGCTCGCACGCCTGGTCCTGCTCATCACGCAGGTCTACGTGCACCGGTTCATCACGAACGGCCGCAGCCCCGTGACACGCGCCTCGGCGTGGGTGACGCTGGCGTTCCTGTGGATCACCGCCCTCGTCTGGGCGATCCCGCTGTCGTTCCCGAACCTCGAGCCCCTCGGCATCTACGGCGGCTACAGCGACGTGTGGTGGCGGGTGGCCGGCGCCACCCTGCTCGTCGCCGCGGTCAGCGCGGTTGTGCCCGTGGTGGTCTACGCCTTCAGCCCCAAGCCGGCGAAGGCCCCGCGCCCGGCCCCGATGTACGCGCCGCCCGCGCAGCAGCCCTACCCGCCCGCCCCGGGGTACGCGCCGCAGCCGCAGGCGTACTATCCCCCGCAGCAGCCCTACCCGGGCCCGGCCCAGCCGGGCTATCCCCCGCAGCCGGGCCAGGCGCAGCCGGGGTACCCGCCGCAGCCCGGCCCGCCCCCGGGGTACGCGCAGCCGACCGCGCCCGGGTACCCCGGTCAGCCCGCGCCGCAGCAGCCTCCCGTGCCGCAGCCGCGCCCGCAGGTGCCTCCCGCCCCGCCGGTCCCGCCGGTTCCGCCCGTGCAGCAGCCGCCCGAGCCGCCGCGCTGAGACGCATCCGCAGCTGTCCCCGAGGGGAGTCGATCCAGAACCGGATCGGCTCCCCTCGGTCGTCTGCGGGGTGCCGAGGGAACGATCCCTGTTCCGGGGCCTGATCTGACGTATTGTTGATCGATTTCCCTCCCGCCCTCCACCCGAAGGAGACCCATGGCCCTGTGGACCCTCCACGGCAACGGCCGCACCGTCGAACCCGGTGCCGTCGTCACGCCGTCCGAGCGCCTGAACTGGCCCGCCACGATCGCGATGGGCGTGCAGCACGTCGTCGCCATGTTCGGCGCCACGTTCCTGGTTCCCACCATCACCGGCTTCCCCGTGTCGACGACGCTGCTGTTCAGCGGCATCGGCACGCTGCTCTTCCTGCTGATCACGAAGAACCGCCTCCCCAGCTACCTGGGCTCGTCCTTCGCGTTCATCGCCCCAGTCACCGCGGCCACCGCGTCGGCGGGCATGGGCTCGGCGCTCGCGGGGATCGTGGCGGTCGGCGTGCTCCTCACGATCGTCGGTCTCGTGGTGCACTTCGTCGGCCTGACGTGGGTCGACCGCTTTATGCCGCCGGTGGTCGCCGGCGCGATCGTCGCGCTGATCGGCTTCAACCTCGCCCCGGTCGCCTGGGGCAGCTTCAACGCCGCCCCCCTGACGGCGACCGTCACGCTCGCCGTGGTGATCCTGTTCGCGGTGCTGTTCAAGGGCTTCCTCGGCCGCATCTCGATCTTCCTCGGCGTGATCGTGGGGTACATCTTCGCCGCCATCGTCGGCGAGCTCGACTTCTCGGCCGTCGAGAAGGCCGACTGGGTCGGCCTTCCGACCTTCCACTTCCCGGACTTCGCCTCGGCCGGCACGTGGTCGGCCATCGCGATGTTCCTGCCGGTGGTGCTGGTGCTGATCGCCGAGAACGTCGGCCACGTGCGCGGCGTCGCGACCATGACCAACGCGTCGGTCAACCAGCACACGGGCCGGGCGCTCATCGCCGACGGCGCCGCCACCACCCTCGCCGGCCTCGGCGGAGGCTCGGGCACCACCACGTACGGCGAGAACATCGGCGTCATGGCGGCCACGCGCGTGTACTCGACCGCCGTCTACTGGGTCGCGGGCCTTGTGGCGATCCTGCTGGCCTTCTCGCCGAAGGTCGGCGCGGTCTTCAACTCGATCCCGACCGGCGTGCTGGGCGGCGTCACCACCGCGCTGTACGGCCTCATCGGCATCATCGGCATCAAGATCTGGGTCGACAACCGCGTCGACTTCTCGCGCCCGGTCAACCAGTACACGGCCGCCGTGGCGCTGGTGATCGGCATCGCCGGCTTCACGATGAAGATCGAGGCCTTCGAGTTCGGCGGCATCGTGCTCGGCACGGTCGCGGCCCTCGTGATCTACCACGTAGGCAACCTCATCGCGCGCGCCCGCAAGACCGGCGCCGACGACGGCGGCCCGATCCCCGCGGTCGGCCAGCTCGGCGGCGACCCGCAGGACTGATTCGCCTCTCCCCCGAAAGGGCGCCCGGCCTCGCGCCGGGCGCCCTTTCGCGTGCCGCCGGCACACGCCAGGATGGCCGCATGGGCCCCGTCACCGACTCCCTTGCCGCGCTCGACGAGCCCGTGCGATCCGTCTTCGCCTCGATCCATGCCCGGCTGCGCGAGCTCGTGCCGGACGGCATCACCGAGGGGATGAGCTACGGGATGCCCGCCCTGCTCTATCGCGGGAAGGGCATCCTCGCGACGGTGCAGGCGAAGACGCACCTGTCGGTCTTCCCGTTCAGCTCGGCGGTGGTCGAGCAGGTCGCCCCGGATCTGGCCGGCTTCTCGCTCTCGAAGGGCACGATCCGCTTCTCGCTCGATCAGCCGATCCCGCCCGCGGTGCTCGACCGCCTCATCGAGCTGCGTCGGGCCGAGATCGACGCGAAGCGGGCCTGACGCTCCCGGTCAGAACACGCCGCGCGGCCGCCCCACGGCCCGGCGGTTCGCGACCGGCAGGAGCGCGCCACCCCGCCGACGCCCTACGCTGGGCCCGTGACTGCGGGTGAGGACGACCGGCTCATCGCCTGGGCCGACGAGCTTCGCGCCGTGCACACGCGCCTGCGCCAGGCGCTGCGCGTCACCCGCGAGGCCCTCGCCGCCGGCGATCCCGCGGGTGAGGCGACCCGCGAGCTGCTGCTCTACTGCCATGGCTTCTGCGCGGCCCTCACCGCGCACCACGTCGGCGAGGACCGGACGCTGTTCCCCGCGATCGTGGCGGCCCACCCGCACCTCGCGCCGGTGATCCGCACGCTCGAGCAGGATCACTCGATGATCGGGCACCTGCTCGGCGACCTGCAGGCGGCCGTCGACCGAGCGGGTGCGCCGGACGAGCTGGCGGGCCACATCGAGGGCATCGCCGCGATCATGGAGTCGCACTTCGGCTACGAGGAGCGCCAGCTGCTGACCATCCTCGAGACGCTCGCGCTCGACGCCGATCCCGCCGTGGTGCTCGGCCCACTCTGAGCTGCCGGTCCGGGCGCGGATCCGGATCAGCGGGGCTGAGGGTGGCGCGCGTCCGCGCGCCACCGGACGAGCCAGTTCTCGGCCGGGGCGACCGGCTCCCAGTCGTGGCGCGCGTAGAGCGTGTGGGCGTCGTTCGTCATCAGCACCGTGCGCTTGAGGCCCAGGCGGTCGGCCTCCCGGACCACACCGTCCACGATCAGCTTCCCGAGCCCGTGACCGCGGTGCTCCGGGTCGACGATCACGTCGGCGAGCCAGCCGAAGGTGGCCCCGTCGGTCACCAGCCGCGCGAAGGCGACCTGCCGCCCGGTGTCCGCGGCGTACACGCCGAAGCAGCGCGATCCGCGGTTGGCCGCCTCCTGCGTCTCGCGCGTGCGGTCCTGCGCCCAGTAGGAGTGCCGCTGCAGCGTGGCGTGGATCCAGTCGGGGTCGAGGCGGGCGGGATCGGCGGAGAACTCGTACTCGCTCACGCCTCGATCATCGCGCACGTTCGCGGCGTCGCGCGCGGGCCAATCGCGGGCCGGCGGCCCTCGTCACTCGCCGCGCTCGGCCCGGCGGCGCGCGAGCTCGGCGCGCAGGCGATCGGCCTCGATCTCGCGCTCGAGATCGGCGAGCTGCTGCTCGGTCGTCCGCAGATCCGCCGAGCGGGTGTCGCGCGGCGCGCGGTCGTCGACGATCCGGATGCCTCCGGTTGCGGCGGCGGCGCCCCGCCATCCGCCCTGTCGCTCCTCGCGCGCCGGGTAGTCGCGGCCGACGGCCCACCAGACCAGCCCGCCGACGATGGGGATTAGGATCGCGAGGATCATCCATGCGATCTTCGGCAGGTGGTTCACCTGGTCGTCACGGCGGGTGATGATGTCGATCAGCGTGACGACCGAGAACGCGATCACCAGCAGCGAGAAGACGTACGGCATGCCGTCAAACTAGCGGGCGGGGCGAGCCGGCGTCGAGGGTCGGTCGCCAGCGCGTCGCGCCGCCGGCTCAGGCGGTGTCGCGGATGACCAGCTCGGCGTGCAGGATCGTCGCCTGCGGCGGATCCTCACCGGCGAGGCGCGCGAGGAGCACCTCGGTCATGCTCTCGCCCTGCTCGCGGGACGGCTGGCGCACCGTGGTCAGGTGCGGCGGCATGTCGGTGGCCGCGGGTGAATCGTCGAAGCCGACGACCGCGATGTCCTCCGGGACGCGCACGCCGCGGGCCTGCAGCACGCGCAGCGCACCGCGGGCCATGAGGTCCGAGGCGACGAACACGGCGTCCGTGTCGGGCGCCGTCTCGAGGATCCGCTCCATCGCCGCGGCTCCCCCGTCGATGGTGAAGTCGCCGTTCTCGACGATCCGGGGCTCGAGCCGGGCCTCGGCGAGCACCTGACGGAAGCCCTGGAGGCGATCGTCGCTCACCGTCATGTCCAGCGGCCCGGTGATGGTGGCGATCCGCCGGCGTCCCGTCTCGACGAGGTGGCTGGTCGCGATCCGACCGCCCTCGACGTTGTCGACGTCGACGAAGTAGTAGCCGTCCTGCGCGGCCGGCATCGGGCGGCCACCGAAGACCACCGGCATCGTGCGATGGATCCGGTCGAGGAAGGTGTTCGAGGCGTGGTGCGAGACGATCAGGGCGCCGTCGACGTTGCCGCCCGTGAGGTACGTGGTCGTCTTGTCGCCGGGGTCACCCGATGCGATGAACAGGTTGAGGATGTACTCCGACGACGCCAGGCGCGCGTTGACGCCGCTCACGATGGACGCGAAGAAGGGATCCCCGAAGAACCGGGTGGTGTCCTCGGGTACCACGAGCGCGATGGCCAGCGTCTGACGCGAGGCGAGCGAGCGGGCCGCGCGGTTGGGCACGTAGTCGAGCTCGGCGATGGCCTGCTTGACCGACTCCAGCGCTGCCGCGCTCACCCGGTCGCCGCCGCCCAGCACACGCGACACGGTCGAGCGGGAGACGCCGGCGCGAGCCGCGACCTCCTCGATCGTCGCCGCGCCCGCCCCCCGGAGAGGCATCTGCGTGCTGGGCAGTGTCATGGGCTCTTCCTGCTTCGACGGACGTACGGCGTGGTGCGGTCAGACCGCGGGGGCGTCGGCCGAACGCGCCGCGATGATGCGCGCGTACTCCTTGCCGCTGTCCTTGATGGTACGGACCTGCGTGTCGTAGTCGACGCGCACGATGCCGAAGCGCTTGGCGTAGCCCCACGCCCACTCGTAATTGTCGAGCAGCGACCAGTAGAAGTACCCGCGCACGTCGGTGCCGGCCTCGATCGCGTCGTGCACCGCGGCGACGTGACCGCGCACGAACTCGACGCGCTCGCTGTCGTGCACCGCGCCGTCGACCAGCTCGTCGGTGTAGGACGCGCCGTTCTCGGTGACGTACAGCGGCACCCCCGCGGACTGCGCGTAGTCGTCCCACACGCGGTTCAGCAGGTGGGTGAGGCCCGGGAAGTCGACCTCCCAGTTCATGTTGGTGCGCTTGTAGCCGCGCTCGGCCCAGTGCACACCCTCCATGGCGGGGAACGGCGAGCGCTTCGGGCGCGAGGAGGGCGCCTCGCCCTTGGGCGCCGGGTTCTCGGGCACCGATCCGGTGACGAACTCGCCGTGGTAGTAGTTCACGCCGAGGAAGTCGAGCTGCGTCGAGACGACGTCGAGGTCGCCCGGCTGCACCGCCGCGAGGAAGCCGTCGACGGCCGCGCTGTCGACACCGCGGATGTCCTCGATGACGTCGGCCGGGTACTGCCCGTGGAAGATCGGCTCGAGGAACCAGCGGTTGAACTGGCCGTCGACCTTGCGGGCCGCGTTCACGTCGGCCGGGTCCTCGGGGTCGACGGGCTCGCCGTTGGTGAGGTTCAGCGTGATGCCGAAGTCGAGGCTCTCGTCGCGCGCGCGCAGCTCCTGCACCGTGCGGCCGTGCGAGAGCAGCAGGTGGTGCGAGGCGAGCATGCCGTCGAGGATGCTCTGGCGGCCCGGGGCGTGCTCGCCGCCGGTGTAGGAGAGGAACGACGAGCACCACGGCTCGTTGTGCGTCGTCCACTTGGTCACGCGGTCGCCGAGGGCGTCGTGCACCGACAGCGCGTACTCGACGAAGCGGTCGACCGTGTCGCGTGACGTCCAGCCGCCCTTCTCCTCCAGTGCCTGCGGCATGTCCCAGTGGTGCAGCGTCAGCCAGGGCAGGATGCCGGCCCCGAGCAGCTCGTCCACGAGACGGCTGTAGAAGTCGATGCCCTTCTGGTTCACCGGGCCGCCGTCGGGGCGCACGCGCGACCACGAGGTCGAGAAGCGGTAGGTCTGCAGGCCCAGCTGCTTCATGACCTGCACGTCCTCCGCGTAGCGGTGGTAGTGATCCGTCGCGACATCGCCGTTGTCGGCGTTGATGACGGCGCCGGGCAGGCGGCTGAAGTGGTCCCAGATGGAGGCCGTGCGGCCGTCCTCGAAGGCGGCGCCCTCGATCTGGTACGCGGCGGTGGCCGCGCCGAAGAGGAAGTCGGAGGGGAAGGTACGAGGCATGGAGGTCCTTAGGGATAGCGCGCAGCCGTGCGCGCAGGAGTCTAGAGCGGGAAGCGCTTCCGGTCAGCCCTTGACGGCGCCGGCCATGATGCCGGACACCAGCTGCTTGCCTGCGACGACGAAGAGGATCAGGAGCGGGATGGTCGCGAGGACGGCACCGGCGAGCACGATCGAGTAGTCGATGTAGTAGCCGGACTGCAACTGGCTGAGCGCCGTCTGCAGCGTCGGGTTGCTCGCATCGAGCACGATCATCGGCCACAGGAAGTCGGTCCAGGCGGTCATGAAGGTGAACAGACCCAGGATCGCCATGGCGGGGCGCGCGGCGGGAAGGCCGACGGTGAGGAAGGTGCGGATCTGGTTCGCGCCGTCCATGCGGGCCGCCTCGAGCAGCTCGTCCGGGATGACGTCGACGAGGTACTGGCGCATGAAGAACACACCGAACGCCGTGACCAGCATCGGGACGATGACCGCGCCGATGGTGCCGGTCCAGCCGAGCTCGGCCATGACCATGTACAGCGGGATGATGCCGAGCTGGGTCGGGATCGCCATCGTCAGGATCACGCCGACCATCAGCCCGTCGCGGCCCTTGAAGCGCAGCTTCGCGAAGGCGTAGCCGGCCAGGGTGGCGAAGAAGACGACCGAGACCGTGATGATCGACGAGATCACGAGCGAGTTCCACAGCGCCAGCCAGAACGGGATGGCGTCGAAGACCTTGAGCGCGTTCTGGATGAAGTTGCCGCCCGGGACGAGGGGCAGCGTCGCGGAGAGCGTCTTGTTCGAGGTCGAGGCGACCACGAACGACCACCAGATCGGGTAGATCGATCCGATGAGGAACGCGGACAGCAGCCCGTAGGTGAGGAAGCCGGGGCGGCTTCCGATGCCGGCGACGCCGCCGCGGGCGGCCCTGCGTCGCGGGGCGGGGGCGTCGGCCGTCACGGCGATGCGGGTCGAGTCGGAGACCTGGGTGCTCACTGGGCGGCCTCCTTCATGGCGCGGCGGGTCTTGCGGTTGGGCTTCTTGGGATCCCCGGCGGCCGCGATGCGGTTCGAGAGGAAGAAGTTGATCAGGCCGAACACGATGATCAGCAGGAACAGCAGCCAGGCGACGGCCGAGGCGCGACCGAGGTCGCCGCTCTGGAAGCCGAGCTCCCACATGTAGAGGACCGTGGTCTGGAACTGCCTGTCGGCGCCGCCGATGCCGCCGTTGCTGGCGGGATCGAGCAGGCGCGGCTCGGCGAAGATCTGGAGTCCGCCGATCGTGGCGGTGATGATCACGAAGATCAGGGTCGGGCGGATCGTCGGCAGCGTGATGCTGAAGAACCGGCGAGGCGAGCCCGCGCCGTCGATGGCGGCGGATTCGTACAGCTCGCGGGGCACGGCCTGCATCGCGGCCAGCAGGATCAGCGCGTTGTAGCCGGTCCAGCGGAAGTTCACCATGATGGCGATCGCGAGGTGGCTGAAGAAGGTGTCGCGCTTCCAGTCGATGTTTTCGATGCCGATGACACCCAGGAGGTTGTTGGCGAGGCCGTCACCCGGGTTGAAGATGCTCGAGAAGATGATCGCGACCGCGACGGGCGTCACGACGAACGGGATCAGGATGCTCATGCGCCAGAACGTGGGCGCGCGCAGCCCCTGGTCGAGCAGGTAGGCGACCACCAGCGCGATGGCGAGCTGCGGGATCGAGGACAGCAGGAAGATGCTGATCGTGTTGAACAGCGAGTTCCAGAAGAACGGCGCGGACAGCACCTCGATGAAGTTGCCGAGACCGACGAAGTCACCCTGGCCGCCGAGCAGCTTCCAGTCGAACACCGAGACGACCGCCGTGTAGATCAGCGGGAACAGGCCGGTGAGACCGAACAGAAGGAAGAACGGCGCGATGTAGAAGTACGGCGACGCCTTGAGATCGAACTTCGAGAGCTTCTGCGCGAAGGTCGGCTTCGGCTTCTCGCCCGACGCGGCTGGGGCGGCGGTCGGCGCCTGCGGCGGCGCGGTGACGGTGCTGGTCATGGAGGGTGCGTCCTCAGTCGGGGGTGTCGGGTGATGCGGCACGGGACACTTCTGGGGCCGCACCAGGGGATGCGTGCCGGGGATCGGGGCGATCCCCGGCACGCGTCGGGTTCCTCAGGGAGGGAGTTACTTCACGATCTCCTTGAGGAGACCCAGAGCCTTGTCCCAGGCGGCGTCGGCGTCGCCCTCACCGGTGTCGAGGACCTGCAGGGCCGGGCCGAAGACCTTCTCCTGGATCTCCGAGTCCTTCGGGCCCTTGAACTGGGCGACGACGCCCTCGGCGCGCGAGGCGAGGATCGCACCGGTCGGCGAGTCGTTGAACCACTCGTTCGGGGTGGCGTCAGCGGCCAGCGTCTCCTGAGCCTTGACGGTCGAGGGGAAGTTGCCGGCGGCGGCCGACTGCTTCACCTGCTGCTCGGGCTGGGTCAGCCAGTCGGCCAGCGCCGCAGCGGCGGCCTTCTTCTCCGAGGTCTCGGGGATCGACAGCCAGGCGCCGCCCCAGTTGCCGGCACCGCCGGGGAACACGTCGGCGAAGTCCCACGTGGAGGTCTCGGGGGTCGCACCGGCGCTCTCGAGCTTGCCCTTGATGGTGCCGAGCATCCAGCCGGGGCAGACGAAGGTCGCGAAGGTGCCGTCGGTGAACGACTTGCCCTCGTTCCAGTTCCACGCCTCCTGGGCGGCCGACTGGCCACCCTCGACGGCGTCGGCGAGGAGGTCGAACTTCTCGCGGAGCTCGGCGTTGTCCTCGATGTTGAGCTCGCCGTCCTTCGTGTAGTAGCCCTCTTCCTGCTGGTTCACGATGGAGTTCCAGACGAAGCCGGCGTGGTCGAACCACGCCTTGCCGCCCGAGGCGTCGACGTACTCCTGGCCCACCTCGAAGTAGTGCTCCCAGTCGCCCTCGAGCTTCTTGGCGACCTCTTCGCGGTCGGTCGGGAAGCCCGCGGCCTCGAAGGCGGCCTTGTTGTAGCAGAGGCCGGTCGGGCCGATGTCGGTGCCGTAGCCGATGACACGGCCCTCGGCGTCGGTGCCGGTCTCGTACTTCCAGTCGACCCAGTCGCCCTTGCGGTCCTCGATGCCGAAGTCGCGGAGATCCGTGAACATGTCGGACACGTTCATGATCTCGCCGAGCCAGCCCTCCTCGATCGCGACGATGTCGGAGACGCCCTTGCCGCCCGCACCGAGCTTGGTGACGAGATCGGTCTTGGCGTTGCCGCCGGTGTCGATGTTCTTCGCCTTGATCGTGACGTTCGGGTGGAGCTCCATGTACTCCTTGTAGAGGTCCTCGTACCCGAACGTGCCGAACGTGGTGACGGTCAGCGTGACGTCGGCCTCGGGGTCGTACTCGGCGGCGTCGGCGTCGCCGCCGCCGGCCGGGGCGCAGCCCGAGAGCGCGAGCGCGGCGACGGTGCCCGCGGCCGCGATGGCGCCGAGGCGGCGCATGGTGGATGCCTTCACAGTTCACTCCTTTGTGGGTGGGGAAATCAGCGCGCCGGCTGTGGCGCACCCCTGTGGTGAAAGGGAAGCCCGTCGGGGGCATGGGAGCGCTCCCACCGGGCTTGCAGGCGAGCATATGGGAGCGCTCCCACGGTGCGCAACTCCGTGATCGATCTGTGATGAACGTCTCGTGAACCGCGTGTCGGGATCCGCCGCTAGGCTCACGCTCGTGACTGACACGACCACCCGCTGGGGCATCCTCGCGCCCGGATCCATCGCCGAATCCTTCGCCGCCGACCTCGCACTGACGCCGGGCCAGCAGCTGGTCGCCGTCGCCTCGCGCGACGCCGAGCGCGCCGCCGACTTCGCCGCTCGCCACGGCGCGCTGCGATCACACGGCTCGTACGACGAGCTGCTCGCCTCCGACGACATCGACGTCGTGTACATCGCCTCGCCGCACGCGCTGCACCTCGAGCAGGCGACCCGTGCGCTCGAGGCCGGCAAGCACGTGCTGTGCGAGAAGCCCCTCACGCTCGACCGCGCCACGGCCGAGCAGCTGACCGCCGCGGCCGCGCGGCACGGCCGCTTCCTGATGGAGGGCATGTGGATGGCGACGAACCCCGTCATCCGCGAACTCGACGCCCGGCTGAAGGCCGGTGAGTTCGGTGCTCCCCGCCACCTGCACTGCGAGTTCTCGTTCCGCGTCGACGCCGGCCCCGAGCACCGCCTGCTCAACCCCGAGCTGGGCGGCGGCGCGCTGCTCGACGTGGGCGTCTACCCGCTCTCGCTCGCGCACATCCTGCTCGGCGAGGCGCTCGAGGTGCACGGAGCCGGGGTGTTCGACCGCGTCGACCTGAACGTCGCGATCTCGGGCCGCTACCCCGGTGACGCCACGGCCGCGCTCGCCGTGGGGCTCACCCATCCCGCCCCGGTGGCCGCCCGCCTGTCGACGACCGAGGGCTGGATCGAGATCGACCAGTTCTACGCGCCGACGCACTTCACGTGGGTGCCCAGCGGCGGCGAGCCCGTGCGCGTCGAGCCCACCCAGGCGCTCTACGGGCGCGGGTTCGGCAACGAGGCGGCGCATGTCGCCGAGTGCCTCGCCCAGGATCTGCTCGAATCGCCGCTGGTCCCGCACGCCCAGACCCTGGCCATCCTCGGCCAGGTCGACCGCCTCCGGGCCGAGGTCTCGGGGGCCTGAGGCCCGGCGACGCGCCGGTAGACTGAAGCCGATCCCCGCCCTCGCGATTCCTGTGTTTCGACTGCTCGCTTCGCTCGTCGCTCCACAACCCATAGCGGCGGCCGCAGGCGGCCGCTGAGAGGACTTTGAGAATGCCCACCATCGTCGTCGACGTCATGCCCAAGGCCGAGCTCCTGGACCCCCAGGGCAAGGCCGTCACCGGATCGCTCGCGCGGCTCGGACACGGAGCCTTCCAGAACGTGCGCATCGGCAAGCGCATCGAGCTCACCGTCGAGGGCGAGGTCACCGAAGAGGTCCTCGCCGAGGCGCAGAAGATCGCGGACGAGATCCTCTCGAACGCCGTCATCGAGGACGTGGTGAACATCGAGGTCGTGGCCTGATGACCGCCCGCATCGGCGTCATCACCTTCCCCGGGTCGCTCGACGACCGCGACGCGCAGCGCGCGATCCGCCTCGCCGGCGGCGAGCCCGTGGCGCTGTGGCACGGCTCGCACGACCTCGACGGCGTCGACGCGCTCGTGCTGCCCGGCGGCTTCAGCTACGGCGACTACCTGCGCGCCGGTGCCATCGCCGCGCTCGCGCCGATCATGGCCGAGGTCAAGGACGCGGCCGCCAAGGGCATGCCGATCCTGGGCATCTGCAACGGCTTCCAGATGCTCGTCGAGGCGCACCTGCTGCCGGGCGGCCTGATCCGCAACGCGCACCAGCAGTTCATCCGCCGCGACCAGCGCCTGCGCGTCGAGAACGCCGACACGGCGTGGACGAGCGACTTCGAGGCTGGTCAGGAGATCGTCATCCCGCTGAAGAACGCGGACGGCGGCTACATCGCCGACACCGAGACGCTCGCGCGCCTCGAGGGCGAGGGTCAGGTGGCGTTCCGCTACCTCGGCGTGAACCCCAACGGCTCGGCGAACGACATCGCCGGCATCGTCAACGACCGCGGCAACGTCGTGGGTCTGATGCCCCACCCCGAGCACGCGGTCGAGCCCGGCTTCGGCCCGCAGACCCCGGCCGCCATGCGCTCGGGCGTCGACGGCCTCGGCTTCTTCACCAGCGCCGTCAAGGCTGTGGTGGCCGCCGCGGTCTGACGCGCAGCACGCGTCGAACGGCGCCGCTCCCTCGGGGCGGCGCCGTTCCGCGTCCGCCCGCCGCCGAGCCCTTCACTAGGCTCGGAGCCGTGACCGAGAAGCCCGACACCGTCGTCCTGTCCGTTCCGACCGCCGAGCTCGCCGAGGACGTCCGCGCGCTGCTCGACCCCGCCCTGCCCATCGAGGTCATCGAGTGGGACGGGGGTCAGGATCCCGCGCCGCGCGAGCGCATCGACATCGTCGTGCCGCCGTACATGAAGCAGGGGAAGGCCCTCAAGGCGCTCGAGCACGTCGAGCATCGCCTGGTGCAGGGCCAGTCGATCGGCTTCGAGGGTGTGGCCGAGCGCCTGCCCGAGGGGTCGGTGTACGCGAACGCCTCGTCCGTGCACGAGACCGCCACCGCCGAGCTGACCCTCGCGCTGATCCTCGCCGCCCAGCGCGAGATCGACCGCATGGTCCGCAACCAGGATCAGCGCGTGTGGGACTCGTTCCGCGCGACCGGGCTCGCCGACAAGCGCGTGGTGCTGCTGGGCTTCGGCGGCGTCTCGAAGGCGATCGCCGACCGGATCCTGCCGTTCGAGGTCGAGCTGGTGCCGGTGGCCACCTCCGCGCGCCGCGAGGACGGCCTCGACGTGCACGCCATCGACGAGCTGCCCGACCTGCTGCCGACCGCCGACATCCTGATCATCGGTCTGCCGGGCGGCGACGAGACCCGCCACCTCATCGATGACGCCGCCCTGGCCGCCCTGCCGGACGGCGCCCTCGTCGTCAACGTGGGCCGCGGCTCGATCGTCGACACCGACGCGCTCGTCGACCACGTCACCCGCGGGCGGATCCGGGTGGCCAGCGACGTCTTCGACCCCGAGCCGCTGCCCGATGATCACCCGCTGTGGTCACTGCCGGGCGTCATCATCGCGCCGCACGTCGGCGGCAACGCCGACCCGATGCGCCCGCGCATCGCGAAGCTGGTGGCCGCGCAGACCGAGCGGATCGCCCGCGGCGAGCAGCCGATCAACATCGTCATCGGCGGCTGAGCGAGCCCCAGAGCGGCGAACGCCCCCGGACCGCGATGGTCCGGGGGCGTTCGTGTGCGCGGGGCGCGATCCGTCAGACGTTCTTCATGGGGTGCATGCCCATGCGCGTGAGCGCGGTGTCCTCGACGACCTGCATCAGGTTGTAGAGGATCAGCGCGGCCGCCGTCACGAGGACGACCGACGCCCACACCCCGGGGAACTTCGACTGCGCGATCGCGGGGCCGATGCCGCCGCCGATGCCATCGGACGTCGCGAGCCACTCGGCCAGCAGGGCGCCCGTGATCGCACCGGGGATGGAGATCCGCACGGCGGCGAAGAAGGCCGGCAGCGACGACGGGAGCGCGACCTTCCGCAGCGCGGTGAACGAGGATCCGCCGTAGACGTGGATCAGATCGAGCATCTGCGGCGAGGCCGAACGCAGGCCGAACACGATGTTGACCAGCGCGGGAAACAGCACCACGATGCCGCCGATGACGGCCACCGACCAGAGATCGCGGCCGAACACCAGGGTGATGACCGGGGCCATCGCCACCAGCGGCACCGAGCGCAGCAGCATCGCCAGCGGCATCAGCGCGTGCTCGACGCCCCGATTCAGCTGGAACAGCATGGCCGCCAGCAGCGCGATCACCAGACCTGCCGCGAAGCCGATCACCGAGTGGCCGAGCGTCACCCACAGGCGCCCGAACAGGACGTCGCGATTCGCCGCGGCCTCCGGGCCGCTCACGAGGTGGCTCCAGATGTCCTGCGGGCCTTTGCCGACGTAGGGGTTCACATGGAACACCCACAGCAGCACCTGCCACAGCGCCGTGACGACGATCAGCGTCACGGCGAACATCAGCAGGCCCCGGCCGAGGACGCGGGCCGTGGCGGTCGCCGTCTGGCGGCGCAGCGAAGCGGAGGTGTCGCTCATGCTCACGCCCCCTTCGACCAGGGTGCAGCGGCGCGTGCGCCGATCCCGACGATCCAGTAGCCGGCGAGCGCGACGACTCCCGACAGGATCGCCAGCGCCCACACGAGCGGCGGGTTGAAGTCGACCTGCGCGATCATCATCGCCCGTCCGACACCCGCCTGGACCTTGCCGAAGAACTCGCCGAGCACCGCGCCGAGGAAGGCCGCAGGCACCGCGACCTGCAGCGCGTTCAGGATCGCCGGCAGGGCGGCGATGAGACGCACCTTGCGCAGCTGCATCAGCCGCGAACCGCCGTACACGGCCACCACGTCGAGGGCGCTGCGGTCGGCCGCCTTCAGCCCGAGCAGGGATCCGACCACGGTCGTGAAGAACACGCTGAGCGCGGCGAGGATCACCGAGGTGGGCGAGGGCTCGCCCGCTTTCGGCACGGGCAGCATCACGATGAGGACCATGCCGATCGCTACGATCGGCAGGCAGTAGGTGATGGTCGCCAGCTGCATGACGAGGCCCTCGAGGCGCGGCACGACCAGCACGAGCGCCGCGAACAGCAGCGCCAGACCGTTGCCCCAGAGGTAGCCGATGCCCGCCTCCGCCAGGGTCACGCCGAACTGCGGCGCGAAGAAGCCGAAGCCCCGGCTCGCGGTCTCGACGGCCACCTGGCCGGGCGTCGGGATCGGCTGGGTGCAGTTGGGACCGAGGCACGAGAGCACCGTGGCGGCCAGCAGCCACCACAGCGCGACGATGCCGATGACGCCCGCCACACCCCACACGCCCGCCGGGATCGGACGGCGCGCGAGGGTCGCCTCAGTGCTCATCGTCGGAGGCGGCGTCGCCACCCGCCGTGCCGAACAGCAGCTCGGAGGCGTGGTCGACGTAGGCGTGGAACTCGGGGGTGCGCATCATCTCGGGCATGCGCGGCCGCGGGAGGTCGATGTCCATGACCTCCTTGATCCGGCCGGGGCGCGGGGTCATGACCGCGACCTTGTCGCTCAGGAAGATGGCCTCCGAGATGCCGTGCGTGACCAGCAGCGTGGTCGCGGGCTTCTCGGTCCAGATGCGCAGCAGCTCGAGGTTCAGGCGCTGGCGCGTCATGTCGTCGAGCGCGCCGAACGGCTCGTCGAACAGCAGCACCTCGGGCTTCATCACGAGCGAGCGCGCGATCGAGACGCGCTGGCGCATCCCGCCCGAGAGCTGGGCGGGCTTGGCCTTCTCGAAGCCCGTGAGCCCGACGAGAGCGATGAGCTCGGCGACGTAGTCCTTGTCGACCGCCTTGCCGGCGACCTCGAAGGGCAGCTGGATGTTCGCCTGCACGCTGCGCCACGGGAGCAGGGCCGCATCCTGGAACGCGATGCCCAGCTTGTTGGACGCGCGCAGCTCCTTGGGCGTGTGGCCGTCCACGCGGATGTCTCCGCTGGTGGGCGCCTCGAGACCCGCGAGGATGCGCAGGATCGTCGACTTGCCGCACCCGGACGGGCCGAGCAGGGACAGGAACGTGCCCTGCTCGGTGTGGAGGTTCGCGTCCTGGAGCGCGACGACATCGCGACGCCCCTGACGGAAGACCTTGTTCAGTCCGCTGATGTGCAGGCCGGTGCCCAGGAGATCCTGGGCACCGGTCCGCGAAGCCGTGTCAGTCACGGTTCATACTCTCCGCGTCGCTTCGCCGGGCAGCCGGGTCAGCCCGCGTAGTCGACGAGCTCGGGGTTCTCGGCGTAGACCTCCTCGAGCAGCGAGAGGTCGAAGATCTGCGACGCGTCGACCTCGATGCCGGCGCCCGCGAGGCTGTCGACCGTGCCCTGCTGCATGTCCTCGGTGATCGAGAAGAGGCCGTTCGCCTCCGTGTCGGGGGTCGCGATGAGAAGGGCCTGGGCCTTCATGGCGGCCTCGGTCTTCACCGGGTCGAGGTCCGTGCCGAAGTCGGCGACGACGTCGGAGGCGGCCTGCGTCGGGTCGGCGAGGACATCCGACCAGCCCTTGATCTCGGCGACGAGGAAGTCCTTGAGCAGCTCGCGGTTCTCGGCGAGGTACGCGTCGGTGACGGAGACGGTCTCGGCGACCAGCGGGAAGCCGTTGTCGGCCAGGGGCAGGTTCGTGACGGGGTTGCCGCCGAGCTCGACCGTGAGCGACTCGTTCGTCAGGTACGCGTAGAAGCCGTCGACCTCGCCGTTCACCAGGGGCGCCGGGTCGTACTGCACGGCGACGACCTCGACGTCGGTGCCCTCGACCAGGCCGTTCGCCTCGAGGAAGGCCGAGAACGCGGCGCGGTTCGAGTCCTGCACGCCGATCTTCTTGCCCTTGAGGTCGGCGACCGTGGCGATGTCGGCGCCGTCCTTCAGCGACAGGATCGTGAAGGGGTTCTTCTGGAACGTGGCGCCGATGATCTTGATCGTGGCGCCCTCGTTCGCGACCGCGGCGGCGACGGCCAGCGGGTCGTTGAGCGCGACC
Organism: Microbacterium phosphatis; assembly: GCF_049177115.1. Classification (GTDB taxonomy): domain Bacteria; phylum Actinomycetota; class Actinomycetes; order Actinomycetales; family Microbacteriaceae; genus Microbacterium; species Microbacterium phosphatis. The sequence continues at coordinate 380,739 of NZ_CP185370.1, read as the reverse complement.
TGCACGGTGCCGCCCATGAGCTCGGCCACACCCGTCGAGGGCCCCTCGAGAAGGGTGACCTCGTCGAAGCCCGCCTCCTCGTAGTAGCCCTTGGAGGTGGCGTAGAACTCGCCCGCGAACTCCTCGTTCTTGATCCACGACTGCTGGACGGTGATCGAGCCATGACCGGCGGACTCGCCGGCGGCGTTCGCATTCGCGGCGGTGTCGGCCTCCGAGGAGCAGGCGGTCAGCGCGATCGCGCCGGTGACGATGAGGCCGGCGGCGAGAGCTCCGCGGCGGATGAACGGCGTACGCATCATTTCGGTTGACTCCAGGGTCGGGCGCGATCCGACATCCGGAGGTTCCGGGGGGCCTCGCGCCAGGAGGTGCGCGGAGGGCTGGGGGCATCGCACCGATTCGGGCCGGTGGAGACATCCCCGGACATCCGCGTTTCGGTGATGTGACCCATTGTGAAGCCTGCGTCCCTGTGGAATCGCAGTGTTTTGGTATCGCTCTGGTCACAGCTGGGTATCGAAGCGCGGATCCCTCGCCCTAGGGTCGTCATCCATGGCCCAGCTGCTGCATCTGAACGGCCCTCCCGGCATCGGCAAGTCGACGGTCGCGCGGCGGTACGCCGCCGCCCATCCCGGGGTGCTGGTCTGCGACGTGGACGTCCTCCGCACACTGATCGGCGGGTGGCAGGACGACTTCGGCGCGGCCGGGGCGCTCATCCGGCCCGCCGCTCTGGCGATGATCGGCGCGTACCTCGAGGGCGGCCACGACGTCGTGTTCCCGCAGCTGCTGATGGATCCCGCCGAGGTGACGCGCTTCGAGGCGTGCGCGCATGCCGCCGGCGCCGCGTTCGTCGAGCGCTTCCTCATGGACGACGCCACGACGTCGGTCGCGCGGTTCCATCGCCGAGGGGCCGACGACCGCGACGACCCGTGGCACGACCGCGTGCGCCTCATCGTCGCCGAGCAGGGCGGTGACACGGCGCTGGCCGGGTGGCACGCCGACCTCGTCCGTCTGCTCGCCGAGCGACCGGCGGCCCGGGTGATCCACAGCGCCGAGGGCGACGTGGAGGGCACCTTCCGGCGCCTCATCGCCTCGCTCGAGTAGCGATCAGCGCAGGGCCGGCTGCTCGGGGCAGGTCGAGAGGATGCCCGCGATGGCGTCGTGCTCGGCCCGCGTGACCCAGAGGCCGTAGGCGGCCTTCACGGAGACCTGGCGGGCGACGTACGCGCACCGCGTGGGCTTGTGCGGGGGCAGCCAGGTGGCGGCGTCCCCGTCTCCCTTGGACTGATTGGCCGGGCCGTCGACGGCGAGCAGGTTGAGCGGATCGTTCGCGAAGCGCTCCCGCACCTCCGGAGCGAGCTGCTGCGCGCCCTTCTGCCACGCATCGGACAGCGCCACCACGTGATCGATCTGCACCTGCTCGGACGTGCCCTGCCCCCGCTGGAAGGCGATCGCCTGGCCCGTGTACGGATCGGCGAGGGATCCGCTCAGCACCGTGCAGGGCCCGGATCGGACGATGGCCGTCAGGTCGCGCGCGAGCACGTCGTTGCGGGTGTCGCAGCCGTTGCGGTCGATGTCCTTCCAGCGCTGGCCGAACTGCTCGCGCTCATAGCCGGTGCGCGGCGCGCGCCCCTTGACGTCGAGGGTCTCCAGCAGGGCGAGCGCGCTGCCCTCCGCGGCCTCGGCCCCGGGCGCGGGCGCCGCGGTCTCGGGCGCGGCGATCACGCTGGACACGGGCCCCGGCAGCTGCCCGACGCCGAGGACGGCGACCGCTATGCCTGCCGCGATCCAGGGCCAGATGAGGGTGCGGCGGCGACGGCGGGGCTTCAGGAACACTCGATCGACCGTAGCCGCCACCGCGGACATCCCCGCGCCGCCGCGTGTCGCCGGCGGGCCGTTCCGATCCTCGGATCGGGAGCCGGATCAGACGGTGTAGACCGCGTGCACGTCGCCCACGTGGGCGCGGCCGCCGAGGCCCGCGAGCTCGAGGATCACGGCGGAGCCCGCCACCGTGGCGCCGAGGTCGGAGATGAGGCTCTCGGCCGCGGCGAGGGTGCCGCCGGTGGCGAGGACGTCGTCGAAGAGCAGCACGCGCTCATGGCCCTCGAGCACACCCGGCGCCTCGATGGTCGCGGTGCCGTACTCGAGCGCGTACGAGACGGCGGCGGCGGGACGCGGCAGCTTGCCTGCCTTGCGGATCGGCATCATGCCGACGCCGGTGATCGCCGCGGCGAAGCCGGCGAGCAGGAACCCGCGCGCCTCGATCCCCGCGACGATGTCGAACTCGCCCTCGAAGGGCGCGACCATGGCCTCGACCACGGCGCGCAGCGCGGGCCCGTCGGCCAGCATCGGCGACACGTCGCGGAACAGCACCCCGGGCTCGGGGTAGTCGGGCGTCAGGGCGATCAGCGACTCGGCACGGGCCAGGGCTTCGTTCTGCACGGCTTCATCCTCGCGCACCCGCCTGTGACCACGCCTACCCTGGAGCCATGACGCGACTGCAGGCCGATGCCGATGCCACGCGCTGGGTCGCGGTGACCGGATCCCTGGGGCTCCGGGGGCGCCGCCACCGCCGGGCCGCGATCCGGATGCTGCTGGGCCACGGGTCCCGCGCGATCGGCGGCCAGGGGCGCGGCAGCGGGCTGCTCGCGTGGGGTCTCAGCCAGGCCGCTCCCCTGCTGCTGCGGCGCGCCGACGGGCGCGTGCTCGCGTGGGTGTGGAAGGACGACCCGGAGCTGGTCGTCGTGACCGCACAGCTGCAGGAGATCACCCCGCAGCTGCGCACCGCCCGGGCCATGCGCCCGATGGAGTACGACGACACCGAGTCGTTCCGCGGCACCTACCTGGGCGTCGGCGAGAAGCTCGTGCTGCCGCCCGCCGAGGGCCGCGCGCCCCTGGCCGAGTACACCTGGGACACCGGCGCGCACTTCGTGACGGTGACGGCGATCGGCGGCGACCCGGAGCGGTTCGGGACCGTGACCGGGCCGCTCGACGACCTCGCCCGATCCGTCCGCATCGTCGACGATCTGCGGGTCACGGAGGCCACCGGCGTGCTGCGGATCAACCCCGCCTGACGTTCTTCTCCCGCTCAGCGGGCTCTATGCCCTGACTTCACAGGCTATGTCAAGCCCCTCCCTGCGAATTCCCCCGGTGCATAACGTTGAGTCCGCGGGAGATCCCCGCCAAGGAAGGGAGCGCGTCATGGGCTTCATCGCATTCATCATCCTCGGACTCATCGCCGGAGCGATCGCGAAGGCGATCCTGCCTGGGCGGCAGGGCGGCGGCTGGATCGCCACTCTTATCCTCGGAGTCGTGGGTGCCCTGCTGGGCGGCTGGCTCGGTGGGCTGATTTTCGGCGCAGACCTCGGAGGCTTCTTCGATCTGACGACCTGGCTCCTCGCGATCGGTGGCGCGATCATCGTGCTGCTGATCTGGGGCCTCATCACGGGCCGTAGCGGTAACCGCACCACCCGGTGATACGAACGTCGGACGCCCCAGCGGTGTCTGACCGGACGCGGAACCCACCTTCACGAGCCATGTGACCCCGCCAGCGGCGGGCCGGCCCCGGAGGGTGCGGTTCCCACCAGACCAGAACGCCCGTCGCCAATGCGACGGGCGTTCTGGTGTGCCCGGGCAAAGAGTCGCTCAGAACCTTTGACGACGGATTCATCCGATGTCTAAGCTGAATCGACCCGCAAGGAGCCCCGTGAGCACAATCATCAGCGTCGACACATCCGACATCCGCTTCCCCACGTCCCAGCAGCTGGACGGATCCGATGCCATGAATCCGGATCCGGATTACTCGGCCGCCTACGTCCGGATCGCCACCGACGCCGACGACGACCTCGAGGGCCACGGCCTGGTGTTCACCATCGGCCGCGGCAACGACGTGCAGACCGCCGCGATCCGCGCGCTGGCCCCGCGCCTGATCGGCCGCGACGTCGAGGAGCTGCTCGCCGACATGGGCGGGGTCTGGCGCGAGTTCGTCTGGGACTCGCAGCTGCGCTGGCTCGGCCCCGAGAAGGGCGTGATGCACATGGCGATCGGCGCGGTCGTCAACGCGCTGTGGGACCTCAAGGCCAAGCGGGCAGAACTGCCCCTGTGGCGACTGCTCGCGCAGATGACGCCCGAGGAGATCGTCGACCTCGTCGACTTCCGCTACCTGTCGGATGCCCTCACCCGCGACGAAGCCCTCGAGATGCTCCGCGCGGCGCAGCCGGGGCGGGCCGACCGCGAGGCGCAGCTGCTGGCGAACGGCTACCCCGCGTACACGACCACCCCGGGGTGGCTCGGCTACTCCGACGAGAAGCTCGACCGCCTCTGCCGCGAGGCGGTGGCCGACGGCTTCACCCAGATCAAGCTGAAGGTGGGCGGCGACCTCGACGACGACATCCGCCGCCTGAAGATCGCGCGCGACGCGGTCGGCCCCGACATCCGGATCGCCGTCGACGCCAACCAGCGCTGGGATGTGGCCGACGCGATCGAGTGGATGGCGCATCTCGCGCCGTTCGACATCGCCTGGATCGAGGAGCCCACCAGCCCCGACGACGTGCTCGCCCACGCGGCGATCGCGCGCGGGGTCGCCCCGATCCCCGTCGCCACCGGCGAGCACGGCGGCGGGCGCGTGATGTTCAAGCAGATGCTGCAGGCCGAGGCGCTGAGCGTGCTGCAGATCGACGCGACGCGCGTCGCCGGGATCAACGAGAACATCGCGATCCTGCTGCTCGCGGCGAAGTTCGGCGTGCGCGTCTGTCCGCACGCGGGCGGCGTGGGCCTCTGCGAGGCGGTGCAGCACCTCTCGATGTTCGACTTCGTGGCCGTCAGCGGCACCGTCGAGGGCCGGATGATCGAGTACGTCAACCACCTGCACGAGCACTTCGTCATCCCCACCGAGGTGAGCAACGGGGTCTATCACGCCCCCAGCGCGCCCGGAAACGGGATGGAGATGCACGCCGCCAGCCGTGCCGAGTACGAGTTCCGTGGCTGAGGCCCTCGTGCTGCCGGAGCTCGGCTTCGGCACGGCGAACGTCGGGAACCTGCTCGGGGTGCTGCCCGACGAGCAGGCCCACGCGGTGCTCGATGCCGCGTGGGAGGCGGGCATCCGGTACTTCGACACCGCCCCGCACTACGGGCTCGGCCTCGCCGAGCGGCGGCTGGGCGCGTTCCTGCGGAGCAAGCCGCGCGGCGACTACGTGGTCTCGACCAAGGCCGGGCGGCTGCTCGTGCCGGATCGGGACTGGGACGGAGAGTCGCTCGACCTCGGCGACGCCTATCACGTGCCCGCCTCGACCCGACGGCAGTGGGACTTCACGCCCGACGGCGTGCGGCGCTCGCTCGACGAGTCGCTCGAGCGCATGGGGCTCGATGACGTCGACCTGCTCTACCTGCACGACCCGGAGGGCAGCGGTGACGCGACGGCCGCCATCGCCTCCGGCGCCGAGGGGCTGCACGCGCTGAAGGCCGAGGGGCGGATCGCCGCGACCGGCCTCGGCTCGATGACCACCCGCTCGCTCGAGCTCGGCGCCGAGGCGTGGCTCGACGTGCTGATGGTGGCGGGGCGGCTGACCCTCGCCGACCAGCCCGCCCTGGCGCGCGTTGTGCCGTTGTGCGCCGTCAACGGCACACGGATCGTCGCGGCCTCGGTCTTCAACTCGGGCGTGCTGGCCACCGACGATCCCGGCGAGGACGCCCTGTACCAGTACGGCTCCGTGCCGCCCGAGGTGCTCGAGAAGGTGCGCCGCATCCGCGCCGTCTGCCGCTCGTTCGGTGTCTCGCTGCCGGCGGCCGCGCTGCAGTACCCCCGCCGATTCACCCCCGTCGCCTGCGTCGTCACGGGCACCGGCGATCCGGATCAGCTGCGCCAGAACGTCGCCCACGCCACGGTCACCATCCCCGAGGCGCTGTGGGATGCCCTCGCGCAGGAGGGCCTCATCCCCTGAGGGGTTGAGCTGCGTGGTGCGTGCGTGGGGCCCGGCGGCGTCGCGCACTTTCGCCACGCGATGCGGCCATCCCCCGCGCGAGGCAGCCACTCCTGGCGGATCTGTGCGCCACTGCCGTGGCGCGGGCAGATCCGCCAGGGGATGCGCTCAAGTGGGCGCGCGAGCAGCAGTTTTTGACGGATCTGCTTGTTCTCACTCCCTGCGCCACAGGGGTGGGTCGTCCCCAGCCCACTATGTGCGGGGCGCAGTGTTCACAAACCTCTGCGCGGGGTCTGGGCGGGGCCGACGGGGGCCAGCGTGGGAGGCATGCATCCTCCTCGACCTCTGCCGAGCGGCCTCGGCGCCTCCTTCACCGTCGATCGCGCGCGGACGGCCGGGGTCACGCCCGCCCGGTTGCGGGCGTCGGATCTGAGCGCGCCGTTTCATGGGACGCGTGCGAGCGGCGAGGTCGCCGGGCTCGCACGGCTGCGGTTGCTGCTCGCGGTGCTGCCTGCGCACGCCTTCGCGATGGGCAGCACGGCAGGCGCGGTGTGGCAGCTGCCCCTGCCGGGCCCGCTGGAGACGAGAGCCTTCGCGGAGCCGATGATCGGCGTCCCCGCGCCGGCCAACCGGATCCGGCGCCCCGGCATCCGGGGGCGGAGCGTCGCGGTGGATCCCGCGGTGATCGGCACATGGCGAGGTGCCCGGATCACCTCCCCCGCCCGCACCTGGATCGACCTGTCGGCCGAGCTGTCGCCCGCGGATCTCGTCGCGGTGACGGACCGGCTGATCCATCACCGCGCCCCGCTGTGCTCGCTGGAGGACCTGCGCACTGAGGCCATGAGGCACCCGCGGCAGAAGGGGGCGGCCGCCCGGGTGAGGTCGCTGCAGCTCGCGAACGACCGCTCCGAATCGCGGCGGGAGTCGCTGCTGCGCGTACTGCTCATCGAGGCGGGCCTTCCCGTGCCCGAGTGCAACGTCGAGATCTGGGATGGCGCGAGGCACGTGGCGCGTGTCGACATGCTGTACCGAGAGCAGAGGCTCGTGCTCGAGTACCAGGGCGACCACCACCGCGACCCGGATCAATGGAGCCGCGACGAGATGCGCCGCGCCGAACTGGAGGCCCTCGGCTACACCGTGACCTACGTCACGCGCCGCGACTTCGATGATCCCGAGCGCCTGGCCGCTCGTGTGCGGCGCCTGCTGGCGATCACCGCACGCAACGCGCGCTGACGCCGCCACATTCGCCAAGGGACGCGTTCTCAGGGGCGGGTCGCCCGCATCTGCTGGCGGATCCTGCCGGCGCGCAGGCGCACCCCGAGGAGGTCGGCCAGCCGGGCAGGGTGGGCAGAATCCACCCTCGCTGGTTGGAAGAACTGCCAGGAAGTGCGGCCTAGAAGCGCCGCAGGCAGCAACCACTGGCTGATCTGCAAGCATCCCGTGGCGGGTCTGCATCCAGCCAGCTCGGGCAGGGCGGATCCGCCAAGGGATGCGGCCTCAGAGGGGGAGAAGTAGCATGCGTTGGCGGATCCGCGGGGGTCACTGGGGGCGGAGGCGGAGGCTGTCCATGCCGCCGTCGACGGCCAGGGTGATGCCCGTGGTGGAGCCGGCGCGGGGGCTGACGAGGTAGGCCACGGCGTCGGCGACCTCGTCTGCCGCGACGAGGCGCCCGTGGGGCTGGCGGGCGTTGAGCGCCGCGCGTTCGGCGGCCGGATCCGACGCCGCGTCGAGCAGGCGCCCCACCCACGGGGTGTCGGCGGTGCCGGGATTGACGGCGTTGACACGGATGCCCTCGCGGAGGTGATCGGCGGCCATCTGCAGCGTGAGCGACAGGACCGCGCCCTTCGTCGCGCCGTAGAGCGCGCGCTCGGGGAGGCCGACGGTGGCGGCGATCGAGCAGGTGTTGACGATCGCCGCGGCCCGCGACTTCCGCAGCCACGGCAGCGCCGCCCGGGCGACGCGCACCATGCCGACCACGTTCACGTCGAACACCCGATGCCACTCGTCATCCGGGTTGGCCTCGATCGTGCCCTGCGCGCCGATGCCGGCGTTGTTGACGACGATGTCGATGCCGCCCATGTCGGCGGCCACCGCGTCGACGCCCGCGCGCACGGTGGCGTCGTCGGTCACGTCGACCACATAGGCGTCCGCGAGGCCGGCGGGGATCTCGCGGTCGAAGATCGCCACGCGGGCTCCGTCCTCGCGGAGGCGCTCGACGATCGCGGCGCCGATGCCCGACGCGCCACCCGTGACGACGGCGACGAGGCCGTCGAGGTGCCCGCTCACACGAACTCCTGACGCTGGCGGCCGAGGCCCTCGATCTCGAGCTCGACGATGTCGCCGGCCTTCAGGTACGGGAACCGGCCCGAGAGCGCGACGCCCTGCGGGGTGCCGGTGAGGATCAGATCCCCCGGTTCGAGTTCGAGATGCTGCGACAGGTGCCACACGATGTAAGGCACGTCGAAGATCAGGTCGGCGGTGCGCGAATCCTGACGCGGCTCGCCGTTCACCCAGCTCTGCAGCCGCAGATCCGACGGGTCGATCTCATCGGGCGTGACGAGCCACGGGCCCACGGGCGAGAAGCCGGGGGCCGATTTGCCTTTGCCCCACTGGCCGCCCGACAGCTCGATCTGCCACTCGCGCTCGGACAGGTCGTTCGCGATGACGTAGCCGGCGATGTGGGCGGCCGACTCGTCGGGCGAGCCGAGGTAGCTCGCGCGGCGGCCGATCACGATGCCGAGCTCGACCTCCCAGTCGGTCTTCTCGCTGGCGCGCGGGATGGCGACGTCGTCATACGCCCCGACCACGGTGTTGGGCGCCTTCATGAACATCACGAGGTTCTTCGGCGGCTCGGATCCGGACTCGGCGGCGTGGGCCGCATAGTTCATGCCGACGCAGTAGACGGCGGAGGGACGCGCGATCGGCGCGCCGATGCGGACGCCGTCGGCATCGACCGGGAGCAGCTCACCGGCGTCGAGCGCCGCTCGGACCCGGGCGACCGGATCGCTCGCGAGGAACTCCCCCGAGATGTCGGCCGTCACCGGAGTGAGGTCGTAGTACCGGTCATCCACCTGGACGACGGGGCGCTCCGCGCCCCGCTCGCCGAGTCGTGCGAATCGCATCTGTTCCACTCCGAACATCCGAGGTCTGAGGTCGCGCTGACGCGCTTCAGGGCGATCCTAGCACCGGAGCTGCACAGAGGTCGGATGTCTCAGCGCAGGTCCACGCGGGCCGTGAGGCCATAAAACGTTCGTGCCACATCGCCGAAGACGCGGTCGGCGCCCTCGGCACCGACGACCGCGCGCACGGTGTCCAGCGCGTCTCTCACCGGGACGCCCGCGCCGGGGACGCCGGACACCGGCCAATCGCCGCCGAACATGCAGCGCTCGGGGCCGAAGGCCTCCAGCGCGACCCTCAGGAAGTCGGGCCCGAGACCTCCCTCGGCGGGCAGGCCGGAGAGCTTCACGAACACGTGCGGCAGCTCGGCGATGCGCCGGATCGCGGCGGCCCACTCCCGCCCCTCCGCACTCGCGAGCCCCATCGCCACCGCAGGCTTGCCCACGTGGTCGAGCACGGTGCGGGTGCCGGGGGCCTCGGCGAGCAGATCGGCGAGCGTCGGCAGCTGCTGTCGGCGCACGCACGCGTCGAACGTCAGGCCGCTCTCACCCACCGCCCGCAGCCCCGGAACCAGGTCGTCGGTGATCGGCTGATCCTGCAGCAGGTGCCGCACCCCGACCACACCGCGAGTCGCGGCGATCTCATCGAGCCGCAGGTCACGCAGGTCGGCCTTGGCGACGATGCCGCGCAGTCCCGGCCAGTCGAGCGCCGCCACCCACTCCGCCTCCTCGCGAGGAGCGGCCGAGTCGGCCTCGACGAACACCCACTCGGTGATCTCGCCGCCGGCGTCGTCGATGTCCGCCGGCCCGAGATCGCGGTCCAGCGCCGGCAGCGATGCGAGCCACGGGTACGGCAGCGCCGACGGGCGCCACACGTGGACGTGCGCATCGAGCACGCTCATCGTGCCCGCCGCAGCCATTCCTCGACGCCCGCGACGTGCGCCACCATCAGCGCGGCGGCGAGCTCGGGATCGCGGCGGGCGACCGCATCCAGGATCGCGCGGTGCTCGTCGACCGTGCGGGACACCGATCCGCCCTCCGTGATCGCGCGCCAGACCCTTGCCCGCACCGTGCGCCCGGAGAGCGACTCGAGGAGGCTCGCGAGGTACGCGTTGCCCGCCGAGGCCGCGATCCGGTTGTGGAACTCGATGTCGTGCGCGATGAGCTGCTCGATGTCCGGATCGTCGCCGAGCTCGTCGAGCAGCGATCCGATGTCCGCGATCTCCTCGTCGCTCGCCGCGCGCGCGGCCAGCGACGTCGCCTGCGGCTCGAGCATGCGGCGCACCGCGAAGATCTCGAGGATCGAGTCGTCCTGGTGCAGGTCGACCACGAACGACATGGCCTCGAGCAGCAGGTGCGGCTCGAGGCTCGTGACGTACGTGCCGTCGCCGCGCCGCACGTCGAGCACGCGGATGACCTCGAGCGCCTTCACCGCCTCACGCAGCGAACTGCGCGAGAGGCCCAGACGCTCGCTGAGCTCCTTCTCGGGCGGCAGCCGATCGCCCGGGCGCAGCTGCCCCGACACGATCATCTGCTTGATGCCGGCGATCGCCTCATCTGTCACTGCCATACGGGTGAGCTTATTGGTCGGATGTATCGGATGGGGCACTGGAGCCGCCCCGGATGCCGACTCGGGCCTACGGGGCGACGCCGTGGCGGGCCCGGGGCGTTTCGACTCGCTCGTGCCTCGCTCGCTCAACGAACGAGGCAGGGGACGAGCGAGGAGGGGGATGCGGGAGGGGCAGCGACCCCCGCGCGCGAAGCGCGTCGGGATCCCGCGGAGGAGCCGCAGGCACCGGGCCTGGCGGGGCTCGCTCTGCGAGCCGGGACTGCGGCTCCGGAGCGGGATCCCGACGCGCGGGCTAACCCGAGCGAGGCGCCCCCGCCCCGGAGTGTCAGGCCTCCGGAGCGGCGGGCTCGGCCAGGCGGAACCAGACCGTGGCGAGCGGGGGCAGGGCGATCTCGGCGCGGTCGCCCTCGACGAGCACGCGGCCGAGGTTGCCCACGCCCGAGCCGCCGAAGTCGGTGGCGTCGGTGTTGAGTACCTCGTCCCACTGGCCCGGCTGCGGGAATCGCAGGCCGTAGCGGTCGTGGGGCTGGGCCGAGAAGTTCGTGATCGAGACGAGCTGCGAGCCGTCGGCGTCGCGGCGCACCCAGGCGAAGACGTTCGCCTGGGAGTCGTCGGCGACGAGCCACTCGAAGCCCTCCGGGGAGGTGTCGCGGGCCCACAGCGCCGGGGTCTCCTTGTAGCGCGCGTTCATGTCCTTCATCGCGCGGTGGACGCCGAGGTGATCGGGCAGGTCCAGCAGCCACCAGTCGAGCTCGCGCGACTCGGCCCACTCCGACTCCTGGCCGAACTCGGATCCCATGAACAGCAGCTGCTTGCCGGGGTGCGCCCACATGTAGGCGAGGTAGGCGCGCAGTGTGGCGAGCTGACGCCAGCGGTCGCCGGGCGCCTTGCGCAGGAGCGATCCCTTGCCGTGCACGACCTCGTCGTGCGAGATGGGCAGGACGAAGTTCTCGCTCCACGCGTACACCAGCGCGAAGGTCATCTCGCCGTGGTGGTGGGCGCGGTACACGGGGTCTCGGCCGATGTAGCCGAGGGTGTCGTGCATCCAGCCCATGTTCCACTTGAAGCCGAAGCCGAGCCCGCCCTCGGAGGTGGGGCGGGTGACGCCCGGCCACGACGTGGACTCCTCGGCGATCGTGACGACTCCCGGCACGCGCTTGTAGACGGTGGCGTTCATCTCCTGCAGGAACTGCACGGCCTCGAGGTTCTCGCGGCCGCCGTGCTTGTTCGGCGTCCACTCCCCCGCCTCGCGCGAGTAGTCGAGGTAGAGCATCGAGGCGACGCCGTCGACGCGGAGGCCGTCGGCGTGGAACTCCTCGAGCCAGTACAGGGCGTTGGCGTAGAGGAAGTTGCGCACCGGCGGGTTGCCGAAGTCGAAGATGTGCGAGCCCCACTCCTTGTGCCAGCCGCGCTGGGGGTTGGGGTCCTCGTAGAGCGGCGCGCCGTCGAAGCGGACGAGCGCCCACGGGTCGGTGGCGAAGTGGCCGGGCACCCAGTCGAGGATGACGCCGACGCCGGCCTGGTGCAGGCGGTCGATGAGCAGACGCAGGCCGTCCGGATCGCCGAAGCGGCTGTCCGGGGCGTAGTACGACGTGACGTGGTAGCCCCACGAGCCGCCGAAGGGGTGCTGCATAACGGGCATGAACTCGACGTGCGTGAAGCCGAGGTCCGACACGTAGCCGACGAGCTCGTCGGCCAGCTGCTCGTAGGTCTTGTCCTTGCGCCAGGATCCGAGGTGCACCTCGTAGATCGACATCGGGCGGTCGGTGTGCCCGCGGCCCGCGTCGGCCGCGCGCTGCGCGAGCCACGCCTCGTCGCCCCACTCGTAGGTGGAGGCGTGCACGATGGAGGCCGTCATCGGGGGCTTCTCGGCGTAGCCGGCCATCGGGTCGGCCCGCTCGGTCCAGACGCCGTCGGCGCCCAGGATGGCGTACTTGTAGTGCGTGCCGCTGCCGACGTCGGGAACGAAGATCTCCCAGACACCCGACGAGCCGAGGCTGCGCATGGGGTGCTCGCGGCCGTCCCAGTTGTTGAAGTCGGCCTTCAGCCGCACGGCGCGCGCACGAGGCGCCCACACCGCGAAGGCGGCGCCGGTCACGTCGGGCACGACTCCCAGGCCGTCGAAGGTCTTCACGTGGGCGCCGAGCACCGTCCACAGCTGCTCGTGGCGGCCCTCGCCGATCAGGTGCTGATCGACCTCGCCGACAGTCGGAAGGAAGCGGTACGGGTCGTCCTTCACGGTGGTGGTCACCGCGTCGCCCTCGCCGTACGAGGTGGCGACCCGGTAGGTCGGCACCTGCTCGACGGGCAGCACGCCCGCCCAGATGCCGTCCTGCTCGTGGGCCAGCTCGATCTCGTACTGGCCGTCGGGGAACCGACGCGACGCGGCGCCCTCGAATCGCACGGCCACCGCGGCGGCGAGCGGCTTCAGCACGCGCACGGTGACGGCCCCGTCGTGGGGGTGCGCGCCGAGCACGGCGTGCGGGTCGTGGTGCATTCCCGACGCCACCGCCGCCAGGACGGATCCGTCGACGGGCAGGATCTGGGGCTCAGTCATCGGGTACCGATCCGTTCCAGCGCGGCCAACGGGATTCCGATCCACGTCGGGCGGTTGCGCTTCTCGTAGACAGCTTCATAGACGGCCTTGTCGGCCACGTACGCATCGAGCAGGACGCCGCGCTCGCTCTCCGACCCGGCGTCCTCACCCAGCGAGGCCACGTATCCCTCGAGGAAGTGACGGCGCGCGCGGGCCGACCACTCGCGAGCCCGCTGGGCGCGGAGGGCGGCCTCGGGCTCGTCCGCTCCCACGGCGCTCAGCTCGACCACACGCGCGGCGTAGTCGAACGAGCGCAGCATGCCGGCGACGTCGCGCCAGGGCGAGTCGGGAAGGACGCGCTCGGCGAAGGGCCGGCCGGGCTCTCCCTCGAAGTCGACGAGCTTCCAGCCCTCGGTGGTGCGCAGCGTCTGGCCGAGGTGCAGGTCGCCGTGCACACGCTGCACGTCGAGGCGACCGAGCTCGCAGACCGCGTTGTACGCGGCCCGCAGGCGGTCGCCGTACGGCTCGATCTCGGGCACGATGCGCGCGGCCTGCTCGAGGCGCGCGATCATCTGGCCGGCGAGCTCGGACGTGCTGTCGGCCCCGCGGCTCTCGACAGGGAAGCTCTCGCGGAGCATCAGATGCACCGCGGCGAGCGCCTCGCCCAGACGTGCGGCCTCGCCCGCGAAGTCGCCTCCGGACTCCTCGACGCTGAGCTCGAGGTCGGCGAGCAGTGTGCGCACGCTGCCGGTGGCGAGCTCGAAGCCGTCGGTCGCGGTGCGCAGGAACTGCTGGATCATCGCCAGCTGCAGCACGCCCTCGCCGCCGTCGAGGTCGATCTCGACCCAGCCGAACAGGGCCGCGATGTCCGCGGAGCCGCCTCGGGTGAGCACCTCGTGGATCTCGATGTCGGGGTTCACGCCAGGGCTGACCTTGCGGAACACCTTCATGATCGCGGTGTCGTCGAACCGCAGCGATGAGTTCGACTGCTCGCCCGTGAGGGGCGAGGGCACCAGCTCGGGGTCGAGCGTGGTGCCCGCGACCCGGTGGAACCGCAGCCCGCCGCGCTCGGCGGTGCCGGTCTGCTCGGCGTCGACGAAGCCCTCGAGCCAGATGCGCATCGCGGCGCGGTCGTGCACGCCGTCGTAGACGTGGCGCAGCCCGCTGTCGGTCTCGACGGACCCGACGAACGCGTAGGCGATCCGGTCCTGCGGCTCGTCGTACGACGACAGCGGCACCTGATAGCGCTCGGATCCGCCCTCGTCGTCGGAGTACTCCACCGTGACGAGGTAGACGGTGGCGCGCAGGTCGTCGACGCCGTCGGACAGCTCGGCGAGCTGGCGCACGTCGCCCACCCGGAAGGGGCGTCCCTTGCCCCCGAACCAGCGTGTGCGGGAGAGATACGCCTCCCAATCGATCCCCGCGGTGTTCATTCCCTTTGGCTCGTTCACAGCAGTCCCACCTCCTCCGACTCGACCGCCGGCGCATGCAACTGGAACCAGTAGAACCCATGACCGCCCAGCGTCAACAGGTACGGCAGCTCGCCGATCTGCGGGAAGGCCACGCCGCCGATCAGCTCGACCGGGACCATCCCCTGGAAGCGACGCAGATCCAGCTCGACGGGCTGCGGGAACTGCGACAGGTTGTTGACGCAGACGATGACGTCGACCGATCCGTCGGCGTTCTCGTGCTCGCGCGAATACGACAGCACCGACGGGTTGGATCCGCCGAGGTCGTTGAAGCTTCCGAGGCCGAACGCCGGGTGGCGCTTGCGGGCCTGGATGATCTGGCGCGTCCAGTGCAGCAGCGACGAGCGGTTCTCCTGCTGGGCCTCGACGTTGACCGCCAGGTAGCCGTAGACCGGGTCCTGCACCACGGGCAGCGAGAGCTTGCCCGGGTTCGCGGACGAGAAGCCGGCGTTGCGGTCGCTCGTCCACTGCATCGGGGTGCGGACGCCGTCGCGGTCGCCCAGCCAGATGTTGTCGCCCATGCCGATCTCGTCGCCGTAGTAGAGGACGGGCGACCCGGGAAGCGACAGCAGCAGGGCGGTGAACAGCTCGATCTGGTCGATGTCGTTCTCGAGCAGGGGCGCGAGGCGGCGGCGGATGCCGATGTTCGCCTTCATCCGCGGATCCTGCGCGTACTCGTTCCACATGTAGTCGCGGTCCTCGTCGGTGACCATCTCGAGCGTGAGCTCATCGTGGTTTCGGAGGAAGATGCCCCACTGGCAGCCGGACGGGATCGGCGGCGTCTGCGCCAGGATCTCGGAGATCGGGAACCGCTGCTCGCGACGGACCGCCATGAAGATGCGGGGCATCACGGGGAAGTGGAAGCACATGTGGCACTCGTCGCCGCCGACCTCGGGGTTGCCGAAGTAGTCGACGACGTCGGCCGGCCACTGGTTCGCCTCGGCCAGCAGCACACGACCGGGGTACTCGCGGTCGACGACCTTGCGCACCATGCGCAGGAACTCGTGCGTCTCGGGCAGGTTCTCGCCGTTGGTGCCGGGGCGCTCGTAGAGGTACGGCACCGCGTCGAGGCGGAAGCCGTCGAGCCCCATGTCCAGCCAGAAGCGCATGGCGTCGAGCATCGCCTCGTGCACCTTCGGGTTGTCGAAGTTGAGGTCGGGCTGGTGCGAGAAGAACCGGTGCCAGTAGTACTGCTGGCGAACGGGATCCCACGTCCAGTTGCTCGGCTCGGTGTCGACGAAGATGATGCGGGCGTCCTCGTACAGCTCGTCGGTGTCGCTCCACACGTAGAAGTCGCCGTAGGGCCCGTCGGGGTCGCGGCGGCTCTCCTGGAACCACGGGTGCTCGTCGCTCGTGTGGTTCATGACGAAGTCGATGATGACCTTGATGCCGCGGGCGTGCGCGGCGTGCAGGAACTCCTGGAAGTCGTCGGTCGTGCCCAGCTCGGGCAGCACGCCCGTGTAGTCGGCCACGTCGTACCCGCCGTCGCGCAGCGGCGACGGGAAGAACGGCGGCAGCCACAGGCAGTCGACGCCGAGCCATTCGAGGTAGTCGAGCTTCTCGATGAGACCGCGGAAGTCGCCCATCCCGTCGCCGTCGCTGTCCTTGAAGGACCGCACCAGCACCTCGTAGAAGACCGCGGTCTTGAACCAGTCCGGCTGGGCGCGATCGGCGATCTGATCCGGGAAGGGCTCCTGGGACAGGATCGGGATCGACGAGGTGTACGGAGCGGGCTCGGGAGTCATGCAGTTCCTCCTTAGGCGGCCAATTGTCTTCCGGGCAGAGCGGTCGATCTCTTACGCGGTCGCCCTGACCGTGAGGATGTGCGCGACGTCGCCGACGGGGTCGAGACGCACGTAGTTGTCGGCGCCCCAGACCCACTCGGCGCCGGTCAGCTCGTCGTGGACGACGAAGCTCTCCGGCAGGCCGGCGGCCTCGAGATCCAGATGCACGGTGGTGTCGTGCGCCCCGTGCGGGTCGAGGTTGATCACCGCGATGACGGTGTCGTCGCCGTGCGTCTTCGAGAACGCGAGGATGTTGTCGTCCTCGGTCGAGTGCACAACGAGGTTGCGCAGCAGGCCCAGCGCCGGGTGCGCCCGGCGGATCTCGTTGAGGCGGGTGATGTACGGCGCCAGGGTCCGGCCGCTCTCGGCGGCGCCCTGCCAGTCGCGGATGCGGATCTGGTACTTCTCGCTGTCGAGGTACTCCTCGGATCCGGGCTTGACCGAGACGTGCTCGAACAGCTCGTAGCCGGCGTACATGCCCCAGGACGGCGTCGCCAGGGCGGCGAGCGTCGCGCGGATCGCGAACATCGCGGGGCCGCCGTACTGCAGCGAGGCGTGCAGGATGTCCGGCGTGTTCACCCAGAAGTTCGGACGCATGAGGTGGTCGCTCTCGCGCGACACCTCGCGCAGGTACTCCTCGATCTCGCCCTTGGCCACGCGCCAGGTGAAGTACGTGTACGACTGGTGGAACCCCACAGAGCCGAGCGTGTGCATCATCGCCGGGCGGGTGAACGCCTCGGAGAGGAACAGGACGTCCGGATCCGTCTTCTTGAGGTCGCCGAGCAGGCGCTCCCAGAACATGACGGGCTTCGTGTGGGGGTTGTCGACGCGGAAGATCCGCACGCCGTGCGACATCCACAGCCGCACCACGCGCGTGACCTCGGCGACGACGCCCTCGTAGTCGTCGTCGAAGTACACCGGGTAGATGTCCTGGTACTTCTTCGGCGGGTTCTCGGCGTACGCGATCGAGCCGTCGGCGCGGTGGCGGAAGAACTGCGGGTGCGTCGTCACCCAGGGGTGATCGGGCGCCGCCTGCAGGGCGAGGTCGAGCGCGACCTCGATGCCCAGGGCGTTGGCCTTCTTCACGAAGGCGTCGAAGTCGGCGAAGGTGCCCAGGTCCGGGTGGATCGCGTCGTGGCCGCCGTCCTTCGACCCGATCGCCCACGGCGATCCGGGGTCGCCCGGCGCCGGGGTCAGCGTGTTGTTCGGACCCTTGCGGTTGACCTCGCCGATCGGGTGGATCGGGGGCAGATAGAGCACGTCGAAGCCCATCGCCTTGACGCGCTCGAGGCTCTTCACCGCTGTCTTGAACGTGCCGCTCTTGACCTTGCCGGTGCGGCTGTCGACCTTCGCGCCCTCGGAGCGCGGGAAGAACTCGTACCAGGCGCCGGTCAGCGCCCGGCGGCGGTCGGCGAACAGCGGGAACGGACCCGCGACCGTGAGCAGATCGCGCAGCGGATGCGCTGCGAACAGCGCCTGCGTCTCGGGCCCCTCGAGCACCGCGAGGCGCGCCTCGACGGGGCGGGTGGCGTCGCCGGCAGCGGCCTCGGCCGCCTTCACCACGGCCTTCTCAGCCGCGGAGAGCGTGTGCTCGGTGCGGATCCGCTTGAGCAGCTGTGTCGCCTCGAGGAACATCAGGTCGACGTCGACCTCCGCGCGGATCTTGATGCCGGCATCGTGGGTCCAGGTCGCGAGCGGGTCGGAGAACCCGCGCACCTCGAAGGCCCATTCGCCCTCGACGTCGGGGGTCGCCCAGGCCTCGTACCGGTCGGTGCCGGTGCCGATCTGGCGCATGCGGATCGGCTCGCGGCGCACGCCGTCGGGGCCGATCAGCGCGATCTCGGCGCCGTGCTTGTCGTGCCCCTCGCGGAACACCGTCGCCTGCACGGGGAACGGCTCGCCGACCGTGGCCTTCGCAGGGCGACGACCCTGGTCCACAACCGGGTGCACGTCGATAACAGGGATACGTCCGACCATGTCCCCAACCTGGCACAGCCGGGCATCCATGGCCACTCAGGGCCGAGACCTTGCGTCATCCTTCATCCGGGTGTAACCCGCGCGTCGTGAGCGGCGCCCCGGGGCACCCGCGATCGGCCCGGGATCCCGCCATCCGAGGGGTTCCATGCCCCTGTGCGGGCCTCGGGTGCTGGGGTCGGCAATGGTGCGTACTCATTCATCTGCTCGACCTGTCGCGCCGCGGGGGCGCGGCGTTAGCGTGGGGCCATGCGTGCGATCCGCCGACTGACCGTCCGACCCGTCCTTCCCGAGGCGCTGTCCGCGCTCGGAGAGCTGGCGGGGAATCTGCGCTGGTGCTGGGACATCCCCACTCAGGACGTCTTCGCGCACGTCGATCCCGAGCTGTGGCACTCGACGCACGACCCCGTGCGCCTGCTGGGCTCGGTGCCGGCATCGCGCTTCGACGAGCTCGCCGCCGACGCCGCGTTCTGCGCGACGCTCGAGCGCGCGCACCGCGACCTGCGGGCCTACCTCGCCGATGACCTCTGGTACCAGCGCGACGTGGCCGACGCTCCGCGCACCATCGCCTACTTCTCGCCCGAGTTCGGCATCGCCTCGACCCTGCCGCAGTACTCGGGCGGCCTCGGCATCCTCGCCGGCGACCACCTCAAGGCCGCCAGCGACCTGGGCCTGCCCCTCATCGGCGTGGGCCTGCTGTACCGCCACGGCTACTTCGACCAGACGCTGTCGCGCGAGGGCTGGCAGCTCGAGTCGTACCCGCTGATCGACCCGGACGAGAAGCCCCTGACGGTGCTGCGGGAGGCCGACGGATCGCCCGCAGTCGTCACGCTGGCGATGCCGGGCGGGCCGGACCTGCGTGCCCGCATCTGGGTGGCGCGCGTGGGCCGGGTGCCCCTGCTGCTGCTCGACACCGACATCGATCCGAACCCGGAGCACTACGTCGACATCACCGACCGCCTCTACGGCGGCGGGGCCGAGCACCGCCTGCGCCAGGAGCTGCTGCTGGGCGTCGGCGGCGTGCGCGCGCTGCGCGCCTTCAGCCGCCTGACCGGCGCCCCGGTCCCGGACGTCTACCACACGAACGAGGGCCACGCCGGGTTCCAGGGGCTCGAGCGGATCCGCGAGCTCACCACCGGATCGGACGGCGGCAGCGCGGGCCTCGACTTCGACGACGCGCTCGAGATGGCGCGCGCCTCGACGGTGTTCACCACCCACACCCCCGTGCCCGCCGGCATCGACCGCTTCGACCGGTCGCTGATCCAGCAGTACTTCGCCTCGGACGGCGGTGTGCTGCCCGGCGTCCCCACCGACCGCGTGCTCGCCCTCGGCGCCGAGGACTACGAGGGCGGCGACCCCGGCATGCACAACATGGCCGTGATGGGGTTCCGCCTGGCCCAGCGCGCGAACGGCGTCTCGCAGCTGCACGGTCACGTCAGCCGCGACATGTTCAACGGACTGTGGCCCGCGTTCGGCGAGGCCGAGGTGCCCATCGGCTCCATCACCAACGGTGTGCACCTGGGCACCTGGGTGGCGCGCGAGTTCCAGGAGATCCTGCAGGAGTACGGCGCCGACATCGACGGCGACCCCGAGGCGTTCGCCCGCGCGCTCGATGCGCTGCCGCCGTCCCGCGTCTGGAGCGTCAAGCACGAGCTGCGCGAGCGCCTCGTCCTCGACGCCCGCGAGCGCCTGTGCGCCTCGTGGCTGAAGCGCGGGGCCGTGGAGGCCGAGCTGGGGTGGATCGGCGATGCGCTCTCGCCGGACGTGCTGACGATCGGCTTCGCCCGCCGCGTCCCGTCGTACAAGCGCCTCACGCTGATGCTGCGGGATCCGGACCGCCTGAAGCGGCTGCTGCTGGATCCGGAGCGTCCGGTCCAGCTCATCATCGCGGGCAAGTCGCACCCCGCCGACGACGGCGGCAAGCGCCTGATCCAGGAGCTGGTGCGCTTCGCCGACGACCCCGAGGTGCGCCACCGCATCGTGTTCCTTCCGAACTACGAGATCGGCATGGCGCAGACCCTCTACCCGGGGTGCGACGTCTGGCTCAACAACCCGCTGCGCCCCTACGAGGCGTGCGGCACGAGCGGCATGAAGGCGGCGCTCAACGGCGGCCTGAACCTGTCGATCCTCGACGGCTGGTGGGACGAGTGGTTCGACGGCCAGAACGGCTGGGCCATCCCGTCGGCCGACGGGCTGGCCGACCCGGACAAGCGCGACGACCTCGAGGCCGCCGCGCTGTACGACCTGATCGAGCGGGAGGTCGCGCCGCGCTTCTACGACGTCGACGGCGAGGGCGTGCCGGCGCGCTGGCTCGAGATGATGCGCCACACGCTCGACTCGCTGGGGCCGAAGGTGCTGGCCACGCGCATGGTGCGCGACTACGTGACCACGCTCTACGCCCCCGCGGCCGCCGCGGCCCGGCGCCTCAACGGCGACGCCGCGTACGCGGGTGCCGTCGAGCTCGCCACCTGGAAGCGGCGGGTGCGCGAGGCGTGGCCGAGTGTGCGCGTCGAGCACGTCGAGTCGCACGGCGTCGACACCGCGGCGGTGGTGGGCGCCTCGCTCGAGGTCGTCGCCCACGTCGCGCTCGGCGGCCTCTCGCCGGACGATGTCGAGGTGCAGCTCGCCTACGGCCGCACCGGCGACGACGACCAGCTCAGCTCGCTGCAGGTGACCCCGCTGGAGCTGCGCGAGACGTTCGAGGGCTCGCGCGCGGCGTTCGCCGGATCGGTGCGCCTCGACCGCGCGGGCGCGTTCGGGTACACGGTGCGCGTGGTGCCGAAGCACCGCCTGCTCGCCTCGACCGCCGAGCTCGGTCTGGCCGCGCTGGCCTAGCGGTTCCGGGTGCGAGCCGGGTCGCCTCAGACGGACTTGACCACCACAACGGTGCGGCCGTCGACGGGGAGCGGCTCGCCGATCTTCACCCGGGTGCCCACCGCCACGGCGGGGTCGGTCGAGAGCACGACCTCGACCTCGTCGAACCACTCGTTGACCGGGTGGAGGATGTCGACCGGCGGCGGCCCGGCGTTGAACCACAGCACGAACGAGTCGTCGATGCGCTGCTCGCCGCGCGGCCCCGGCTCGCGCAGCGGAGCGCCCGAGACGAACATGCCGATCGTGCGGAGGCCGCCGTCGCCCCAGTCGGAATCGCGCATCACACGACCGGCCGGATGCAGCCACGCCAGGTCGTGCGGGCCGCCCGGGATGGCGGGGCTCCCCTCGAACCAGTGCCGCTGGCGCAGCGCCGGGTGCTCGCGCCGCAGCCTCAGCGCGGCCTTGGTGACCTCGTAGACATCCAGCCAGGCGTTGTCGGCCGACCAGTCCATCCACGAGATCTCGTTGTCCTGGCAGTACGCGTTGTTGTTGCCGCCCTGCGTGCGCCCCCGCTCGTCCCCCGCGGTCAGCATGGGCACGCCATTGGACAGGCAGAGGGTCGCCATGAGGTTCGCGACCTGCCTCCGTCGCAGCGCGAGGATGTCCGGATCGGTCGTCTCGCCCTCGTGGCCGTGGTTCCACGAGCGGTTGTTGTCGGTGCCGTCGCGGTTGTCCTCGTTGTTGGCGTCGTTGTGCTTGCCGTCGTACGAGACCAGGTCGCGCATCGTGAACCCGTCGTGCGCGGTGATGAAGTTGATGCTGTTCGAGGCCGTGCGGCCGTCGTCGGCGTACAGGTCGCTCGAGCCCGCCAGGCGTGTGGCCACGGCGTGGATCGGCGCCTGCCCACGCCAGAAGTCGCGCATGGTGTCGCGGTACTTGTCGTTCCACTCGGCCCACTGCGGCGGCATCTGGCCGACGAGGTAGCCGTCCATCGAGACGTCCCACGGCTCGGCGATCAGCTTCACGTGACGCAGGACCGGATCCTGGTCGATCGCGATCAGCAGAGCGCACTGGAAGTCGATCTCATACCCGGTGCGGGTCAGTGCCGACATGAGATCGAACCGGAAGCCGTCGACGTGCATCTCGGTGACCCAGTAGCGCAGCGAGTCGAGGATCATCCGCAGCGCGAGCGGGTTCCAGGCGTTGACCGTGTTGCCGCAGCCGGTGACGTCCCAGTAGCGGTCGTCGAACCGCCCGTTCTCGCCGATGACGCGCTTGTAGAAGCCGCGGTCGTCGAAGCCGCGGAACGACAGCGTCGGGCCGTCGGGCCCGCCCTCGGCGGTGTGGTTGTAGACGACGTCGAGGATGACCTCGATGCCCTCGCGATGGAGGGCCTTCACCATGTGCTTGAACTCGTCGACCTGGCCGCCGCGGTCGCCGGAGGACGAGTACCCGGCATCCGGCGCGAAGTACGAGAGGGTGTTGTAGCCCCAGTAGTTCGTGAGGCCGCGTTCGGCGAGCCAGGGCTCGGAGAAGAACTGCTGCACGGGCAGCAGCTCGACGGTGGTGACGCCGAGGTCGCGCAGGTACGAGGTGACGGCCGGGTCGGCCAGGCCCGCGTACGTGCCGCGGATGCTCTCGGGGATGCGGTCGTGGAGCTTCGTGAAGCCCTTCACGTGCAGCTCGTAGATGACGGTGTCGCGCCAGCGGTGATGCGGGCGGACGTCGTCCTCGTCCTCCCAGTCGAAGGCGCCCTCGATGACGACGCTGCGGGCGGTGTACCCGGCCGAATCGGTGTCGTCGCGCTCGAGCGGGCGATCCTCGCGCGCGCCGTGGATCGGCTGCTCGGGCTTGATGGTGCCGCTGGTCGCCTTCGCGTACGGGTCGAGCAGCAGCTTGTGCCGGTTGAACCGGTGCCCGTTGGCCGGATCCCACGGCCCGTCGACACGGTAGCCGTAGCGCTGGCCGGGCCGGATGTCCGGCAGCGCGCCGTGCCAGATGCCGAGCATGTGCTCGGTGAGGTCGTACGCGGTCTCGCGGTCGTTCTCGTCGAACAGGCACAGCTGCACCGCGGTCGCATCGGGGGTGTACACCGCGAAGTTCGTCGACTCGGGCGACCACGTCGACCCGAGCGGCCAGGCCCGCCCCGGCCAGACGGGGATGGCCTCGCCGAGCTTCTTCCAGGTGACGGGGCTCACTGTCCGTCCCCGCCCTCGGAGGGCGGGCGCGGCGGCGACCAGAGCACAAGATCCGCACTGCGGCGCACGCGCGTGCCCGCGCGCAGGGTGATGACGGATCCGGTCGCCCCGGCCGCGAACACGCGGGCCCCGGGGCGGGCGGCGCGCTCGTCGCGCAGGGCCTGCTCGAGGTCGCGGCACCGGCGGCGCAGCGCCCGCACCTCGTCCTCCAGGTCCAGGACGCGCGCGATGCTGGCGAGGCTCATCCCCTCGCCGGAGAGGCGCGAGACCTCTCGCAGCTGCTCGACGTTGCGCGCCGAGTAGCGGCGCGATCCGCCGCGGGTGCGGCCGGGGACGACCAGTCCGATCCGGTCGTACTGGCGCAGCGTCTGCGGGTGCATGCCCGCGAGCTCGGCGGCCACCGCGATCGCGAAGACGGGCGTGTCGTCGTCGATCTCGTAGGAATCGCTCATCCCGTCCCTCCCTCTCCGGTTCGAAAGGCCGATCCTGGCCTCAGGCTAACCCTGGGCCCGGCCCATCAGCTCATCGCGCGGGTTGATCTGCGGGCCGACCTCGACGAAGCGCGCGAGCGCGTCGCGGGCCTCGTCGTCGAGGTGCGCGGGCACCACGACCTGCACCTCGGCGAGCAGGTCGCCGGTGCCTTTCTGCGACGCGATGCCACGGCCCTTGACGCGCAGCACACGCCCCGACGGGGTGCCGGGGGCGACGCGCAGCTTGACGGGGTCGGCGCCGAGGGTCGGGACCTCGATAGTGGCGCCCAGCGCGGCCTCGGGGAACGTCACCGGCACCACCACACGCAGGTTCAGGCCCTCGCGGGTGAAGACCGGGTGCGGGCGCACGGCGATCTCGACGACGATGTCGCCGGGCTCGCCGCCGTCCGGTGACGGGCGCCCCTTGCCGCGCAGGCGGATCTTCTGCCCGTCGGCGACACCGGCCGGGATCTTGATCTTGAAGGGCTTGCCGTCCTCGCTCTGCAGCGAGATCGTCTCGCCCTTCGCGGCCGTGACGAAGTCGATCGTCGTGCGCGCGCGCACGTCCGATCCCTTCTGGGGGCCGCCGAATCCGCGGAAGCCGCCGCTCGGGCGTCCGAAGCCGCCGGATCCGAAACCGCCGCCACCGCCCTGGTTGAACATCGCGAAGATGTCGTCGAAGTCCTGCGACGCACCGCGGTTCTGGGTGAACTGGCTGAACACGTCGTCGAAACCGCCGCCGGCACCCGCGCCCGGGGTGAACCGTGCGCCGGATCCCATCGCGCGGATCTGGTCGTACTCGGCGCGCTCGGTCTCGTCCGAGAGCACGGCGTACGCCTCGCTGATCTCCTTGAACTTCGCCTCGGCGGCCGCATCGCCCGGGTTGGAATCCGGGTGGTACTTCCGCGCGAGCTTGCGGTACGTCTTCTTGAGGTCGGCGGCGCTGACGTCCTTCGACACCCCGAGGACCTTGTAGAAGTCCTTCTCGAACCAGTCCTGGCTGGCCATCTTCACCTCTTACGTCAGACGTCGGTCACTGCAATATCGAGTCGCGAGCGCTCGCTGGACGAGCGCGCGGGCCGGCGCCGCCGGCCCGCGCGGACATCACTCGGCCGGAACGGCCACAACGACCTTGGCCGCGCGGAGCTCGATCTCGCCCAGTCGATAGCCGAGCTCGACCACCTCGAGGATCGTCGCCTCGGTGGTGCCGGGGATCGGCTGCTGGAAGATCGCCTCGTGCTGCTGCGGGTCGAACGCCTCGCCGACCGCCCCATAGGCGACCAGGCCCATGCGCTCGGCCACACCGCGGACCTTCTCAGCGATGGCCGCGAAGGGCGAGCCCTCGGTGAGGTCGCCGTGCTTGTCGGCGCGGTCGAGGTCGTCGAGCACCGGGATGAGGCCCTTCACGGCCTCGCCCTTGGCACGGGCGATCTCGATGTGACGCTGCTCTTCGGTGCGGCGGCGGTAGTTGGCGTACTCGGCCTGCAGTCGCTTGAGATCGTGCAGGAGCTGCGTCTCGTAGTCCGAGTGGTCGGCCTCGGCCGCGTCGTCGGTCTGCGCGGCATCGAGGATGTCCTCGATGGTGAGCTCGGGCTCCTGGGTTGCGGCGTCGGTCCCCTCCTGCGCCTCGGGGGCGGTCGCGTCCTGCGCGTCCGCCCCCTCGGCGTCAGGCTGGACCTCGTCGCCGTTGGGCTCTTCGAAGTCCTTGCCGGTCATCAGTTCTTCTTGTCCTCGTCGTCCTCGACCACCTCGGCGTCGATGACGTCGTCATCGCCCGCCGTGTCGCCGGCCGGAGCGTCGGCCGTCGGGGCCGCCTGCTCGGCCTGCGACTGGGCGTAGATGGCCTCGCCGATCTTGCCCTGGCTCGCGTTGAGCTTGTCGAACGCGGCCTTCACGGCCTCGTCGTCGTCGCCCGCGAGGGCCTTCTTCAGGTCGTCGACGTCGCCCTGGACGGACTCCTTCACGTCGGCGGGGAGCTTGTCCTCGTTGTCCTTGATCAGCTTGTCGATCGAGTAGGCGAGGGTCTCGGCCTGGTTGCGGACCTCGGCGGCCTCGCGGCGCTTCTTGTCCTCGGCGGCGTGCTCCTCGGCCTCGCGCACCATGCGGTCGATGTCCTCCTTGGGCAGCGACGAGCCGCCCGAGATGACCACCGAGGCCTCCTTGCCGGTGCCCTTGTCCTTGGCGGACACGTGCACGATGCCGTTGGCGTCGATGTCGAAGGTGACCTCGATCTGCGGGATGCCGCGCGGCGCCGGGGCGATGTCGGTCAGGTCGAACGTACCGAGCGGCTTGTTGTCGCGCGTGAACTCGCGCTCGCCCTGGAACACCTGGATCGACACGGACGGCTGGTTGTCGTCGGCCGTCGTGAAGGTCTCGCTGCGCTTGGTCGGGATGGCCGTGTTGCGCTCGATGAGCTTGGTCATGATGCCGCCCTTGGTCTCGATGCCGAGGCTCAGGGGGGTGACGTCGATGAGCAGGACGTCCTTGCGCTCGCCCTTCAGGACACCGGCCTGCAGGGCGGCGCCGACGGCGACGACCTCGTCCGGGTTGACGCCCTTGTTGGCCTCCTTGCCGGTCTCGCGCTTGACGAGGTCGGCGACGGCGGGCATGCGGGTCGAGCCGCCGACGAGCACCACGTGGGCGATCTCGGAGAGCTTCACGCCGGCCTCGCGGATGACGTCCTCGAACGGCTTCTTGGTGCGCTCGAGCAGGTCCTTCGTGAGCTCCTCGAACTTGGCGCGCGTGAGCGTCTCGGACAGCGACACGGGGCCCGACTCGGTCAGCGAGAGGTAGGGCAGGTTGATCGAGGTGCTGGTCGAGGACGACAGCTCCTTCTTCGCCTGCTCCGCGGCCTCCTTGAGGCGCTGCAGGGCGATCTTGTCGCCCGAGACGTCGACGCCGGTGGTCTGGCGGAACTGCGTGATCAGGTGGTCGACCACACGCTGGTCCCAGTCGTCGCCGCCGAGGCGGTTGTCACCGGCGGTGGCGCGGACCTGGATCGTCGAGAAGTCGTCGTCCTTGCCCACCTCGAGCAGGGACACGTCGAACGTGCCGCCACCGAGGTCGAAGACGAGGATGAGCTCGTCCTCCTGGCCCTTGTCGAGGCCGTAGGCGAGCGCGGCCGCGGTGGGCTCGTTGATGATGCGCAGCACGTTGAGGCCGGCGATCTCGCCCGCGTCCTTCGTGGCCTGGCGCTCGGCGTCGTTGAAGTAGGCCGGGACGGTGATGACCGCGTCGGTCACGGTGTCGCCGAGGTACTGCTCGGCGTCGCGCTTCAGCTTCATGAGGATGCGCGCCGAGATCTCCTGCGGCGTGTACTTCTTGCCGTCGACGTCGAACGACCAGTCGGTGCCGATGTGGCGCTTGACCGAGGCGATCGTGCGGTCGACGTTGGTGACGGCCTGACGCTTGGCGGTCTCGCCGACGAGCACCTCGCCGTCCTTGGTGAACGCGACGACCGACGGGGTGGTGCGGAAGCCCTCGGCGTTGGCGATGACCTTCGGCTCACCGCCCTCGAGGACGCTGACGACCGAGTTGGTCGTTCCGAGGTCGATACCCACAGCACGTGCCATGTTGCTCTCCTTCTTGACGGTGAAGTCGTTGTGCGCGGGTTGAGCCGCGATGACTCAAGGATAGAACGCCAGATCAGCCGTGTCAAAGCGAAGTTGATATGGATCGACTCAAGTTTGGATATGGATCGGCTGAGCGTGTGGCGACACCGGCGGTTCACGCTCGGGCCATAGCCTCATCGCATGAGCCCCGAGCACGACGACGTCCCGCCGGCCACCCCGCCCACCGTGGCGCGCACGGGCGCGCTCGGTCCCATCGGCCGCGGCGTCGCGGGCGAGCCCGCCTCGCGCAAGACCGTCGTCTCGTGGGCGATGTGGGACTGGGCCATGCAGCCGTTCAACACCGTGATCCTCACCTTCGTCTGGATCGCGCTATACCTGACCTCCCGGCAGTTCCTCGATCCGGCGGTCCGGGAATCGGGTCTGCTGGCCGACGGCACCTACATGAACTGCAACGAGTCGCAGAACATGGGCAGCGCGTACTGCCAGGGGCTGACGGATCTGTCCGAGTGGTGGGGGTGGGCGAACTTCGCCGCGGGCATCCTGATCCTGGTGCTCGCACCCGTACTCGGCCAGCAGGCCGACGCCCGCGGCAACAAGAAGAAGTGGCTCGTCGGCGCGACCATCGCGATCGCGCTGGTGCAGTTCTCGCTGTTCTTCGTCGAGGCCGACCCTCGGTACTTCTGGTTCGGCGCGTTCGCCGTCGCGCTGGGCGCCGTGATCTCGGAGATCGGCAACGTCAGCTACTACGCGATGCTCTCGGAGGTCTCGACCCCCGGCACGGTCGGGCGCATCTCGGGCCTCGGCTGGGGCATGGGCTACATCGGCGGGGTCGCGGCCCTGATCGTGTGCATCCCCGTGCTCTTCGGGCTCGGCCAGGACAATCCGCTGTCGTACAAGCTCGTCGCCGTCATCTGCGCGGTGTGGACGCTGGTGTTCTCCATCCCCATGTTCCGCAATGTGCCCGAATCGCCCGCCTATGCGGAGGCCGAGAAGGTCGGCCTGCT
The DNA here is from genome assembly GCF_049177115.1 of Microbacterium phosphatis. Classification (GTDB taxonomy): domain Bacteria; phylum Actinomycetota; class Actinomycetes; order Actinomycetales; family Microbacteriaceae; genus Microbacterium; species Microbacterium phosphatis. Next base: position 352,320 of record NZ_CP185370.1, on the reverse strand, counting down.
GCGCGCCTACGTGGTGCTCGGCCGCAACCTGGCGAAGCTGTTCCGCACCAACCGCCCGACGTTCTGGTTCCTGCTCGCCGCGGCCGTGTACCGCGACGGCCTCGCGGGGGTGTTCGCCTTCGGCGCCGTGCTCGCCGCGCAGGGCTTCGGGTTCTCGTTCCTCGAGGTGATCGTGTTCGGCCTGGCCGCCAACCTCGTCGCGGGCGTGTCGACGATCATCGCGGGCCGCATCGACGACGCCATCGGGCCCCGCAACCTGATCGTCATCGCCCTGTCGGGCCTGGTCGCGATGGCATTCGTCGTGTACCTGCTGCGGGATCTCGGGACGATCGTGTTCTGGATCTGCGGGCTGCTGCTGTGCGCGTTCGTGGGGCCCGCCCAGGCGGCCAGCCGCGGTCTGCTGACCCGCCTGACGCCGCCGAGCATGCAGGGCGAGATCTTCGGCCTGTACGCCACCACCGGACGCGTCGCGTCGTTCCTGTCGCCGCTGGCGTGGTCGCTCTTCCTCGCCTGGTTCGGCGGCATCGTCTACGGCGTGCTCGGCATCGCCGTCATCCTGCTCATCGGCCTGATCCTGCTGCTGTTCGTGAAGCTCCCGCCGCACGTCCGCGCCTGAGCGGGCCGCCGCGCGGCGTCACGCCGGAATAGCGGCGCGGCGCCCGCGGTTTGTCAGGCCATGACGATCGTGCAGGCCCACGGGCGCGAGGACGCCGTGGTCGGCCGCGTCGGCGTCGCCGACCAGAGCGACGTCGCGGGCCCCGCGGGCGATCCGATCGATCGGCTGCTCGCCGCCCTGCAGTGGGACTCGGCCGGCATGACGCGGCTCGCCCTCGCCGACGGCGAGGCGCTGGATCTGCCCGCCGGCGACGCCCTCCTCGTCTTCGCCCTCGAGGGATCCGTCGACGTCGGCGCGACGCCGAGGCGCAGCTGCCCGGCGTGGGCGTCGACACGCGCCGACGGGGCCGTGCGCGTCCGCCTCGACGCCGGCGGATCGCTGTTCTCGGTGGGGCGCGCGCCGCTGCGGCTGCGCGCCCTCGCGGGTGCGTCGCTGATGGCGGCGCGCCTGCGGCCCACCGGGGAGACCAGCCGGCTCCTCGGGGCCCTCCCCGATCTGCTCACCGTCGACGACTTCTCCCTCCAGGAGCCCGGGGTCGCCGCGCTCGCGGCGCACGTCGGCGATCCGGCCACCGCGCAGGCGTGCGCCGCCGGCGGGGGCCGCGCCGTGTGCGACCTCATGGCGACCATGCTCGCCGTCTCGACGCTGCGCGCCTGGGCCGCATCCGGATGCGCTCCCGCCGACTGGGCCCCGCGCACGGACGATCCGTTCCTCGCGCGGGTGATCGCCGCGATCCACGAGGATCCGGGTGCCGACTGGAGCGTCGAGAGCCTCGCGGCCCTCGGCGCGATGTCGCGGTCCGTGTTCGCCGCGCGGTTCCGCGAGGCGATCGGCCGCTCCCCCGCCAGCTACCTGGCGCAGGTCCGCATGGATGCGGCGAAGGCCATGCTCTCGGCAGGCACCCGGGTGTCCGAGGCGTCGCGGCGCCTGGGCTATGAGTCGGACGAGGGCTTCAGCCGGGCGTTCCGCCGCCACACCGGGATGACCCCGTCGGCGTGGCGCGGGGCGGGCCCCCGCGCGCTCGCGCGCTGAGACCCGCCCCTCCCCTCACCGGCCCGCGCGGCCCGCCAGACCGAAGGTGACGGCGCCGGCGGCCACCGCGACGGCTCCCGTTACATAGGCCGTGCCGACACCCGCACCGTCGATCAGCAGGCCCCCGAGGCCCGCCGCCAGCGTGATCGCCAGCTGGAAGCCCACCACAACGAGCCCGCCGCCGGCCTCGAGCCGATCCGGCAGGCGCCGCCCGATCCACGTGTTGAGCACGATCAGCCAGGCGGCGAACGACATGCCCCAGACGAACACGGCGACGCCCGCCGCGATCGGCGACTGGGGCCACACCAGCACCACCAGGATCGGCACCGCCACAAGCAGCGGGACGGCGGTCGACAGCGGCGCGAGCCGGCGGTCGACGATCGCGGCCGTGACGACGTTGCCGACGAGCCCGCCGACGCCGAACAGCCCGAGCAGCAGCACGACCGCGCCCTCGTCGAGCGGAGCGCCTCCGGCGCCGAGGGTGACCCGCTCGAGCGCCAGGCGGATGTAGGTGTACGCGACGAAGTGGCCGAACACGATCAGCACGTGCCCGACGAGCCCGAGCGCGACACCGGGGTGGCGCAGCGCCCCGCCCAGCACGGCGAAGCTCGCGACCGCCTGCGCCGGCACCGCCGGCAGCAGCAGGCGCAGCGCGACGGCCACCGCCGCGGTGATGACGGCGGCACCGGCGAAGACCGCGCGCCAGTCGAGGAGCGTGCTCACGAAGACGCCGAGCGGCACGCCGAGCACGGTCGCCAGCGAGACCCCCGCCGTGGTGAACATCACGGCCCGCCCCAGGCGCTCGGGCCCGGCGATCCGCGCCGAGACCATCAGCGACATCGACCAGAAGCCGCTCAGTGCGGCACCGAGCAGCACGCGTGCGGCCAGCACGGTCACGAGGTTCGGGGCGATCGCGACCAGCAGGTTCGAGACGGCCGCCACGACGGCGAGCCAGACGAGCAGGGTGCGGCGATCCAGCCGCGGGACGAGCATCCCGATCGTCGGGGCGACCAGCAGGCCGACCAGAGCCGTCATCGTGACGGTCTGCCCCGCCTGGCCGGGTGTCACCTCGAGCGCCGCCGCGATCTCGAGCAGCACGCCGTTGGGGAGGAACTCGGCGGTCACCAGCACGAAGCTCATGACCATCATGGCGACGAGCGCGAGGTGGATGCGGGGCGGTGCCGTGCGCGTGGGCGCGATCGTGGGCAGAGAGGCGGTTCCGGTCATGTATCCAGGCTCGCCTCCGGCGCGGGGCGCCGCCCGACCGGGTGTCCGCGGCATCCGACCGATCGTCCGGATCCGGCCGGGACGGCGTCGCGGCGCGTCAGCGGGGCCAGGCGTCGGCGAGACGGGCGAGCAGGGCCGCGAGCTGCGCGCGCTCGGCGGCGGTGAAGCCCTCGAGCGCCTCGGAGACGGCGTCGGCGCGGGCGCCGCGGCTGCGGTCGGCGACGGCACGACCCTGGTCCGTGAGGGCGACGAGGGTGCGGCGGGCATCCGCGGGATCGGCCTCGCGTCGCGCCAGGCCCAGCTCGACCGCGGACTGCACCAGCCGGCTCGCGCGCGGCTGGTCGACGCCGAGCAGCTCGGCGAGGGCGCCCACCGACTGGGGTCCGTCGGCGCGCGCCAGCAGCTCGACGAGGCGCATCCGGGCCATGCCCCTTCCCAGCGGGCCGCCGTGCGGGCCGCTCCCGTGCGGACCTCCGTGGCCGTGATGCGGGTGCGGGTGATGCCCGTGCTCGTCGCCGCCTCGTGCGTGCGGCCCATCGGCCCAGGGCGAGCGCCCGCCGGGGCGGCCGACCATTCGCAGGCGGGCGAGCGCGTCGGCGATCTGAGCGGTGGGATCCAGGTCGGTCACCCCTCCAGGATACATGCCACTTGACATGCAATACGATGCATGTCATTCTGCATATACATGCAAGATGACATTGAAATCGAAGGAGCTCCCATGGAGAACCACACTCACGAAGACACCGACACGACCGACCCCCGCCCGCGCGGTCGCTGGCTGCGGGTGCTCGCCAACCTCGACGCGTACAAGCGCGTGACGGAGACCGTCTCGGATGAGGACCTCGCGACCACCCGCCGCACCCTCGAGACGATCGCTCGCGAGCTCGGCCCCGACGGCCTGCGCGGCCTTGCCGGCGGCCCCCGCGGCCACCGAGGTCACCACCCCGGACACCCGGGCGCGCACGCCCGCGGAGGCCACGGACACCACCACGGCGAGGGCCACGGACACCGCGGCCACGGCTGCGAGCACCACCGCGGCGAGCGCGACCACGGCGTGAGCCCGCGCGAAGACCGTGCGTTCTGACCCACTCGACGGGGGAAAAGGCAAGCAGGATGGGGAGCCCTCCCCATCCTGCTTTCGCACACTGAGAGGTCTATACCTGCGCTCCCGGGAATCTGCGAAAGTGCTGACACCAGCCGTGCGGCCCCCACCGCGCGCGGCACCGTCCCCACCCCCGGAGGAACATCTGTGAACAAGCGCATCACCTGCGCGCTCGGGACAGCGGCGATCCTGCTGACCGGCACGCTGCTCGCCCCGACCGCCGCGACGGCGGCCACCGCCCCGACCACGCCCGATGCGACGAGTCCGGGGCCGTCCGACAACCGCCCCGACGTCCTGCACGAGAAGCGCTCCGCCGAGAAGCAGCGCGCGGCCGAGCTCGTCGCGACCGGTGACGCCAAGATCACCACGAAGGGCAAGGGCAAGCACAAGAGCAAGGTCGTCGAGATCCGCCCGGGCGAGTTCGTCGAGTACGGCACCTCCGAGACCGCCCAGCTGTTCACGATCCTCGTCGAGACCGCCGACCAGGCTCACAATCAGATCCCCGAGCCGGCCGCCGGCGACAACTCGACCTACTGGGTGCCGGACTTCTCGCAGGCCCACTTCCAGGACATGTTCTTCGGCGAGGGCGAGTCGTTCAAGGACGTCTACGACGAGATGTCGTCCGGCCGATTCGACCTGGAGGGCGCCGTGAGCGACTGGGTCACCGTGCCCGGCACCACCGCCTCGTACGGATCGAACTACATCGACCCGGCCACGGGCGAGGACAAGGGCGAGACCCAGGAGCAGATGACCGCGTTCATCCAGGACTCCGCCAACGCCTGGTACGACGCGCAGCTCGCCGCCGGCAAGACCAAGGACCAGATCGTCGCCGAGCTGCGCTCGTACGACATCTGGGACCGCTACGACATGGACGGCGACGGCGTCATCAACGAGCCCGACGGCTACATCGACCACTTCCAGGCCGTGCACTCCGGCCCGGGCGAGGAGGCCGGCGCACCGCCCGAGGCCATCTGGTCGCACCGCTGGGCGGCCGGCGTCGCCGGGTACGGCGAGTGGGGCCCCTCGCAGTACCTGCCCCTCGGAGGCGTCCAGGTCGGCGACACCGACGTCTGGATCCGCGACTACACCACCGAGCCCGAGAACGGCGGCCTCGGCGTCTTCGCGCACGAGTTCGGCCACGACCTCGGCCTGCCCGACTACTACGACACCGCCCCCGGCGGCGACAACGGCACCGGCTACTGGACGCTGATGAGCTCGGGCTCGTGGCTCAGCCACGGTGACGGCGCCATCGGCACCACGCCGAACCAGATGGGCCCGACCGAGAAGCTCTTCCTCGGCTGGCTCGACTACGAGGTCGTCGACCGCGGCACCAGCGCCACGGTCAAGCTCGGCCCGGCCTACCACGCGTCGACCCTCGGCGCGCAGGCCGTGATCGTCGACCTGCCGGACGGCACGCACCAGGCCGACCTCGAGGCGTCTCCCGAGGGCGCGCGCCACCTCTACTCGGGTTCGGGCAACGACCTCGAGAACACCGCCACCAGCCCCGCGTTCACCGTGCCTGCCGGGGGCACGTTCGCCGCGACGGTGAAGTACGACATCGAGAGCGGCTGGGACTACGCGTTCGTCGAGGTCACCACCGACGGCGGCGCCACCTGGACGGCGCTGGACACGAGCCTGTCGACGGCCGACGACCCGAACGGTCAGAACGTCCCGACCAACGGCATCACCGGCACATCGGCCGGCTGGGTGCCGCTGACGGCCGACATGTCGGCGTTCGCCGGCCAGACCGCCCAGGTGCGCGTGCGCTACTGGACGGATGTCGCCGAGGCGAAGCCGGGCTTCCAGATCGACGGGATCCAGGTCTCGGGCCTGGCCGCCACCGACGGCGCCGACGACTGGACGCTCGACGGGTTCCAGCGCGTGGTCGACGGCAAGTACACCCAGTCGTACTCGCACTACTACGTCGCCGAGAACCGCGTGTACGGCGGCTACGACGCGACGCTGCGCACCGGGCCGTACAACTTCGGCTGGCAGCAGACCGCGCTCGACAAGGTCGAGCACTTCCCGTACCAGGACGGCCTGCTGGTCTGGTACGTGAACAGCCTCTACCAGGACAACAACACGTCGCAGCACCCCGGCGCCGGTGAGGCCCTCGTGGTCGATGCCCGCGCCAAGGCGCTGAAGTGGTCTGACGGGACGGTCGCACGCAACCGCATCCAGCCGTTCGACGCGACGTTCGGCCAGCACAAGACCGACCCGATCTCGCTGCACCGCGAGACCGAGGCCGGGATGACCACGATGAAGGTTCCGGCCCAGAAGGCCATCACGACCTTCGACGACACGAACCCCGACGCCTACTACGACCCCGCGAACCCCCTCGGTTCGGTGCGTGTCGGCGGCACGGGCACAACCATCAAGATCACCGATCAGAACGTGAACCGCGGGTTCATGACCGTTCAGGTGAACGCCGCCGGCTGATCCGGGCGGCCCTTCCGGAAGCCCGTCCCTCGTCGCGAGGGGCGGGCTTCCGTCTTGCGCGGCGGCCGACGAAGGCCGCCGGATGCACGGACTCGCGAGCCCGAAACGCCCATAGTCTGAGCGCGTGGCCTACAGCGAAGAGCTCGCGGATCGGATCCGCGCGTACACGGCGCAGTCCGAGGATGCGACCGAGATGAAGATGTTCGGCGGCATCGCCTGGATGCTGCGCGGGCACATGTACGTCGGTGTGACGAAGAGCTCGCTGATGATCCCGGTGGGCAGGGAGGGCTTCGAGGAGGCCCTCACGCGCGGCGCGCTGCCGCTGCAGATGGGGGCGATGCAGATGAAGGGCTTCGTCACGCTGGAGGACCCGACCGACGAGCAGCTCGCCGAATGGATCGGCGCCTCGATCGCCCGGATCGCCGATCTGCCTCCCAAGGTCAAGAAGCCGCGCTCGCCCGCGGCGAAGCGCCCGAAGGCCGCCGAGTGAGCCTCCTCGACCCGTGCCCCTGCGGCAGCGGGCGCTCCTACCCGGCGTGCTGCGGCGCGCTCCACACCGGCGCGCGGCTGGCCGAGACACCCGAGGAGCTGATGCGCTCGCGCTACAGCGCCTATGCGAAGCGCGACGGCGACTATCTGCTGCGCACCTGGCATCCCCGCACGCGCCCGAAGACGCTCGACTTCGAGGACGGGCTGACGTGGGTGGGGCTCGAGATCGTGGAGGCGACGGACGACCAGGTCGAGTTCGTCGCCGTCTACGAGACGCGTCAGGGTCTCGGTGCGCTGGCCGAGCGCAGCCGGTTCGAGAAGCGCGGCGGTCGCTGGGTGTACGTCGACGGCGACGTCCGCGACTGAGGCGGCAGCGGCCGCCCGAGCCCGACGACACGCGGCGGCACCGGATGGCCTCGGGGCCGTCACCTCGCCGACATCCGGACCGGGATATCGTCTCCGTCTCGTCAGCCCGTGGTCATCCGCGGGCCACGCGCGGCCGGGAGCGTGGAGCACGTCCACCTCCCCTCGCGAACAGGAGAACACCTCCCCATGCGCATCCGCCTCACCGCCTTCGCCGCCGCCCTCGCCGGCCTCGCCCTCGCCGGCGGCGCGACGCCCGCCGTCGCCGCCCCCGATCGATCCGACGCACAGCCCGAGAAGGTGGCGGTCATCACCACCGCGCACCGCGGCGCGATGGGCTACGCCCCGGAGAACACGCTCGCGGCCTTCCAGGTCGGCATCGACCAGCACGCGACCTGGATCGAGTCCGACGTCCAGCTCACCCGCGACGGCGAGGCGATCCTGATCCACGACACCACGCTGACGCGCACCACGAACGTCGAGGAGGTCTTCCCCGACCGCGCCCCGTGGAACGTGCGGGACTTCACGCTCGCCGAGATCAAGCAGCTCGACGCCGGATCGTGGTTCGGCCCGGAGTTCGCGGGCGAGCGCGTGCCGACGCTGGCCGAGATGATCACGCAGGTCCGTTCCAGTCGCGCGGGCATCATCATGGAGCTCAAGTCACCGGAGCTGTATCCCGGCGTCGAGCAGAAGGTCATCGACGTCTTCGCGTCGGCCCCGGGCTACATGACCTCGGCGACGGCGAGCCGGCGCCTCGCGGTGCAGAGCTTCAACTGGGCATCGATGAAGACCTACGCGGCGCTCGCGCCTGAGACCCCCGTGGGCCTGCTCGGGGCGCCGGCCGTGGCCGACCTGCCCGCCTATGCCGCGTGGGCCGACCAGATCAACCCGAGCGCCGGGCAGGCGACCGAGGCGTACATCGACGCGGTGCACGCGGTCGGGCTCGACGTCAACGTGTGGACGGTCAACGACGTGGCCACGATGACGCGCCTGCTCGACTGGGACGTCGACGGCATCATCACCAACGTCCCCGATGTGCTCGAGGCGCTGCTCCACGAACGCAACCGCGGCTGATCCGGCTCACGTGCGAGGCCCCGGCGACGATCGTCACCGGGGCCTCGTCGTGTGCCCGAGCGGGGGGGGGTCAGCCCCCGAGCGAGCCGGATTCCGTCACCGACACGTCGGTGCGGTGGAAGCTCTGGAACGAGCGCGACGCGGTCGGGCCGCGCTGGCCCTGGTAGCGGTTGCCGTAGGGGCCGGACCCGTAGGGGTTCTCGGCGGGCGAGGTGAGGCGGAAGAAGCAGAGCTGGCCGATCTTCATCCCGGGCCACAGCTTGATCGGCAGGGTCGCCACGTTCGACAGCTCGAGCGTGACGTGGCCAGTGAAGCCGGGGTCGATGAAGCCGGCGGTCGAGTGCGTGAGAAGACCGAGGCGGCCGAGCGACGACTTGCCTTCGAGGCGCGCGGCGACGTCGTCGGGCAGCGAGACCTTCTCGTACGTTGAGCCGAGCACGAACTCGCCCGGGTGCAGGATGAAGGCCTCGTCCGGCTGCACCTCGACGAGGTGCGTCAGGTCGGGCTGGTCCTCGGCGGGGTCGATGAAGGGGTACTTGTGGTTGTCGAACAGCCGGAAGTACCGGTCGAGTCGCACGTCGACGCTCGACGGCTGCACCATCGCTGGATCGAACGGGTCCAGACCCACTCGTCCCGATTCGAGCTCAGCCTTGATGTCGCGATCCGAGAGCAGCACGCGTCCAGCCTAGAGGCTCGCGCCGCGCCGCCATTGGCACACCCGGGCGGCCGCCGTCAAGCGGGAGGCGAGCGGCCCTCTCGACGGTGTTCGATCGGAGGTGAGCCACATCGCTGAGCCACGTCGAGAGGAGACGCGCATGTCGCAGGATCAGACCCCGCAGGTCGAGGAGACGAAGAAGGCCGCCGCGGCGGCCGTGGAGGACGCCAAGCAGCGCGCCACGGAGGCCGCCACGCAGGCCGAGCAGAGCATGACGTCCAAGGCCGGCACGGCCCAGAACGCCGTCGCCGACGGGCTCCGCACCGCCGGTGACAAGCTCGGGTCGCTGGGCGAGAACGAGGGCGTCGTCGGAGACCTGGCCGAGAAGGCCTCGGAGGGCCTCGCGCACGCCTCGGAGTGGGTCGCGAAGCGCGACCCCGACGCCATGCTCACCGACGTCAAGACGTTCGCGAAGCGCAAGCCGTGGGTCGCCGCCGGCATCGCCGTGGGCGCTCTGATGGTGCTGAACCGCATCACCCGGGCGCTGACGGGCGGCTCGAAGAAGCGCTGAGCGCCGACCGCGGCCGCCGTCGCCGCGACACGATCGGATCCGCATCGTCACGTTCGCGTGAGGGTGCGGATCCGATCCTGTTAGGCTGTCCGACACGTGCTCCGGCACGTACGGGGCCGTAGTTCAATGGCAGAACTTCTGCTTCCCAAGCAGATAGCGCGGGTTCGATTCCCGTCGGCCCCTCCATTGTGACTTCTCGCGCAAGGTGTCACTTTCTCGAACTAAGTGACACTCGTCAGGTGCTGGCTGAGGCTCGGGCATAGCCTCGGGCGTCGTGCGGACGGGCCCGGAGGAGATCACGAGGCTCGACTCCAACGAGATCTCTCGGGGTCCACGACATGTGTGAAGCCGCGAGGATCCGAGGCCGCGCCGGTCTGCGAAGCGCACGAGCGTTCATCCCGCGTACCACGTGCGCGGACGGAGGCGTACATGCTTTCACTGGACATGTGTCGCGGCGCACTAGCATCCAGTTATGGAAGCTCCGAGCTCGGTCGCGACTAACCCGTTCTACTCGCGTCTGGTGCGCGAACGCGGCCGAGACTCGATGAATGAGCAGTGACTCGCCCCGGCATGTCCGGAGAGCTATTTGCTGGTGTCAGCCGGCTCTGGTGACCGGTTCGATGCGAGCGTAGTCGAGTTGCTCGACCTCGAGCGGGGTGAGGTCGTCGATGGAGCCGTGGGTGCGGTGGGTGTTGAACCACAGCACCCAGGATGCGGTCGCTGCTTCGACCTGGTCCACGTCACGCCAGGGCCCGTCGTGGTGGATCAGTTCGGACTTGTAGAGCCCGATCTGCGACTCCGCGAGCGAGTTGTCGTAGGCGTCACCGACGGATCCGACGGAGGGGTCGATGCCTTCGTCGACGAGCCGGTCGGTGAACGAGATCGACGTGTAGACGCTACCTGCGTCGGTGTGGTGCGTGAGCCCGGCGAACCCGACGGCGCCCTCGCGGCGGCGGGTCCAGAGCGCCATGTCGAGGCAGTCGAGCACGAGCGGTGTGGTCATGCTGGTAGCGGCGCGCCAGCCGAGGACGCGGCGGGAGTGCGCGTCGAACACGAACGCAACGTAAACCCATCCGGACCATGTCCACACGTAGGTGAAGTCGGCCACCCAGAGCTGATCGGTGCGGAACCTGGCGAAGTGCCGGTCGACGAGGTCGGCCGGTCTGGTCTCCCGCAGATCCGTGTCGACCGGGCGCTTGCGTTTCCCGCGGACGACGCCGGCGATGCCGAGGTCGCGCATGAGACGTTCGACCGTGCACCGGGCGATGTCGTGCCCGTCGCGCCGCAACCGGAGCCAGAGCTTCCGCCCCGAGCACCCGGCGATGCGCCTGCCAGGTGGTGAGGATGATCTGCTTCCACCGCTCATCCGACACCTCCCTCGGCGAAGGGCCACGGTCTCTGGCGTCGTAGTAGGTCGATGGGGCGATCTTCACGCCGTGCTGGGTCAGCACGTCGCAGATCGACTCGACACCCCACCGCAGCCCGCCATCGGACCGGTCCCGGTGCGCGTTGATGAAGTCGACTATCGCTTCAGTGGCCGGTCGAGTTCGGCCGCGAAGAAAGCCGAGGCCGCCTTCAGGATTTCGTTCGCCCGCCGAAGCTCGGCGTTCTCCCGCTTGAGCCGCTTGATCTCCTCCGCCGCTTCGGTGGTGACACCGGGGCGTTCACCGGCGTCGACCTGATTGCGGCGGATCCAGGTCCGGATCGTTTCTGGCGAACCGATGCCGAGCATCTGTGCGGTCGCGGTCGTCGCCGCGTACTCGCTCGGATAGTCGGGCCGCAGCTCGGCGACCATGCGGACGGCGCGCTCACGAAGCTCGCGCGGATACTTGCTGGGACGTCCCATGAGACAGATCCTTCCAAGGAATCCTGTCGCCGGACGCGCCGGGGCGAGTCACGGGGTTTGAAGAACTGGAGGCGGGAGTTATTGGTCGTGAACTCGTTGGCAATCAGTGAACGGTCGACCCGGGCAGATTGGCCTCATCTGGGCGGCTACCCGGGATGGACGCGCCCTCGCAGGCTTCGTCCATATCCGTGGGGATGCTCATGTCTCTGCTTTCACCGGGGACACTAACGTCGCACGACTCCGGGGCCTTCGCCTCTGACGTGATCTGACGATCCATTGGTTCGGGGGCATCGGAGCTCACGCTGCGCAAGTACGACCCGCAGCGTTCACCGTGACACTCTGCTCGAGGGGTCTCCGGGTGATGGGGTGGGTATGCGACTGGGCTCAGCCGGACCAGTCGTAGCCCGAGGCGCGTGAGAGGCCTTGGCGGGCTACCGCATCCGCACTGTGGGCGAGCTTGACGACGAGTCTCGAGAGCTCTTCGCGATCGGTCTCGCTCCACGTCCGAAAGAGCTCTTCGTAGTATGCATCGATCCGTGCGAGCAGCCGGTTGCCGATCTCGCGGCCGTGATCGGTGAGCCCGACGACGACGGCCCGTTGGTCTGTGGGGTCAGGAGCGCGACGGACGAGGCCGGCAGTTTCGAGACGAGCGACGACCTTGCTGACGTGGGATGTGCTCACCTCGACCGCGTCTGCAAGGTCGGTCGGTCTGGCGGCCCCTCGATAGATCAGCTGGTTGAGGAGGAGGAAAGAGGCCATGTCTCCCTCGAGCGGGAACTCGGCATCGCGCATGAGATCACGCCGATTGGCGGTCGAGTTCGCCCACACCGCGAAGGATGCGAGAGCGGCAGGAAGGCTGTCTGCCGGAACGAGAGCGGCGAACGCCGACGCAGGCAGGTGCGCACGCGCACCCACGTTCTTCTGCCTCGCCATCCGCCGCCCCCTCAACGTCCGGGAGTCAGGATACCGGTCTCGCGGCTGGCGTCGTGCTCGCGTCCAGCGCAGCGTCCGCCTCATCGACCGAGTCCGCTTCGACCTCGAACACGGCCGTCGTCCGGTTGCGGAACGTGAGCCACGCCACGAGATACCCGATGGCCACCAGCAGCGCCAGCGCAGCGTACATCACCTGGGCCGCGCCGAGCAGCATCGGCGTGACGAGAGCCACGCCTGCGGCCACCAGGCGCGCCGCCGCGATGATGGCTCCCTGTGCGGATCCGCGCAGCAGCGTGGGGAAGGTCTCCTGGGTCCATACCTTCATGATCGCCTCGAAGGCGAAAGCACCGCCGACCGCGGCGCCGATGTAGACGGCGATCAGCGTCACCATCGAGAAGCCGAAGATCGCGGGAACGAGCAGTCCCGCCGTCGAGGTGATCGCCCCGACGATGTAATACGTCATGCGGTGGCGACCGTCGACGATGCGCATGAACCAGATGCCGAGCAGGATGCCGGCGGGCAGGGAGAGCAGGGTGATGAGCGAGTTGAGCTGAACACTGATGCCGACGACGTTCACCGCGACGTAGGTTCCGAACTGGCCGCTCGTGTTCGCCGCCAGGTTCACCAGCGCATAGAAGACGAGCAGGCCGAGGAACGGCGCGAGATAGCGCCGGTCGGTGAAGAGGTGCTTGAGGCCTGAGGCACGAGCGCGCAGGGTGTCAGCGGCCTGGAGCTTCTCCCTCCTGGCCTGACGCCATGATTCCGACTCGGGGATGCCCACTCGCAGGATGAGCACGATGAGCGCGACGACGCCGAAGTGCGCGAACAGGATCTGCCCGCCCAGTGCGCCCATCCCGCCCACGATCGTCGACAGCCCGACGGTGGACAGGATGCCGCCGTACCAGAGCAGCTGCGAAAAGCCGATGAGCTTGCCGCGGTTCGCGTCGGTCGCCGCCTCCGAGATCGTCGCGATCGAGACGGGCAGGTCCGCGCCGGTGCCGAGACCGACGAGCACGATCGCGATCAGCAGTGGCACGAACGAACTTGAGAACACCAGCAGAGCGGATCCGGCGACGATCATGACCATCGTCACGAGGAAGACCGAGCGCCGCCCGTATCGATCTCCGAGCCATCCGCCGACCAGAGCGCCGACCGCGACTCCGAGAGTGAGCGCCGCGGACAGGCCTCCGAACTGAAGATCGGTGAGCCCGAACGCCAGCTGATAGAGCACGAGGCCTATACCGGTGCTCACGATGGCGGCGGCGTCGATGTACGACGCCATCCCGGCGACGACCGCGACCCACCATGAGCGTCCGCGAGGCGGCCGTGTTGTATTCACTGAGTTCTCCCTTGAACGAGTGTCGCATCCCATACGACGGTGTGGATATCGTCGCAACAACGATTACTATCGTCATGGTAACGATAACCTCGTCTTTCACCAACACCTCGTTCAAAGGAGAACCATGTCAATCGACAGGCTCGCGCAACTCATCCGCACACCGGGCATCGAGTACCGCCCGGAGATCCGCTGGTGGCTTGCCGAAGGCCTGCACACCGATGCAACGCTGCGTCACGAGATCGATCTCGCCCGTCGGCTGGGATTCGGCGGGATGGAGTTCCTCGCGATGGACGAGGCCGCGATCGACCACGCCCGTTACGGATGGGGATCGGAGGAGTGGGTGCACGACACCCAGATCATCGCGGAGGAGACGACGGCTCGGGGGATGGCGCTCAGCTTCACCTCGGGTACGAACTGGTCGAACGCGAATCTTCCCTCGATCGATCCGGATCACCCCGCTGCCGCCCAGGAGCTCGATGTCGTCGTCGAGCGTGTCTCCGGCGGCGACGAACGGCGGGGCGCCCTCCCGAAGGTCGATCTCGTAGCGATCCGCGTGCCCGAGGGGATGCCGATGCACCGTGCTGACGCAACCGTTCAGTCGTTCGTCGCCGCCGTCGCCGCGCGAGTACTGACCGAGAAGGCGGACGGCGGGTTCGTCCTCGACGTCGAGTCGGTCATCGACCTCACTGCGCAGGTGGACGACGGCGAACTGACATGGACCGCCCCCGAAGGGGACTGGCGAATCTTCGCGTACTGGATGCATGGCACCGGCCAGACGGCATCGCCCTCGGCGTCCGTGAACTACACCGTCAACTATCTCGAGCGTGACGGCGTGGACGCGGTGACCGCCTACTGGGACGAGGTCGTGCTGACACCGCAGCTGCGCCGCACGATCGCGGACAACCCCCGCACCCAGATGTATATGGACTCGCTCGAGCTGTGGACCTTCGGAGCGGGCGGCCTGTTCTGGGGCCACTCGGTCGCCGGTGAGTTCCGCCGTCGACGCGGCTACGATATCGCGCCCTGGTTGCCGTTCCTCACCCGCGACGTTCAGCTGATGGCCTCATCGACCGTCTACCACCACCAGCCCACCGAGCAGCATCGGCTCACGGTCGAGAAGGTGCGACACGACTACGTGCGCACGCTGACGGATCTCTACATCGAGAACATGCTGCGTCCATTCGCCGAGTTCCTGCACGCCAACGGTATGGAGCTGCGTGCCGAGATCAGCTACGGGCTTCCCTTCGAACTGACCCGCCCGGGGCCGGAGGTCGACGGCATCGAGAACGAATCGCTCGAGTTCGCCTCGCAGATCGACGCCTACCGGCTGCTGGCCGGCCCCGCCCATCTCTTCGGCAAGCAGTACTCGTCGGAGACCGGCGCGACCACCCGCAACCACATGCTCGACCACCGCTTTTACGACCAGATCATCGCCACGCAGCTGGCCGCCGGCATCACCAAGACCGTGATGCACGGCTGGGCGAGCACCGCCGGCGCCGAGGGTGAGACGGAATGGCCCGGCCACGAGGGGATGCTGTCGGTGTTCTCCGAGCGCTTCGACGAGCGTCAGCCCGCGGCTGAGTTCTATCCACAGTGGACCGAGGCGCTCGCCCGCATTCAAGCGGTTCTGCGTCAGGGGAATCCGCGCATCGACGTCGGCATCCTGCGCACCGACCACTTCACCGACAATGCGTCGGGCATGGCGTTCCTCGACGACGACGGCAACCGCATACCGGATGAGGACGCCTACGGCCGCATGTGGATGCGCGATCGGCAGAACCACTGGTGGCAGGACCTCGGCATGCAGGATGCCGGATGGACATACGAGTTCTTCGACGGATCGCTGCTGCTGCGCGATGACGTGGAACTCCGTGACGGACTGGTGCAGCCGAACGGCCCCGGCTACCAGGCTCTGATCGTGTTCCAGTCCGGCCTCGATGCGGATGTTGCGCGGCATCTGGTCGGCTGGGCACGCGCCGGCCTCCCTATCCTGCTCGTGCACGGCGCCTCAGAGCTGCGCCTGCTCGAGACGCGCAGCTACACCCACCACCCGCGCGCGGCCGCCCACACCCCGGGGCTGGACGGGCTGGACGGTGAGCTCGAAGCGGCCATCGCCGAGCTGGTCGCGCTTCCGACCGTGCGCGAGGTCGACGAGCCGTCCGGCACGATCGGCGCACTGCGCGAGCTCGGAGTGCGGGGCCGCGCGGAGTTCACCGCAGATGACCCGCACGTGCTCACCCATCTGCGGGAGGACGGCGATCTGCTGCACCTGTACGCGTACCACTTCCTCTACGAGACGACCGAGGACGCCGAGATCGGATTCCGGCTGCCCGGGGGCGGATCGGTCCACCGGATCGATCCGTGGAGCGGCACCGTGCACCCGCACGCCGATGCGCATGTCGAAGACGGAAACACGGTCATCCGTGCGCGGCTGTCGCCCGGCGAGACGGCGCTCTGGACGATCGACCTGTCCTCCGCACCGCAGAGGCTGACTGAATCCACCGAGATCCTCGGCGAGCTGGGGGACTGGGACATCTCGGTCGAGAGCTGGGACGCCGGTGACGATGAGCTCATCGTCGAAGACCGCGGTCTCGGCTACGAGACTCGCGAGGTCCGTCCGCAGACGACGATCACCCCCCTCGCGACGAGCAGCAGTGCTCTCGCATCCTGGCGAGACCTCGACGGCGTCGGCGGCGAGGTGTCGGGGGTCGGGCACTACACGACGTCGTTCCGGCTCGAGCGCGTACCCGGTCGAGGGGAGCGCGTCATCATCGATCTCGGCTCGACCGCCGGCGGACTCGGCTCGATGCGGATCAACGATGCCGAGCCGCGCGGCTTCGACACCTCACGCCCGCGAGTGGATGTGACCGAACACGTACGCGCAGGCGACAACCGGATCGAGGTCCGCGTCGCGAGCTCGCTCAACAACCGTCTCATCGCCCGCGGCTACTACGCCGAGATGCTGGATATTGTGCGCACGCTGCTCACCGGCGAGTCGCACATGCAGCCCGTCACCGTTCGGGATCACGGACTGCTCGGACCCGTGCAGCTCCAGCGCGTGGCGACTTCCGACGCGACGGGAGCGCAGTCGTGACTCTCACCGGCCACACTGCCGTCATCACGGGAGCCGCGCGCGGCATCGGGAGGGAGATCGCCACTCATCTCGCCCGACAAGGCGCCGTCGTGGCATCTCTCGACCTCTCATCCTCTGATGACACCCTGGCGGCGGTGACGGCCGTCGGAGGACGTGCGATCGGCGTGATCGCCGACGTCACCTCGCCAGAGGAGCTGGCGGCGGCGGCTGCGCGCGTGCAGGCGGAGCTCGGCGAAGCCACGATCCTGGTGAACAATGCCGGACTTCACCCGCGGCAGACTCTGGTCGACGACGTCGACTATGAGCTGTGGCAGCGCACGATGCGGGTGAACCTGGATTCGATGTTCCTCGCAACCAAGGCGTTCCTGCCGCAGCTGCGCGCGAGCGGGCGCGGACGGATCATCAACATGTCGTCATCGGTGGCGAATGTGGCACCCCTCGGCGGCGTGCACTACATCGCGTCGAAGGCGGCGGTGGTCGGTCTCACGCGGGGCCTCGCCCGTGAGCTCGGCCCCGACGGCATCACCGTGAACGCCATCGCGCCGAGCATCGTGCAGACACCGGGTCTCGCAAGCACCGGCATCAGCCGGGAGATCATGGATGCGGTTCTGCAGCAGCAGATCGTGCAGGACTTCACCACTCCCGCCGATCTTGTGGGGCTCGTGTCGTACCTCTGCCGTCACGAAGCGCGGCTGTTCACCGGACAGCACTTCCATCTCGACGGCGGCATCGTCCTGAGCGACTGACCGTGCATCTGAGCTACCCGTTCGGCTCCGCCCGCGGGAGTCGAACTGTTGCGGCGGCTGGACTCGCCACAAAGTCTTCGCCTGTCCCCTGACCACGCAGCAGGTTCTCCGGGTCTGCCGCACCAGTAGGTGACATTTGAGTTGGGTTGCCCGGGAGGGCGCCCTGGAAGGATGTCATCGTGCCTAAGCCTTATCCGAGTGAGTTCCGGGATGATGTCGTGCGCGTCGCGCGGGGCCGTGAGCCCGGGGTGACCATCGAGCAGATCGCGACGGACTTCGGTGTTCACCCGATGACGCTCACGAAGTGGCTGCGGCGTGCCGCGGTGGAGGAGGGCTCGAAGCCGGGCGTGACGCGGTCCGAAGGCGCCGAGCTGCGGGAGGCGCGGAAGCGGATCCGGCTGCTGGAGCAGGAGGTCGAGGTGCTGCGGCGTGCGGCGGCGTATCTGTCGCAGGCGAACCTGCCGGGAAAAGGCTCTACCCGCTCGTGACCGAGCTCGCCGCTGACGGTGTTCCCGTCGCGGTGACGTGCCGGGTGCTTAAGCTCGCTCGCCAGCCCTACTACCGGTGGCTGGCGAACCCCATCACCAATGCGGAACTCGTCGCGGCGTACCGTGCGAATGCGTTGTTCGACGCGCACCACGACGACCCGGAGTTCGGATACCGGTTCCTCCTCGACGAAGCCCGCGACGCGGGCGAGGTCATGGCCGAGCGGACCGCATGGCGGATCTGCCGAGACAACGGCTGGTGGTCCGCGTTCGGCAAACGCCGCCGCGGGAAGGGGCGACGCCCTGGCCCGCCGGTGCATGACGATCTCGTGCGCCGGGAGTTCACCGCGGACGCACCGAACCGGCTCTGGCTCAGCGACATCACGGAGCACAAAACCGGTGAAGGCAAGCTCTACCTCTGCGCCATCAAGGACGTCTTCAGCAACCGGATCGTCGGGTACTCGATCAGCGACCGGATGAAAGCGCGTCTCGCCGTCGACGCCGTCAACAGCGCCGTCACACGGCGCGGGAATGTCGCTGGCTGCGTGGTCCACACGGACAGAGGGTCCCAGTTTCGCGCGAGGAAGATGGTCCGCGCCCTGCACCATCACGGGATGGTCGGATCGATGGGACGAGTCGGCGCGGCAGGCGATAACGCCGCGATGGAATCGTTCTTCAGTCTGCTGCAGAAGAACGTCCTCAACCGGCGCACCTGGGCCACCCGGGAGCAGCTCCGCATCGCCATCGTCACTTGGATCGAACGCACCTATCACCGACGCCGTCGACAGAAGCGGCTCCACGGTTTGACCCCCATCGAGTACGAAGCAATCATGAACACCGACGTCGCCCTCGCGGCGTGACTACAACCCGTCGCCTATGGGTGCGGCAGACCCGTTCGCGGTGGTCGCTCACAGTTGCAGTGCACCGAGTCTTGGCGGTGCGAAGCTCTACTTCGCGGAACCAGCAGCCGTAGAAATGTGATCTTCCCCAGCGACGGAGCTCCACTCAACCGGCTCGCCGACTAGCGTGCGAAGCTCCCACGGGCGGGGCGAATCTCCCACGCGGCGAGCAAACGGCCGCCACACCGCGCCGCCGCCGGCCTCAACGGCGAGGCAGTCCCCATCGACAACCTGGTCCAAACGCTCATCCCGGACCTGCCACGGCCTGTCGACAGCTGGTCCCGATCTCTGAGCTCGGCGCACCCGACGAAGTCGCTCGCGGGATGTTGCGCGCGTTGCATCCGCACACGTCCCCGACGATGCGTGAGCGCCACTAGGGATGAGGCCAGCAATGCCTCCATCCTAGGCCACGCAAACCCAGCGTTCAGCGATTCGTTCTCTCGCGCACATATAGCGCGTCCGGCGCGACCAACGCTCACGCATCCGGCTTACGCGCTTGCCCCCGCCTGGTGACCCACCGTTGACCATCCTCACGCTGCCGGTTGCGTAGATCCGTCGACCCATTGGGTGATCGGTTCCATCTCGCTTATTCCGATTTGCGCCGCCCACCCGTGGTCGCGGCACCGCCGTACGCCTTCTCACGTTCAGGATCGTCTTTCAACCGGCTCCGGTCAGGGCTTGGCGTAATTCAGTGTCGTTGGCGTCGCGGCGGCCTGGTGGCCTCCGGGAGAGGTTCCGGCTCCGCGCATCGCTCACCAGTAAGAGTCTGATGGATCGACATCCGACCGTCCCGCTGCAGGAGACGATCCTCCCCGCACTCCGTGCACGGCCGCGATGTCCGCCTGCGCAGAGCGCAGCGCCACCGATGTCGGCGCGCCCTGGCATTTTGACCGAGAAAGGGTCTCCAGTAGATGGAACGTACCGGCGCTACACCAACGCGATCGACGCGCACATGGCGAGCGGGTCCTGCGGAGTATCGCCGATAAGGGCAATCTTCGCCGCTCATTCCGGCGGAGCTGTGTCTTAGGAGCAGCCTCTCACGGTCGTCCCGTGGCCACGAAGGCGGCCAAGGCCTGGGTCTGATCAACGAGACGCCCGTGCGCGTCGACGCAGTCGCGGCGAGGCGTGGCTCGCACCTACATCAGTTCGGAGAAAGCAATGTTGACCAGGAATATTTAGTGGGAATGTGTCAATTTGATCGAGAACGCCCGTAGCGCCATCGGGTGCGGTCTCCGCAGAATCATCAGTGCCACGGGCGAGAGAATGCTGCGCACCGGTGCCACCTTGCGCGAGAAGTCACATCCATCAGGACCTCACGACACGGCCCCGCCGTCCAGACCGGACGAGCGGGGCCGTTCGGCGTTCGGCGCGAGCGGGCGACCGGGCCTCAGGCCCGCACGGCGGCCGCGTCGGCCGTCGAGACCGCCGTGGTCCGCAGCAGCTCCTTCGACCCGAAGCTCGCGTTCTGATCGACCGCGACCTCCCCCGTCTGCCCGTCCGGCGAGAAGGTCAGGGTCGCGGTGCGCGCGTACGGCGTTCCGGCGGTGACGCCACGCACCTCGAGCGTGCGCTCGGCCGTCCAGGCGTAGGAGCCGTGCAGGGGGTGCCACTGCCCGTCGATCGGCACGCGCGCGGCGTTCTCGTGCCAGGCGTCGTGCGCCGCGACGACGCGCAGCCCTTCAAGTTCGAGGGAGAGCAGGTCGCCCTGCCGCGTGAGCGCGACCGTGCCGCCGTCGTAGGCGAACGACCCGCCCTCTACCGTCCCGCGCGCCGCGCCGCGCGGGACGGGAAGCCGCAGCGCCCCGATCGGCTCCGCGGCGCCGCGGGGCGCGCGATCGAACGCGGGCGCCAGGTGCTCCCACGTGAGGGCGAGCTGGTCGTTCTGCGTCTCGAAGGGCAGGCCGCTGGTGATGACGACGACGGCGTCGTGCTGCGGCCAGACCACCACGAACTGCCCGAAGGCCCCGTCAGCGCGGTAGGCGCCGCTCGTGCAGTGCCAGAGCTGATAGCCGTACCCGACCGTCGACTCGATCCCCCAGCCCATGACCGACGGATCCGAGTGGCGCGCGGTGGCGTCGGCGATCCACTCGGCGGGAATGAGCTGGGCATCGCCCCATCGGCCGTTCTGCAGCAGCAGCTGCCCGAAGGCCGCCATGTGCTCGGTCGTCAGGGTGAGGCCGAACCCTCCGGTGTCGATGCCCTGCGACGACTGCTGCCAGGTGATGCCGTCGATGCCGAGCGGCGCGAACAGCCGCGGGGTCAGCCAGTCGAGCAGGCGGGCACCGGTCGCGCGATGCAGGATCGCCGACAGCAGGTAGGTGACGCCCGTGTCGTACAGGAACCGGGTGCCGGGCTCGCGCACCACCGGCACCGCGAGGATCGTGCGCGCCCAGTGCATGTCGTCGTCGACGATCGCGTTCATCGTGTCGATCTCGAAGCCCGCGGTCATCGTGAGCAGGTGCCGCAGGGTCATCGCCCGCAGGTTCGCGCTCGGCTCGGCCGGCACGTCGTCCGGCAGGAGGTCGACCACCCGGTCGTCGAGGGCGAGCAGACCCTCGTGCACCGCGAGGCCCACCGCCATCGCGGTGACCGTCTTCGACACCGAGTACATCTGGTGGGGCTGGTCCGCGGCGTGCGGGTGCCACCAGTGCTCGGCGATCACGCGGCCATGGCGGACGATCATCAGCGAGTGCGTGCCGCCCCCCGCATCGAACGCGCGGACGAGGTCGCCGATGCCGGCAGGATCGACGCCGGCCTCCTCGGGGGTCGTGCGGGGCAGGAGGAGGCGCGGCGTCGGGCTCATGCGGCGATTGTGTCAGAGGCGTCGGACGCCGGGCGCTCGTTGCGCAACGCGGGCAGTCGGGCGAACACCACGGCGCCCGCGACCACGAACACAAGCCCGAGCGCGTACGGCGCGGCGTGCGCGATGCCGGCGTACATCAGGCCCGCCGCGAGCGGCGCGATCATCTGGATGCCCGATCCGATCGCCTGCAGCGCGCCCGCGAGGCGCCCCTGCTCGTCGTCGCCCACGGCGTTCGAGGCGAGGCCGTCGAGCGGGGCCTGCGTGAGCCCCTGCGCACCGCCGAGCATCAGCACCCCGACGATCAGCAGCCACGGCTGCGCGAGCAGCGAGGCCAGCACCACGAGCGCCGCGATGCCGACCGCCTGCCCGATGATGCCGATCAGGATCGTGCGGCGCTCGCCGATCCGGGGAAGCAGCAGGGCCAGCAGCCCGCCCTGCACCGCGATGTCGAGCACGCCGATGACCGAGACGAGCAGGCCCACCTGCGTCGCATCCCACCCGACCGTGTCGATCGCCAGCACGCTGAAGTTGTTGGTGAAGAACGCGAACGGGATCATCAGCAGCGCGAACACGATCAGGATCCCGCGCAGCGCGGGCTGGCGGAACGCGTCGCCCACGACCTTGAGCGGGTGGAGCTCGGCGAGGCTCAGCTTCGACGAGCGGTTCTGCGGCTTCAGCGACTCGGGCAGCAGGAAGATCGACAGGATCGCGACGATCAGCGCCACCGCCGCGGTCGCGAACACGGGAAGACGCACGTCGATGGCCGCGAGCAGGCCGCCCAGTGCGGGGCCCACCATGAACCCGATGCCGTTGAGGGCGCCGAGCAGGCCGAATCGCTTGGCGCGGTCCTTCGGGGGCGTGATGTCGGCGGCGTAGGCGAACAGCGCCGGCATGTCGCCGGCGGTGATCCCCTGCAGGACGCGACCGAGCAGCAGCACCCACAGGGCCCCGCCGATGCCGAACACGAGGTAGCCGGCGACCGCTCCGAACGAGGCCAGGACGATGATCGGCCGGCGCCCGACCCGATCCGACAGCGCGCCGAGGATGGGTGCCGCGAGGAACGCGCACAGCGCGTTGACGCCCTCGAGCACGCCCACCCACACGGCAAGCGACGGGTCGCCCTGCGGGAGGTACTGCTGCACCACGAAGGGCATCACGGGGAGGACGATCGTCATCCCGATCACGCTGAGCATCGTGAGGGTGACGAGCATGAACCACGCGCGGCGCGACGAGACCGGAGTCTCGGGCAGCGCCTCTGTAACTGAAGTCATGCCATAACTGTACCGATACCAGTTTCGGTGTCAATACAGTTTCCGATCAGGACCACTAGACTCGCGGCATGAGCGATGAGGCGATCGGACGCCGGGAGCGCAAGAAGGCCGCGACCCGCAAGGCGATCTCGGACGCGGCGACGCGGATGTTCCTCGACCGCGGGTTCGACGCGGTCAGCATCCGGGAGATCGCCGACGTGGCCGATGTCTCCCCCACGACGGTGTTCGCGCATTTCCCGCAGAAGGAGGCGCTCGTCTTCGACGAGGACGAGGCCCAGCGCGAGCTGCTGCTGCGTGCCGTGCGCGACCGCCATCCCGGCACCTCGATCTCGCAGGCCCTGCGCGCCCTGTTCGAGACGGGCGTCCGAGAGGCGATCGACGAACACCACGGCGACGGCCCGCGCCAGTTCATGGATCTGGTCACCGCCACCCCCGCGCTCAGCGACTACGCGCAGAAGATGTGGCTGCGCCACGGCGACGCCCTCGCCGACGCGATCGCCGCCGAGCTCGGGCTCGACGAGCCGACCCCGCAGGTGCGGGCCTACGCGCGCTTCGTGGTGCAGTCGCAGTCGCTGGTGTTCACCGCGCCGGATCCGGCCGGCGCACTCGGCGCCGTGTTCGACCTGCTCGACACCGGCTGGGCCGCATACGAGGCCGACCCGCGCTGAGCGCGGCACCCCCGGGCACCGGGCGGCGGGACGCCGCGGCCAGGCGAGTCCTCAGGCGTGCGGATCGCCGTCGGCGGCGTCCGGGTCGTCGGCGGCCTCCTCGACGGCGGCGGCCATGCCCGCGAGGAACCGCGCGACCACCGTGCGCTCGGCCTCGGTCAGGCCGTCGACGATGCGCAGCATGCGCTGATGCATCGGGCCGAGCGTGGCGCGGACCTCTTCGTCGCTGTGCGCCGTCGGGACGATGATCAGCGTTCGTCGGTCGGTGGGGTGCGGGACGCGGGTCGCGTGGTCGTCGCGCACGAGGCGGTCGACGAGCGCCGTGACGGACGCGCGGGCGATGTGGAGGTGATCGGCCAGATCGGCCGGCCTCACGGGCCTCCCCGCCCGCTGCTCGCGCAGCAGGAAGCGCAGCGCCAGGAGGTCGGTCTCGTTCATGCGCATCGACGATCGGGTGCGCGCGCGCATCGCCGTCTCGGCGGTCCGATACCGCCGGAGCAGGTTGAGGACGTCGACGGTCGTGGCGCCCTCAGCGTCCGGGTACCAGTACCCGGAGTTCTCGCCCTGCGTCGGCTCTGCCATCTCGGTGAGCATACTTGCCCGCTTTCCCGGTCCTCCCAGGCGGCGGCGCCGCCGCGACGCGCCGCGTCGCTTGATAATTAGGCAACCTTACTATTAGAGTCACTAACAATCAGCCACCCCTTCGGGAACCGCGATTCGCGCGGTGCGGCACGAGCGAGGAGGACGAGATGGGACAGCTGTTCTACGGATCGACCGAGCAGGCGATCGAGGTCGATGACGCTCTTCTCACCCACGTGCAGCTGGTGGCGATCACCAAGCTCCGCCGCGGGGAGTCGTTCGTGATGACGTGGAAGCGTCCCTCCGGCACCGGCCGCGAGACCGTCTGGGTGCAGTCGTCGATCCCGCTGCGCTTCGTGTGCGAGTCGGACGAGGAGATCCCCGTCGATGGCAAGCTGCTCGAGGATCTCGCCCACGCGGCCGCCTCGATCCGCGGCATGGATCTCAGCACCGACGTCGCCCCGACCCTCCGGGCGATGCAGGGCGGCGCGCGGCGCGCGGCCTGACCCCTCTCACTTCTCCGTGCTCTCCCCGCGGGGGCGCCTACGTCGGCGCCTCACCCGCGGGGAGGCGGTGTGATGAGCGTCAGTCGACCGGCACGTGCCGCTCGTCGGCGCCGACGTAGGCGGACAGCGGCCGGATGAGCGCGTTCGCGGCGGCCTGCTCGAGGATGTGCGCGGTCCAGCCGGCGACCCGGGCCGCGACGAACAGCGGCGTGAACGTCAGGGTGTCGAAGCCGATGAGGTTGTAGGCCGGCCCCGAGGGGTAGTCGAGGTTGGGGTAGATCCCCTTCCGCGCGACGAACTCGTTCTCGAGGGCCGAGTAGAGATCCATCACGTCGTGGCGACCGTAGTGGTCCACCAGGTCGACGAGAGCCGCCTCCATGGTCGGGACCCGCGAGTCGCCGTGCTTGTAGACGCGGTGACCGAAGCCCATGATCTTGCGCTTGCTCGCGAGGGCGTCATCCAGCCAGGGCGCGACGCGATCCGCCGATCCGATCTCGTCGAAGATGTGCATCACGGCCTCGTTCGCGCCGCCGTGCAGCGGCCCCTTCAGGGCGCCGATCGCGGCGGTGACCGCCGAGTACAGGTCGCTCAAGGTCGAGGTCACCACGCGCGCGGTGAAGGTCGAGGCGTTGAACGAGTGCTCGGCGTAGAGGATCATCGACCGGTTGAAGGCGTCGACGACGATCGGATCCGGCTCCTCGCCGAACGTCATCCAGAGGAAGTTCGCCGAGTAGTCGAGGTCGGCCCGCGGCTCCACGAGCTCCTGGCCGCGGCGGCGGCGCTGCCCGTAGGCCACGATCGCCGGCAGCTGAGCGAACAGGCGCAGGCTCCGCTCGAGGTTCTGCTCGGCCGAGCCGCCCGCGGCCAGCACGTTGCCCGACCCCGCCAGCGCGGCGGCCCCCAGGGCGCTCACGGCGGTGCGCACCTCGTCCATCGGGTGGGCCTCGGTCGGCAGCAGGTCGATCACGGCCTTCACCTCGGGTGCGAGGGCGCGATGCGCGCGCTCGGTCTCGCGCAGGGCCGCCAGCTCGTCGGCGGTCGGCAGCTCGCCATGCCACAGCAGGTGCGCGACGGCCTCGAACGGCTGCGTGGCGGCCAGCTCCTGCACGGGGTAGCCGCGATACAGCAGGCTGTTCGTCTCGGGGTTCACCTTCGAGATCGAGGTCTGGTCGACAACGACCCCCGCGAGGCCCTTCTTGATGTCTGCGTCCGTCATGGCGTGCTCCTTTGCGCGGTGGGGATCGGATCGGATCCGCTGTGTGCTTACTTCCGGACGTCGAAGTCGAAGATGCCGGAGTCGAAGGCGCTGTAGCCCTCGTAGTCAATGAGGTCGTAGAGGTCGGCGCGGTGCTGCATCTCGCCGAGCTTCGAGGTCAGGTGCCCCTCGCCGACGATCGTGTCGAGGGCGCGCTCGGCCGCGCCCATGGCGATCCGCAGCAGCGACACGGGCCAGATGACGATGTTGACGCCGACGTCTCGCAGCTGGTCGACCGAGAACAGCTCGGACTTCCCGAACTCGGTCATGTTGGCCAGGATCGGCACGTCGACGGCCGCGCGGATGGCCGCGAACTCGTCGAGGGTGCGCATCGCCTCGGGGAAGATCGCATCGGCGCCGGCGTCGACGAGGGCCTTCGCCCGGTCGACCGCGGCGTCCAGCCCCTCGATGGCCCGGATGTCCGTGCGCGCCATCACGAGGAAGTTCGGATCGCGGCGCGCCTCGACCGCGGCGCGGATGCGCTTCAGCGCGGTCGCCTCGTCGACGACGGCCTTGCCGTCGAGGTGACCGCACCGCTTGGGGTTGATCTGATCCTCGATGTGCGCGCCGGCCACGCCGGCGTCCTCGAGGGTCTGGATCGTGCGGGCGACGTTCATGGGCTCGCCGAACCCGGTGTCGGCATCGATCAGCGCCGGCAGGTCGGTCATGCGGGCGATCTGGGCGCCGCGGCCCGCGACCTCGGTGAGGGTCGTGAGGCCGATGTCGGGCAGGCCCAGGTCGGCCGACAGCACCGCGCCCGAGATGTAGACGCCCTCGAACCCCTTGCGCTCGATCAGCCGCGCCGAGAGCGGGTTGAAAGCGCCGGGGAACCGCAGCAGTTCGCCGGTGGCGAGCCGCTCACGGAACAGGCGGCGCTTCTCGTGCGGGGCGGTCGTCGAGTTCAGCATCAGAACAGGCCCTTCGGGGCGGGGGCGCCCTCGAGCACCCCGGGCTCGGCCACGATGTTGAGCTCGCGCACCTCGTCGGCCGTGAGGTCCGGCAGGCGCTGGGCGAGGTCGAGGAAGCGCTCGATCTCCTCCGGCGCGAGCACCGGCTCGGCCAGCAGGCGGAACTTCGCGACGTAGTCGGCACGGGCGAACGGGCGGGCCCCGAGCGGGTGCGCATCGGCCACCGCGATCTCGTCGACGATCTCCGACCCGTCGGTCAGCGTGATCACCACCCGTCCGCCGAAGGCCTTCTCGTCCGGATCCTCGGAGTGATAGCGGCGGGTCCACTCCGGGTCCTCGGCCGTGGTGACCGTGTGCCACAGCGCGACCGTGTCGGGGCGGGCCGCACGCTCGGGGGCGTAGGACGCGACGTGGTGCCAGCCGCCGTCCTGCAGCGCGACGGCGAAGATGTACGGGATCGAGTGGTCGAGCGTCTCGCGCGAGGCGGTCGGGTCGTACTTCTGCGGGTCGTTCGCCCCCGACCCGATCACGTAGTGAGTGTGGTGGCTGGTGTGCAGCACGATCGATGCCACGTTGGCGGGGTCGCGCAGCTCGGGCCGGGCGGTGCCGAGCCGGCGGGCGAGGTCGATCCAGGCCTGCGCCTGGTACTCGGCCGAGTGCTCCTTCGTGTACGTGTCGAGGATGCCGCGCTTGGGCTCGCCCGTCGCGGGCAGCGGCACCTCGTAGCGCCCCTCGGGGCCGTCGAGCAGCCAGGCGATCACGCCGTCCTCGCCCTCGTAGATCGGGCTCGGCGAGGTCTCCCCGCGCATCGCGCGATCGACCGCCTCCACCGCGAGCTTGCCGGCGAAGGCCGGGGCGTGCGCCTTCCACGTCGAGATCTCGCCCTTGCGCGACTGCCGCGTGGCCGTGGTGGTGTGCAGGGCCTGGCCGACGGCCTGGTAGATCGTGTCGGCGTCGAGCCCGAGCAGCGTGCCGATGCCGGCCGCGGCCGACGGGCCGAGGTGGGCGACGTGGTCGATCTTGTGCTTGTGCAGGCTGATCGCGCGCACGAGATCGACCTGGATCTCGTAGCCCGTGGCGATGCCGCGCACGAGGGCCGCGCCGTCGGCGCCCACGTGCTGGGCGACGGCGAGGATCGGTGGGATGTTGTCGCCGGGGTGCGAGTAGTCGGCCGCGAGGAAGGTGTCGTGATAGTCGAGCTCGCGCACCGCCACGCCGTTCGCCCAGGCCGCCCACTCGGGGCTGGTGGTGACATCGGAGGGCACGCCGAAGACGGACGCCCCGGCGCCGTTGCGCGAGGCGGGGTGGTCGAGCGCCTGGGCCCGCGCCGCGCTGGGCGGCGTGCGCGTGAGCGAGGCCGCGGCCACGGCCGCGTTGTCGATGACGCGATTGATGACCATGTCGATCACGGCGGGCTCTACCTCGACCGGGTCGACGGCGACCTGCGCGATCTTCCAGGCGAGCTGCTCCTCGCGCGGGAGGGGCTCCTCGCTGCGATAGGTGCGAACGGGGTGCAGGGTGGTCATCGTCGAAGCCTCCGGCGTGAGAAAGGGCGTCCGGATCGAGCCTACGTGGCCGGGGGCCCGCCGGGCCTCGGCGGCGTCTAGGGCGCGAGCGCGGCGAGCACCTCGGCCGCGGGCAGCTCCGCCCGGAGGTGCCCCACGCCCAGCCCGGCGTTGATGGACATGCCCCGGGGGTCGTCGGCCGCGCCGGCCGCCGTGAACTCGGCGCGCGCCTCGGCGGAGCGGCCGTCAGCGTGTCGACGGGTGAAGTCGTTGGCGATCACCCGCTCGGGGATGTCGGCGGGCCAGCCCCAGCCGGCCGCCTGGTCGAAAACGCTCGAGAGGATCGTGTCGTCCGGCCCGGCCGCCAGCAGCGCGTCGCGCGAGCCCCGCGAGGACAGCGCCTCGACCGCCGTTGTGAACGCCGTGCCCACCCACGCGCCGCTCGCGCCGCGCGCGAGGGCGCGACGCACGTCCTCGGCCGTGGAGATCGCCCCGGCGGCAAGCACCGGACGTTCCGTGAGCGCGAGCACCTCGTCCAGCAGCACGTCGCGATCGACGAGGTGCCGGCCGTGACCGCCGGCCTCCCGGCCGCGCACGACGATCACGTCGGCGCCGGCCGCGTCCGCCGCGGCTCCCCCGGCGGCGTCGAACACCTGCACCGCCGTGAGGATCCCGCGATCCTGCGCACGGCGGATCCACCCGAGATCCTCGCCGAAGCCGACCGTCAGCAGCACGGGGTCGGCGTCCAGGGCCCGTTCCAGCAGCGCGGGCTCCCGTCGCACGACCCAGTCGACCACGCCGATTCCGACGCGCACACCCTCGGGCACGAGGGCGAGCTGCGCCGAGAGCGAGGCCTCGCTGCCCGCGCTGCCCTGGCCGATCATGCCGAGCCCGCCCGCCTGCGTCACGGCCGCGGCGAGCGCCCCTCCCGCGACGCCGCCCATGGGGGCGTTGACGATCGGAACGCGGACATCGAAGGGCAGGGCGCGCGCGGGGTGGGACATGGTGCCATGCTCGCACCTCCGGCGGCGGTACGGTCGGACTATGACGACCGCCGATCGCGACGATGAAGTCGATCTGCTGATCGACGCCTGGTCGCGCCGACTGCCCGACGTCGACCTCACACCTCTGGACGTGATGTCGCGCCTGCGCCGCGCCGCCAACCGGCTCGCCCGGCTGCGCACCGAGGCCTTCAGCGGGGCCGGGCTGACCACGTGGGAGTTCGACGTGCTCGCCGCCCTGCGCCGCGAGGAGCCGCCGCACGAGCTCACCCCCATGCAGCTGGTGACCGCGACGATGATCGGCAGCGCGGCGATGACCAACCGGATCGACAAGCTGCTCGAGCGCGGGCTCGTCGAGCGCCGCCCGCACCCGACCGACGGCCGCGCGGTGCTGGTGCGCCTGCGGCCCGAGGGCGCCGAGCGCGCCGACGCGGCCATGACCGCGCTGGCGCTGCGCGAGGCGGCCGAGCTCGCCCAGTTCACGCCGGGCGATCAGGCCACGCTGGCGCGCCTGCTCGGCATCCTCGCGAGCACCGAGCGCGGCTGAGGCCGCCGCTCAGGCCACCGGCTCCTCGCGGCGACGCGAGACCCACACGGCACCGGCGCTCGCGCAGACCACGAGGCCGAGCCCCAGGATCTCGAGCCACGTCAGGTGCTGACCGAGCAGCACCCAGCCCGCGAGGGCGGCGGTGGCGGGCGCGAGGCTCATCAGGATGCCGAACGCCGACTCGCTCAGCCGACGCAGGGCCATGAGCTCGAGCGCGTACGGGACTGTCGACGACAGGATCGCGACGGCCGCGCCGAGCGCGAGCAGGTCGATCCGGAGCAGCGCGGGACCGGCGGTCAGGAGGCCGAACGGCAGCGAGACGAGGGCTCCGATCGTCATCGCGAGGGCCAGACCCTCGAGCCCCAGACCCCGCCCCGCGGGGAACAGGCGCCCCACCGCGGCCTGGCTGCGGATGTACGCCGCCCACGACACGGCGGCCCCCAGCGCGAAGAGCACGCCGACCGGGTCGAGGCGATCCCAGCCGCCGCCGCCCAGCGCGAGCACGCCGGCGAGGGCGAGCCCTGCCCACAGCCACGCGGTGCGGCTGCGCGCCACCAGGATCGACAGGGCGAGCGGCCCCAGCACCTCGATCGTCACCGTGACGCCCAGGGCGAGGCGCTCGAGCGCCAGGTAGAAGAAGGCGTTCATCACGGCCAGGGCGAGGCCGAGGCGGGCGACGGCCCACCACTGGCCGCGGGTGCGACCGCGCACGGACGGCCGTGCGAGGGCGAGCAGGATCGCGGCCGAGAACAACAGCCTCAGCATCACCATGCCGAGCGGGCCGGTGTGCGGGAACAGCAGCACAGCGATGGCCGCGCCCACCTCCTGACACACGAGGCCGAGCGCGACGAGACCGACGGCCGGCCCCGACGAGGCGCGGTCGGGGCTCACTCGGCGGTGTCGACCGGGCAGATCGCGCTGGCGAGGATGCGCGCCGCCTGGTCCTCGGCGGACCACGGCAGGCCGGAGGCGGGAGCCTTCTCGCCCGCCCGCGCGGGCGCCTTCGAGACGATCGAGGCGAGCTCCTTCGCCAGGTTGCCGGCGATCGAGGCGCTGGCCGCCGAGTTGTTGAGCACAACGGCGACGGCGAGGCCGCTGTCGGTGTCGGCGTAGGCGCTGGTCATGTACCCCGGCAGCGAGCCCTGCTCGCCCACGAGGGGCCCGGCGAGGTAGGTGCCGCCGGCGTACTGGTTCCACGAGTCCGCGGCCGGGTCGACGGGCTTGGCGGCGCCCCAGCGCGGGTCGACGTCACCCGAGTCGTCCTTCACGCGGGCCGCGAGGGACTGGGCGTAGACGCCGAGCTCGCTGATGGTCGACACCACACCGCCGTCGGTCGAGGCGTAGGTGGCCGAGATCTCGGTGTACTCGGCGGGCGCGGCGCAGCCGGCCGCGATGTCGTCGGCGTCCGAGCGGAACCCGGGAAGCGCCGGCGATCCGGGCGCCCCGGCGGCGCCGCCGGGAAGCCGCGTGCGCTGCAGCCCCAGCGGGTCGGCCACGTACCGCTTGATGAGGGCGGCGGGCGTCTCGTTGGTGGCGTTCTGCAGGGCGAGGCCGAGCAGGATGAATCCGGTGTCGGAGAGCGTCACGGCGACGCCCGGCTCGGTGGAGGGCCGGCCGAGGCCCGCGGCGGCGACCTCGCGCGGGTTCCACACCCGTCGCGGCGTGCGCAGCTCGCTCGGCAGGAGGTACCCCTGCGAGGGCGAGAGACCCGAGACGTTGTCGCACAGGTGTCGCAGCGTGACCTTGTCGAGGTCGGGCGAGCTCGGCACCCACTTCGAGACGGGGTCGTCGAGCTCGACCACGCCGTCGTCGACGAGGCCGTAGAGGACGTCGCAGATCATGGGGCGCGTCATCGTGGTGGCGCGGAAGGCCATGTCGGTCGTGACGGCCTCGCCGCTGCCGGGAGCCGTCTCGCCGAGCCCGGTCACCCACGCGCCGGCCCAGGGGGCCCATACGCCGACGATCGCGCCGGGGGCGCCCGCGGCGGCCATGGCCTGCTCGACGGCGGCCTGCAGCGCCGAGACCGTGTCGGCCGGCAGGTCGCCCGTGACCTGCGCGGGAGTCTGGGCCTCGGCCCGGGGCTCGGCGGTGCACCCGCTCACAACGACGGTGAGCGCCGCCGCCATCGCCAGGCCCGCCGCTGCACGTCGTAGCCGACCGTTCACCCGCATGAGACCCCCGCCTTCACACATTCGTCTCCAGAGTCTATGGCGTGCGTGCCCGCGCCGAACGCCCGAACGGGGAGCCCTGCCCCTGATCCGACCCTGATCCCCAATCAGGGTGCCGCGGCGGCTGCGGCGGCCTGGCGCTGCTCCCACACGGCCTTCATGAAGCGCCGCACGTCCTGGTCGACGCGGATGTCGCTCGGGCGCAGCGGACGCGACAGATACAGCCCGTCGAGCGAGGTGAGCCGGCTGAGCGCGACGTACGTCTGGCCCGGGGCGAAGGCGCCGGCGCCCAGGTCGACGACGGCGCGATCGTAGGTCTTGCCCTGCGACTTGTGGATCGTCACGGCCCACGCCAGGCGCAGGGGGAACTGCGTGAACTCGGCCACGACCTCGCGGCTGAGCTTGCGGCCCACGGGGTCGTAGGCGTAGCGGTGCTTCTCCCACACCGCCGGCTCGACGTCGAACTCCTCGCCGTCGACGTCGACGCGCACCGTCTCGCCGACGATGCGGCTGACGGTGCCGATCGTGCCGTTCACCCAGCGCGGCGGCTCGCCGCCCGCTGCCACGTCGTTGCGCAAGAACATCACCTGCGCGCCGACCTTGAGCTTCAGCTCCTCGTCGGCCGGGTAGATGTCGCCGCGGCCGAAGTCGCCGCTCACCTCGGCCTTGGCGGTCTGCTCGCGGCCTGGCAGCTGCGCGAGGTGCTTGGCGTTGATGGCGTTGACGCGATCGTTGCGCGTGGCGAGGGTGATGACCGGCTCGTCGGGGTCGTCCGGGGGCGTGCGCGCGCCCGCCTCGTTGAGGATGTCGGCGATCTCCTTGGTGACCCGCCCGTACCGCACGGCGTTCAGCATCGCCTTGAAGGCGTCGTCCGCCTGGCGGTGGATCTGGGTCAGCTCGCGGATGTGCAGCTCGGCGCCGTGGCGGCCGAGCTCGATGAGCCCGTCGCCCTCGGGCTCGCGGCCCGCCCAGACGTGCGCGTCGAAGAACCAGAACGAGCGGTAGTGATCCTGGATGTACCGGGCCTCGTCGCCGCGCGGCGGCACGGGCGCCAGCTGGTAGGGATCGCCGAACATCACGATCTGCACGCCGCCGAACGGCTCGCCGCGACGCCCGCGGGCCTGTCGCAGCGAGCGGTCGATCGCGTCCATCAGATCGGCGTTGACCATCGAGATCTCGTCGATCACCAGGGTGTCGATGGTGTTCAGGAGCTTGCGGGTGGCGTCGGTCTGATCGATGTCGCTGTCGGCGATCAGCCCGATCGGCAGCTTGAACAGCGAGTGGATCGTCTGGCCCTCGACATTCAGCGCCGCCACGCCCGTGGGCGCGCACACGGCGATCTGCTTCTTCGTGTTCCACGCCAGGTGGTTCAGCAGCGTCGACTTGCCGGTGCCGGCGCGGCCCGTGATGAAGACGTGCTCGCGCGTGTCCTCGATGAGGCGGAAGAGCTCCTCCTGCTCTGGGGACAACGCGGGCATAGCCTCCATCCTCCCATCCGCACCCGGGCGGATCGTGCGCTGTGCACAGGCAGGTCACGATCCGCGGCGCACAGGATCGGCAGAGGCCCGCTTTCGTAGACTGGCGAAATGGATCAGCCCCCCGCGAGCGCGACGCCGCGGCGCCGGGCGATCCTCGATCTGATCCTCCTCGCCGTCATCGGCGCGCTGCTGGCCGCCGCGATCTGGGCGGGGTTCTCGGCGCTGCACCGACAGTTCTGGGGCCCGAGCGCGTTCGTCGAGCGCTACCTCGCCACCCTCGCCGACGGCGATGCCGGCGCCGCGCTCGCCATCCCCGGCGTCGCCATCGACACGACCGAGCTCGAGGCGGCAGGCCTTCCCGCCACAAGCTCCGACGCCCTCCTGCGCCGGGCGGTGCTCACCTACGACCTCGCCGACGTCGAGATCGTGCGCGAGAGCAGCGCGGGCGGCGTCACCGAGGTCACCGCGACGTACGCGATCGACGGCACCGCCGGCGAGACCACCTTCCGCGTCCGGCGGTCCGGCACCGAGGGCCTCGTCCCGCGCTGGACCTTCGAGACCAGCCCGCTCGGCGAGATCGAGGTCGCGCTGCGCGGCTCGCGGCAGTTCACGGTGAATGGCTTCGCGATCGACCAGCGCCAGGTGTCGCCCGACGGCGCCGCGGCCGACCCGCTCGACCCGGTGGCGCTGCTCGTGTTCACGCCCGGGCTCTACGCCGTCGGCGTCGACACCGCCACGGCCGAGGCCGACCCGGTGAACGTGCTGGCCGATGCCGCGCTGAAGAGCGTGCCGCTCGAGATCCAGACCACCCCCACGAAGGAGTTCACCGAGGTGGTGAGCGAGAAGGTGTCGAGCTTCCTCGGCACCTGCGCCACCCAGAAGGTGCTGCAGCCCACCGGCTGCCCCTTCGGCATGCGGATCGACGATCGCGTCCTCCCCGACACGCTCGAGTGGTCGATCACCTCGCAGCCGCTGGTGCAGATCGTGCCGTCCGGGGCCTTCTGGGAGATCGCGGCCGCCACCGGCACCGCGCATCTCGAGGCCGACGTCCGCTCGATCTTCGACGGGTCCGTCTACCGCTTCAGCGAGGACGTGCCGTTCGTGATCGACGGCACCGTCGAGATCCTGCCCGACGGGACGGCGTCGATCCTCGTGGGCAGCCCGGCCCTGCGCTGATCCGCTCGCCCGCGGGCGGTGACGTCAGCCCCGGCTGTCGCGCTGCGCGAGCTGGGTGAGGCGGGCGTTGTAGGCCGCGAGCTCGGCGTCGTCCGTGCGATCGGCGTGACGGTCGGTGCGGCGCTGCTGGCGCTCGTCGCTGCGGCTCCACTGGATCGCCACGACGATCGCCGTGATGAGCGTCGGGATCTCGCCGATCGACCAGGCGACGCCGCCCCCGATGTACTGATCCTCGAGTGGCGTGGGCCCCCAGGTGCGGCCCATGGCGCCGAACCACTCGGCGACCATCAGGCCCTCCTGCATCATCATCGCGACGCCGAAGAACGCGTGCATCGCCATCACCGCGATCAGCGTGACCAGTCGCCCGGCATACGGCATGCGGTACGGGAGCGGATCGATGCCCGTCAGCGTCATCACGAACAGGAAGCCCGAGATGAGGAAGTGGGCGACCATCCACACGTGGCCGAGATGGTCGTACAGCGACCAGCGGAACAGGTCGGTGAAGTAGAACACCCAGAGCGACCCGACGAAGATGCCCGCCGCGACGAGGGGGTGCGTGATGACCTTGGCGAACGGGCTGTGCACGCCCCACATGATCCACTCGCGGCCGCCGCGGGTGCCGTCGTCGCGCTTCTCGAAGGCGCGCAGCGCGAGGGTCACCGGGGCGCCCGGCACCAGCATGAGCGGGATGCCCATCGTCAGCAGCATGTGGCCCAGCATGTGCAGGCTGAACAGGTAGTCCTGGTACGCGTTGATCGGGCCGGACGTGACCCAGAACAGCGTCACCATGCCCGCCACCCACAGCACGGTGCGGTAGATCGGCCAGCGGTCGCCGCGGCGGCGCAGCCGGATCACGCCCACGACGTACAGCGCGATGCCGAAGGCCGCGACCGTGGCCCAGAGCAGGTCGATGTCCCAGGTCGTGAACCAGCGGGCCACCGTGAGCTCCGGCGGCAGCGGCTCGCCGGTCAGGATCTCGGCGGGCGTCGACGCGTAGGGCGTCTCGCCGAGCGGCGGGGCGGTGCGGGCGAGCGCGGCGGCGGCGCCCGAGGCGATCCCCATGAACGCCAGCTCGATGCCGATCAGCGTCCAGAACGCGCGCGACGCCTTCTGGTCGCGATCCATCCGGTCGATGAGCAGGCCCCGATACCAGGCGCCGAGCACCCCCATCGCGACGAGGGCGACGACCTTGACGCCCAGGAGCACGCCGTAGGGCGAGGTCAGCTGTTCCCAGGTGCCGATCGAGGACAGCGCACGCGCGACTCCCGAGACGGCGACCAGCAGGAACGCGATCAGCGCGATCGACGAGTAGCGCGCGACGACCTTGGCGATGCGTGCGCCCAGGCTCGGGCGCAGCACCACCAGCAGCACGAGGCCGCCGAGCCAGGCGGCGGCGCCCAGCACGTGCAGCGTCATCGCCGTGACCGTGGCGTCGTGGCTGGCGAGCTCGCCCGAGTGGCCCTGCGTCGCCATCGGGATCAGGGTCGCCAGGGCCAGGAGGGCCGTGAACAGCGTGGACGTCCAGGATCGGATCGCGAACGCCAGGATCGTGACGACGGCCGCGGCGATCGTGGTGATCAGCCACGTCCGCCCGAGCTCGACCTCGGTGATGAAGCGGCCGAGCTGGGCGCCGAACTCCGGGCCGGCCGAGAACTCGGGGTTGAACGAGTCGAGGAAGGTGAGGAATCCGGTGGTGCCCGCCGTGATCGTCAACACCGCGGCGCCGAT